>NZ_CAKUCL010000088.1 GCF_934643405.1 uncultured Actinoplanes sp.
GCGTAGCCCGGCGGCGGGCCCGCGGCGTAGCCCGGCGGCGGGCCCCCGACGTGGCCGGGCGGTAGGCCCCCGACGTGGCCGGGCGGTAGGCCCCCGACGTGGCCGGGCGGTAGGCCCCCGACGTGGCCGGGCGGCGGGCCGGCGGCGTGGCCGGGCGGCGGATAGCCTCCCTGGGCCTGGGCTGGATATCCCGGGTAGGGCATGCCGTAGGTGGGCGGGCGCGGCGTCTGGATCGCTGCCCGGCGGCCGAAGAACTCCCTCGGCGCGGTCAGGACGAGGGCGGCGACCACCAGGTAGCCGAGGATCTGGGCGACCGCGAGGGCGACGTTGGTGCCGATCCACCCGCCCGGGTACGCGTCGGACAGCTGGGCACCCAGCGACGCCGGCACCGGGTCACCGGCCCGCTGGGCGCCCACGGTCAACGCGGAGCCGATCCCGCCGAGGATGCCGAGACCGCAGACGATCAGCGTGATGATCCGGGCCGTGTTGCTGCCGCGGCGCAGCGCCAGGCCGAGCAGCAGGTAGAGGGCGAGCACGATCACGGCCAGCAGCAGCGAGACGCCGGCGCCCAGCCAGACGACGGTGGCCAACGGATCCGGGTCGTCGGTGGCGGTGTCGCGGAAGCGGTCCAGCGCGCCGGGGACGACGATGAGCGTGCCGATCGCGTAGAGCAGACCGACCGCGGCCATCACCCACAGCAACACGGCCGCGGCGGTCACTCCCAGCGGGCGTCTCGCCGTCGGGGCGGGCGGCGGCGCCGCGGCTGCCGGCGGCGGCTGGACTGGGTACGACATCGACGACTCCCGCGGTGATCGGTTCGCCCGAACCTACCCCCGCCCGTTGCCGGGCGAGGGCGAACCCGGGTCAGGCCGGATCGGTCGGCGGCTTCGGCGGCCGATCCTCGTCGGTCCGCGGCCACGCGGCCGGGTCGTCGGCCGACGGCGAGGCCGGGGGCTGCGAAGACGGGGGCTGCGAAGACGGCGGCTGGAAGGTCGACGGCTGCTGAGCCGACGGCTGCTGCGCGGTGGGCGGCTCCCCGAACGGAGGCTGCCCCGGCTGGGCCGACGACGGCGGCGCGAACGGTCCGGCGGGCGGCGGCGCGTACGGATCCGAGGCGGGCGGCACCTGGCCGGGGTACGGCGGCGGCGGAGTCTGCTGCCCCGGATACGGCGGCGCCGACTGCTGCCCCGGATACGGCGGCGGCGGAGTCTGCTGCCCCGGGTACGGCGGCGCGGACGGCTGCCCCGGATACGGCGGCGCGGACGGCTGGCCCGGATACGGCGGCCCCGACTGCTGGCCGGGATACGGCGGCGGCGGGGTCTGCTGCCCCGGGTACGGCGGCAGGCCGGGCGCCGGCTGACCGGGCTGACCCTGCTGCGGCGGGTAGGCCGGGTAGGCGGGCGGCTGCTGGTACTGCTGACCGGGGTAGTAGCCCTGCGGCTGGCCGCCCGGGTACTGCGGGTCCCAGCCTGCCGCGGCCGGCTTGCGGAAGAACTCGTTCGAGGCGGGCAGCGCCAGCAGGATCACCGCGCCCAGGATCGCGAGCAGACCGAGCACGGTCAGTGTCGTGGTCAGGCCGGTGTACCAGCCGGGGACGGCGTCCTCGAGGCGGCGCTGGATCTCGTCGTTGGTCGGGCCGGTGCCGCCGGTGTCCGCGTCCAGGCTTCCGACCAGGGCGTTGCTGCCCAGACCGGCGCCGAGGCAGCACAGCGAGATGCCGCCGACCACCCAGGTGATGATCCGGGAGGCGTTCTTGCCCTTGGAATCGAAGAAGGACAGCGCCGCGAAGCCGGCTCCGAGCAGCAGGTTGATCACGCCGCCGACGATGTAGAACGCGGCGATCAGGCTTTCGGCGCCCTCCGCCTCGGTGCCCGAGTACGCGTCGCGAACGGCGTCGCGGATGGGGCCGTACGTGGCGAAGGCGGCGATCGCGTTGATCACCTGGATCAAGGCAACGGCGTAGAGCAGGTAGGACGCGACCGTCACGGTGGTCGGACGCGACCGTGGTGCGGATGCCGGGTACCCCGGCGCGGGCGCCGGATAGCTCGGAACGGTCACAATGCCCCCTATCTAGATCCACTTACGGTATCGGTCGTCCGCCAGATTCGCGACCGGCCCGCACACGTCGTCACGGTGTGGCAGCATCGGGCGACGATGGACGAAATATCCGGATATACGTCGCTCGTTCGAGGGGCGACACCAGCCGAGCATCGCCCCTACACTTCCATCCGTGGCGCCGACTGTGCATCAAGTTCCCAGCGTGACGCCACCTGCCCATCGTGGTCGCCCGCCCCGCATCGCGCACACCCCGGCCGGGGTCGCCGGGGCCGAGGCTGACCCGATCCGGGCACGCTGCCCATTAGGCCGGCCGCGTGACCACACCGCGGCTGCCCCAGAGCTGACAAGGACCGGTGAGTCCCATGCCCCATGCCGACACCCTCGACGTCGTTCACCATGACGACACCAGAACCCGCTTCAAAGACGTCCGCTACCAGTTACACCGCGACGGCATCCGGATCTGGTCCGACGAGGGCGAACAGGTCGTGACCGACGTACTGATGACACAGGCCTACCGGCAACGGCAGGCGCCGGAGTAGGACAGCGAAAAGGCCCCGGGGCAACCCCGGGGCCTTTTTCTGCGCTCTCAGGCCCGTGCCACCGACAGCCCGTCCTTGCCGTCGGCCAGGTCGACCACCACGGTGTCACCGTCGCGAATCTCGCCGGCCAGCAGCGCCTTCGCCAGCGAGTCACCGATCGCCGACTGCACCAGCCGGCGCAGCGGCCGGGCGCCGTAGATCGGGTCGTATCCGTGCTCGCCCAGCCACTCGACACCGGCCGGTGTGACCTCGAGGGTGAGCCGCCGCTCGGCCAGCCGGGTGCGCAGCCGGCTCAGCTGGATGTCGACGATCCGGGTCAGGTCGTCCTTGGTCAGGGCGTGGAAGACCACGATGTCGTCGAGCCGGTTCAGGAACTCGGGCTTGAAGTGCGCCCGCACCACGGCCAGCACCTCGTCCCGCCGCTCCTCGTCACCCATCGTGAAGTCGGCCGTCTGCGACCCCAGGTTCGAGGTCAGCACCAGGATGGCGTTGCGGAAGTCGACCGTACGGCCCTGACCGTCGGTGAGCCGTCCGTCGTCCAGCACCTGCAGCAATACGTCGAAGACGTCCGGATGTGCCTTCTCCACCTCGTCGAGCAGCACCACGCTGTACGGACGGCGCCGCACCGCCTCGGTGAGCTGGCCACCCTCCTCGTAGCCGACGTATCCGGGCGGGGCGCCGACCAGCCGCGCGACCGAGTGCTTCTCGCCGTACTCGCTCATGTCGATCCGGACCATCGCCCGCTCGTCGTCGAACAGGAAGCCGGCCAGCGCCTTCGCCAGCTCGGTCTTGCCGACACCGGTCGGGCCGAGGAACAGGAAGCTGCCGGTCGGCCGGTCCGGGTCGGCGATACCGGCCCGGGCGCGGCGCACCGCACCGGCGACCGCGGCGACGGCCTCCTCCTGGCCGACCACCTTGGCGCGCAGCGACTCCTCCATGCGCAGCAGCTTGGCGGTCTCGCCCTCCATCATCCGGCCGGCCGGGATCCCGGTCCACGAGGAGATCACCTCGGCGATGTCGTCGGCGCCGACCTCCTCCTTGACCATCGGCGGCTCGCTCTCGACGTTCTCGTCCGCCTCGGCGGCCGACTCCATCTCCTGCTCGAGCGCCGGGATCTCCTGGTACTGCAGGCGCGACGCCTTCTCCCAGTCCGCGTCGCGCTGCGCGCGCTCCAGCTCGGCCCGGGTCTCGTCGAGCCGCTTCTTGAGCTCGCCGACCCGGTTCAGCCCGCCGCGCTCGCGCTCCCACCGGGCGTTCAGCGCGGTCAGCTCCTCCTCGCGGTCGGCCAGGTCGCGCTCGAGGCGGGCCAGCCGGTCACGGGACGCCGCGTCGGTCTCCTTCTCCAGCGCGAGCTTCTCCACCCGCATCCGGTCGACCTGCCGCTGGAGCTGGTCCAGCTCGACCGGCCGGGAGTCGATCTCCATGCGCAGGCGGGACGCGGCCTCGTCGATCAGGTCGATCGCCTTGTCCGGCAGGAAGCGGTCACTGATGTACCGGTCGGACAGGCTGGCCGCGGCGACCAGCGCGGCGTCGGTGATCTGCACCCGGTGGTGCGCCTCGTACCGGCCCTTGAGCCCGCGCAGGATGCCGATGGTGTCCTCGACGGTCGGCTCGCCGACGACGACCGGCTGGAACCGCCGCTCCAGCGCCGGGTCCTTCTCGATGTGCTCGCGGTACTCGTCCAGCGTGGTCGCGCCGACCATGCGCAGCTCGCCGCGGGCCAGCATCGGCTTGAGCATGTTGCCGGCGTCCATCGAGCCCTCGCCCTTGCCGGCGCCGACGACGGTGTGCAGCTCGTCCAGGAAGGTGACGACCTGGCCGTTGGAGCCGCGGATCTCTTCCAGGACGCTCTTGAGCCGCTCCTCGAACTGGCCGCGGTACTGCGCGCCGGCCACCATCGCGCCCAGGTCGAGCGAGACCAGCCGCTTGTCGCGCAGCGTCTCCGGCACGTCGCCGGCCACGATCCGCTGGGCCAGGCCCTCCACGATCGCGGTCTTGCCGACGCCGGGCTCGCCGATCAGCACCGGGTTGTTCTTGGTACGGCGGGAGAGCACCTGCACGACCCGGCGGATCTCGGCGTCCCGGCCGATGACCGGGTCGATCTTGCCGTCGCGCGCCAGCTGGGTGAGGTCGACGCTGTACTTCTCCAGCGCCTGGTAGGTCTGCTCGGGATCGGCGTTGGTCACCCGGCGCTCGCCGCCACGCACCTGCGGGAACGCCGCGACCAGGGCCTCCTCGGTGGCGCCGACGTCCTTCAGCGCGCGGCCCACGGCGCCTCCGACGCGGGCCAGGCCGGCCAGCAGGTGCTCGGTCGACACGTACTCGTCACCGAGCGGCTTGGAGATCAGCTCGGCCTCCCCGATGGCGTTCACGAACTCGCGGGAGAGGCTGGGCTCGGCCGTGCTGGCGCCGCGCGCGCTGGGCAGCTGCTCGATCGCGTGGACCGCGACGCGCCGCACGTCGGCCGGGTTGGCGCCGACGGCGCGCAGCAGCGCCGGAGCGGTCGAACCGCCCGTGTCCAGCAACGAAAGCAGCATGTGCCACGGCTCGACCGTGGCGTGTCCACGACGACCGGCGTCAGCCACCGCACCGGTGATGACGTCGCGGCTCTTGGTGGTCAAACGTTCGGCGTTCATGCGCTCCCCTGAAGCTTCACTCGCTCAGCAGACTTGAGCGTAACCCACTCAACTCTACGAGCCCGACGCCACCTCGACAACGTGAACGGGCGAACGGATAGCGTGAGGAATCATGGCCGGACCCACTCTCACGCCGGCACGGCTCACCCGGCGCCTGCTCCCGCTCGCGCTGATCTTCGTGGCGGTCGGGCTCTCCACCTCTTTCGTCTACCCCTACCTCGCGTTCTTCCTCACCGACGCGGTCCACGCCGGACCACTGAGGACGACGGCCTTCCTGGTCGTCGCGCCGCTCTCCGGCGTACTGATGTCCTGGCTGATCGGCCGCTTCTCGGACCGCCGGCCGATCCGTCGCCGCCTGCTCATCGCCGCCGCGCTCGCCGGCATCGCCGGCACCGCGCTCACCGCGGTGGTCCGCGACTACTGGGTGTTGCTCGCGATCACCGTGACCCTCACGGCCATCGCCGGGTCACTCTTCCCGCAGAGCTTCGCGTACGCCCGGCAGGTGCTCGAGCACGGCGATCCCGGCCGGGCCCCGATGGCCATCAGCCTGTTGCGCACCTTGTTCTCGGTGGCCTGGGTCGGTGGTCCGCCGCTGGCCGCCGTCATCCTGGCGGCCCGGGGCTTCACCGACGTCTACGCCTTCGCGTCGGCGATGTACGCCCTCGCGTTGATCGTGATCTTCTTCGCACTGCGTGAGGTTCCCGCCCGTACGGTCGTGGCCGGCGCCGATCACGTCGAGGCCAGACCCGCCCCGCGCCGGACGATCGTCCTGGTCATCGCCGGTTTCGCCGCCGTGCAGGTGACGATGACGCTCGGCGTGCAGGCGATGCCGCTGTTCATCAGCGACGACCTGGGCGGCTCCATCCGCGACACCGGCCTGATCCTCGGCCTGTGCGCGGCCCTGGAAATCCCCTTCATGATCGGCTTCGGCGCGCTGTCCACCCGGATGCCCCAGCGGCGGCTGATCCTGCTCGGCATCCTCGCCGCCGTCGCGTACCAGGCGCTGGCGGTCACGGCCACGACGGTGTGGGTGCTGGCCGCGGCCCAGGTGCTCAACGCCGCCTTCATCGCGGCGGTGAGCGGGCTGGGCATCTCGTACGTGCAGGATCTGATGCCGGGGCAGCCGGGACGGGCCACCACGATGGTCACCAACACCTTCCCGATCGGCGGGGTCCTCGCGGCGCCGGCGTTCGGCCTGGCCCAGCACTTCGGCTTCCGTCTCGCGTACGGAATGAACCTGGGCCTCTGTGTCCTGGGTCTACTGCTGGTGGTCGGGGCCGGTGGCCGCCGGGCGGTTTCGCGCCCGGCGACGCTGGTGTCCGAACATCGGTGATCGTTCGGCTACGGTGGGGTTGTGCGCGTTCGGGTGGAGCAGACACCGCTGCCGGGTATCGGTGTGCGGCACGACTTGGTCACTTCGTCTGGCCGGACGGTGGGTGTGGTCTCGCACCGCAACGGCCGCCGTGACCTGGTGCTGTACGACGTCGACGACCCGGACGCCTGCCTGGCCTCGATCCCGCTGACCGACGACGAGGCCGAGGCTCTCGCCGACGTGCTCGGCGCCTCGCTGATGCTGGGCCAGCTCGCCGGCCTGCGGCAACAGGCGGCCGGACTGCTCACCGAGCAGATCGCGCTGCCCGCGGGATCGCCCTTCGTCGGCCGCAAGCTGGGCGACACGGGGGCGCGCACCCGCACCGGCGCGTCCATCGTGGCGGTGCTGCGCGACCGCGAGGTGGTGCCGTCCCCCGGCCCGTCGTTCGGCTTCGAGGCGAACGATGTCGTGGTCGCCGTCGGCACCCGCCAGGGTCTGGACGGCTTGACCGCCATCCTGGCCGGCGACACCGACTGAGTCCGCCGTGCACAGTACGACGGTCCTGCTCATCGAGGTCGGGGCGCTCCTCTTCGCGCTCGGCATGCTGGGACGGCTGGGCCGCCGCATCGGCCTGTCCCCGATCCCGCTCTACCTGCTGGCCGGCCTCGCCTTCGGGCACGGCGGGCTGCTCCCGCTCTCGGCCAGCGAGGAGTTCATCGAGATCGGCGCCGAGATCGGCGTGATCCTGCTGCTGGTCATGCTGGGTCTGGAGTACTCGGCCGGGGAGCTCGTCGCCAACCTGCGCGCGGCCGCTCCGGCCGGGGTGCTCGACGCGCTGCTCAACGCCCTGCCCGGGGCCGGGTTCGCGTTCCTGCTCGGCTGGAACTGGCAGGCCGCGCTGGTGCTGGCCGGCATCACCTGGGTCTCGTCCTCCGGCGTGATCGCCAAGGTGCTCGCCGACCTGGGCCGGCTCGGTAACCGGGAGACCCCGGTGATCCTGTCCGTGCTGGTCATCGAGGACCTCGCGATGGCCTTCTACCTGCCGCTGGTCACCGCGGTACTGGCCGGGGTCGGGCTGATCGGCGGCGTCAAGGCGCTCGCGGTCGCGGTGGTCACGGTGATCGCGGTTCTCGTGGTGGCGATCCGCTACGGCAGCACGATCAGCCGGTTCATGTCCGTACGCGATCCGGAAGCGCTCCTGCTCAGCGTGCTGGGCA
Source organism: uncultured Actinoplanes sp. (assembly GCF_934643405.1). GTDB lineage: Bacteria > Actinomycetota > Actinomycetes > Mycobacteriales > Micromonosporaceae > Actinoplanes. The sequence continues at coordinate 7,763 of NZ_CAKUCL010000088.1, forward strand.
TGACGTTGTTCGTGGCCGGGGTCGCGGCCGAGCTGAAGGTTTCCGCGGCGGTCGGCGCGTTCCTGGTCGGCATCGCGCTGTCCGGGCCGGTGGCCCACCACGCGACCGAGATGCTGTCCCCGCTGCGCGACCTGTTCGCCGCGGTGTTCTTCGTCTTCTTCGGGCTGTCCACCGATCCCGCGGACATGCCACCCGTGCTGCTACCCGCATTCGGGCTGGCCGTGCTGACCATGCTGACGAAGGTGCTGACCGGATACCTGGCCGCCCGGCGGGCCGGGATCGCGCTGCCCGGCCGCCTCCGGGCCGGGCTCGGGCTCATGCCGCGCGGGGAGTTCTCCGTGGTCATCGCGGGCCTGGCGGTCGCGTCCGGGGTCGAGCCGCGACTGGCGCCGCTGGCCACGGCGTACGTGCTCATCACCGTCATCTCCGGGCCGCTGCTCGCCCGGCTGCCCGATTACGGGTGGTTCAAGCAGTTCATCCGGCGGCGGATGACCCTCCGGCGGGAGCGGGTGCGGGCAGTGGCGACGGGCGATTGAGGGCGCAACTGTCAACAACGCTCAACGCTACTGATCAGTATCCGATTGTGACCCCTTAACACTTTCGTTGGAACCTTCGGCGCGCTACCTTCGGGCACGACAACTGCGTGTAATCGGACTTTTTGGCGGGCGGCGGGCGTGACGGTGCGTGAGTCGACTTTCTACGGGTTCGCGAACCCGGTGGATCCTCGGCCCGAGGAACTGCAGGCGTGGGCTTACCATCCCGAGGCCGTTCCGCTGGACACGATGCCGGCCGACTGGGATCTGCTGATCTCCGGTGACGTGCTGGCCCCGACCCTGTTCGAGCTGGCCATGGACCGGCAGTGCCCGGCGCGGCGCTTCGCCCTGCACTGCATGTACATCTACGCGGCCGACGGCGTACGGCAGAACGCCAGCGGCAAGCACAAGCGGCGGCTGAAGAAGTTCGTCGAGCGCGCCGAGGAGATCGGTGACGAGCCGATGTCGATCTGGGCGCACAACTGCCGGGTGCTGATGAGCCGGCCCGAGTCCTTCGACTACGCGGAGTGGATCGAGGGCGGCCTGGTGCGTCACCCTCGCCGTCTGGGTCTCTTCGGATAGCAAAGGGCGACCCGGTCCAGGTCGCCCTTCGCTCTATCGGTTGTCCGGTGACCTTCTCGGCCGCCAGACCACCAGCGCGGTCGACGCGCCCTCCCGCCGCACCAGGTCGCCGCTGCCGTACGGGCTCTCCAACTGTGCGATCCGCGTGTACGCGTCGTCGAGCTGCTGTTCCAGCTCCTGTATCCGCTGCTGCAGGTCGCCGACCAGCTGCTCCAGGCCGATGATGCGCTTGATCCCGGCCAGGTTGACGCCTTCCTCCTGGCTCAGCTTCTGCACCTCGCGCAGGAGCTGGACATCCCGCTCGCTGTACCGGCGTCCGCCGCCGCCCGCCCGGCCCGGCTGCACCAGCCCGAGCCGGTCGTACTGCCGCAGGGTCTGCGGGTGCATCCCGGCGAGCCGGGCGGCCACCGAGATGATCAAGACCTTGGCGTCCGAGGCCTGCTCGATCGAGATGTTGACCTCTTCATACATGTGTGAGTGCCACCTCCCGAATCCGTGATCAGCTGCCTTGGCGCACGCGAGCCTCGAGCCGCTCCCGCCCGGCGGGCGGAGTCAGCTTGGCGAAGCGTTCGAGCGCGTCCCGGGCCTCCCCCGTGACCCCGTCCGGCACCTGCACCTCGACCGTGACGATCAGGTCGCCGGGCGGACCGTTCTTGCGCGCCACCCCCTTGCCGCGCGCCCGCAGCTTGCGGCCGCTCGGCGTGCCCGGTGGCACCCGCATGGTGACCGGGCCGTCCAGCGTGGGCACCCGCAGGTCGGTACCGAGGACCGCCTCCGCGATGGTCACCGGCACGGCCAGCGTCAGGTCGTCGCCACTGCGCCCGAACAGCTCGTCCGGCCGCACTCCCACCTGCACGTAGAGGTCTCCGGCGGGGCCGCCGCGGTCGCCCGGCTCGCCGCGGCCGCTGAGCCGGATCCGCTGCCCGTCCGCGACGCCCGCGGGGAACCGCACGTTGATCGTCCGGTTCTTGGTGACCCCGCCGGTGCCCCGGCACTCGGGGCACTTCTCGTCCACGATCGTCCCGGCGCCCTGGCACTCGCGGCACGGCTCCGAGAAGCTGAACGAGCCCTGGTTCCGCGAGATCAGGCCGGAGCCGTGGCACTGCGGACAGGTCCGCGGTGACGTCCCCGGCTTGGCACCGCTGCCGTGACACGTGTCGCAGGCGCCCGCCGACCGCAGCGTCAACGGCAGCGTGGTGCCGCGGACCGCCTGCGCGAAGTCGAGCGTGACCTCGGTCTCGACGTCCCGGCCGCGGCGTGGGCCGCGACGCGCGGCGCCACCGCCGGCGCCCGGACCGCCGCCGGAGAAGATCGAGCTGAAGATGTCCGAGAAGCCGGCGCCGCCGAACCGCCGGTCACCCGCCCCGCCGCCGGACGCTCCGGCTCCGGAGAACCCGCCGAACAGATCGGACGGGTCGAACTGGGCACCGCCGCCGGACCGGGCGCCGCGACGGAACGCCCCGGAGCCGAACAGCGAGCGCATCTCGTCGTACTCTTTGCGCTTCTTGTCGTCGGACAGCACGTCGTACGCCTCGGAGGCGGCCTTGAACTTCTCCTCGGCCTCCCGGTTGTCCGGGTTCCGGTCGGGGTGCAGATCGCGGGCGAGCTTGCGGTACGCCTTCTTGATCTCGTCGGTCGAGGCGGACCTGGGCACGCCGAGCACGGCGTAGAAGTCCTTTTCGAGCCAGTCCTTCGAGCTCAGCTCGTCCACCTCCTCCTAGCGGCGGGTCCCGCCCACCGCGATGCGGTGAGCGGGACGGACACGTGTGAGATCACTCGGGGTCGGCAACCGCGACCATGGCGGGCCGGAGCAGCCGCTCGCCGAGCATGTAACCCCGGCGCATCACCTCGACGCAGGTCGGCTCCGTGACGTCCGCGGACGTCTGGTGCGCGACCGCCTCGTGCCGGTTCGGGTCGAAGGGGTCGCCCTTCTCGCCGAACGCGACCAGGCCGAGCTTGCCGGTCACCGCGGTCAGCGACTCGGCCACCGAGGCGAACGGCCCGACCAGGTCGCCGTGCTCGCGAGCCCGGTCGATGTCGTCGAGCACCGGCAGCAGCGCGGTCAGCACCGCGCCGGTGGTCTGCTCGGCCGCCGCACCCCGGTCGCGGTCGACCCGCTTGCGGTAGTTGGCGTACTCCGCGGTCACCCGCTGGAGGTCGTGGGTCCGCTCCTCGAGCTCGCCGCGAACCGCCTCCAGTTCGGCGCCGAGACCGGCCTTGGGCTGTTCCTCGTCCGCCGGGGCCGAAGCCGGGGCCGGGGCCGGGGCGCCCTCCTCCGGGTCGGCCGCGCGATGCGCGCCGCCCACGGAGGCCTTGCCCTTGGCCTTGCCGGCGTCCTTGGCCTCGCCGCCCTTCGGATCAATCTTGCGGCGGTCCCGGATGACGACCCGCTCGGTCGCCTGACCGTCGTTCTCGTCGTCCGCGGCACTCACTTCTTGTCGTCCTCCACGATCTCGGCGTCGACGACATCGTCGCCGCCACCAGCCGAGGGGCCGGCGCCGGTGGCGCCGCCCGGGGCGTTCTGCGGACCGCCGGCGTCACCGGCCGCGGCCTGCGGGGCACCCTCACCCTGCGAGTAGAGCTGGGAGCCGGCCTCCTGAGAGACCTGCGACAGACGCTCGTGCGCCGCCTTGATCTTCTCGATGTCGGTGCCGCCCAGCGCGCCGCGCAGCTCGCCCAGCGCCTCGTTGATCTTGCTCTTGCTGTCGTCGGAGAGCTTGTCGCCGCTCTCGGCCAGGAACTTCTCGGTCTGCCACTGCAGCTGCTCGGCCAGGTTACGGGTCTCCGCGTCCTCGCGGCGCTTCTTGTCCTCGTCCGCGTGGTCCTGGGCGTCGCGCATCATGCGCTCGATGTCGTCCTTCGGCAGCGCCGAGCCGCCGGTGATCGTCATCTTCTGCTCCTTGCCCGTGCCCAGGTCCTTGGCGGACACGTGCACGATGCCGTTCGCGTCGATGTCGAAGGAGACCTCGATCTGCGGGACGCCGCGGGGAGCCGGCGCGATGCCGCTGAGCTCGAAGGTGCCGAGCTTCTTGTTGTACGCGGCCATCTCGCGCTCACCCTGGAAGACCTGGATCAGCACGGACGGCTGGTTGTCGTCGGCCGTGGTGTAGACCTCGGAGCGGTGCGCCGGGATCGTGGTGTTGCGCTCGACCAGCTTGTGCATGATGCCGCCCTTGGTCTCGATGCCCAGGGACAGCGGGGTGACGTCGAGGAGCAGAACGTCCTTGACCTCGCCCTTGAGCACACCGGCCTGGAGCGCGGCACCGACCGCGACGACCTCGTCCGGGTTGACGCCCTTGTTCGGCTCCTTGCCGGTCATGCTCTTGACCAGCTCGGCGACCGCCGGCATGCGGGTCGAGCCGCCGACCAGGATGACGTGGTCGATGTCGGACAGCTTGACGTCGGCGTCCTTGATCGCGGACTCGAACGGGCCCTTGCAGCGGTCCAGCAGGTCCTGCGTCATGCGCTGGAACTCGGAGCGCGACAGGGACATGTCCAGGTGCAGCGGACCGTCCGGGCCGGCCGTGATGTACGGCAGGTTGATGCTGGTGGTGGTCGCGGCGGACAGCTCGATCTTCGCCTTCTCGGCGGCCTCACGCAGACGCTGCAGGGCCATCTTGTCCGAGCCGAGGTCGATGCCGTGCTCACCGCGGAAGGTCTTGACCAGGTGGTCGATGATCCGCTGGTCCCAGTCGTCGCCGCCCAGGTGGTTGTCGCCGGAGGTGGACTTCACCTCGATGACGCCGTCGCCCAGCTCGAGCAGCGAGACGTCGAAGGTGCCGCCGCCGAGGTCGAAGACCAGGACGGTCTGCTCCTTGGAGCCCTTGTCCAGGCCGTACGCGAGAGCGGCGGCGGTGGGCTCGTTGACGATCCGCAGGACGTTGAGGCCGGCGATCTCGCCCGCCTCCTTGGTGGCCTGGCGCTGCGCGTCGTTGAAGTAGGCCGGGACGGTGATGACCGCGTCGGTGACCTGCTCACCGAGGTACGCCTCGGAGTCGCGCTTCAGCTTCATCAGGACCCGCGCGGAGATCTCCTGCGGGGTGTACTTCTTGCCGTCGATGTCGATCGACCAGTTGGTACCGATCTCCCGCTTGACCGAGCGGATCGTCCGGTCGGGGTTGGTCACCGCCTGACGCTTGGCGACCTCGCCCACGAGCACCTCGCCGTTGCGGGCGAAGGCGACGATGGACGGGGTCGTCCGGGAGCCCTCCGCGTTGGCGATGACGGTGGGCTCGCCTCCTTCCAGAACGCTGACGCAGGAGTTCGTGGTGCCGAGGTCGATGCCGACCGCACGTGCCATGGTGTTCCTCGCTTCTTACAGAGCTCGGTCCGGTACAAAGTAAGTAGAGCCGGTACAAGGTTGAGTGGAACAGACTCAATGATGCCACGGGGTCGCACATCGTCAAGTCGAAGTTGAGCCAACCCGGCGCAACTCGTTGCCGCCGCAACCCGGCGTGGTCTCCTTGTACATGCGGCCAAGCCGCTCCCAGCAACTCGGCAGATACCTGTCCGGTCACGGCATACCGGCACCGGTTGTCCTGCATGCATCGATCGGGCACTCTTTACCCGTGACGACGCACGGTGAGGCGGTCGGTCCGTCGGCCCTGCCCGCCGTACCCGCCGCGACGGGAGAGCCCGCCGAATCGGACGAGAAGGGCCAGGTACGCACAGTGGCCACCGATTCCGCGAACGACTCTGATCGTACGGAACCCGTCGTGTCCCGTCAGCCACACGAGGATCCGGGCGGGGACACCACGGTCAATCCGGACCAGATAGACAAGGACGGCACGACGGAGGAAAGGGTCGACGCGCCGGTCGAGAAAGTGACCGAAGCCTCAGCACCCCTGCTGGGCGATCCCGCCGCGCCACCCACCGAGCCGCCGCCCGCGCTGGGACGGCTGGCCGAGGCGCTGAGCCGGTTGCGCGCGACCATCGGCGGTGCCGGCTACCCGCTGCTCATGCCGTCCGCGGACGACGCCCAGCGGGTCGGCGCCGCGCTCGTCTCCCAGCTCGACGACTACCTGCTGCCCCGCCTCGCCCGCCTGGACGCGCCGCTGCTGGTGGTGGTCGGCGGCTCCACCGGCGCCGGCAAGTCGACCCTGGTGAACAGCCTGGTCCGCGCCCCGGTCAGCACGGCCGGCGTGCTGCGCCCGACCACCCGCTCGCCGGTCCTGGTGAGCAACCCCGCCGACCTGCCGTGGTTCCGGCAGGGCCGGCTGCTGCCCGGCCTGGTGCGCACGCCGGAGTCCAGCGCCGATCCCCGCACGCTCCAGATCGTCTCCGCCCCGGCCCTCGGCGCCGGGCTGGCCTTCCTGGACGCGCCGGACATCGACTCGGTGGTCGAGGGCAACCGCAAGCTCGCCGCGCAACTGCTCGCGGCGGCCGACCTGTGGCTGTTCGTGACCACCGCTGCCCGGTACGCGGACGCCGTACCGTGGGAACTGCTGACCACCGCCCGGCTGCGCGGCACCGTGATCGCGCTGGTGCTGGATCGCGTCCCGGCGGAGGCGATCGCCGACGTCACCACCCACCTGCGCGACATGCTCGTCGTGCGGGAGCTGGGCGCCGCGCCGCTGTTCGTCCTGCCCGAGACGAGGCTGGACGGTCAGGGCCTGATCGCCGAGGACATCATCCGGCCGCTGCACGACTGGTTCGGCCAGCTCGCCGCCGACTCGGGCGCCCGCGCCGCGGTGGTGCGGCAGACGCTGGACGGCGCGCTCAGCGCGCTGGGACCGGCGGTCGCCGGGCTGGCCGAGGCCGCCGACGAGCAGGCCCGGGCCGCCAAGGCGCTGGACGAACGGGTGAACGTCGCCTATCGCAACGCCCGGCAGACGATGACCGAGGGGCTGCGCGACGGCCGCCTGCTGCGCGGCGAGGTGCTGGCCCGCTGGCAGGAGTTCGTCGGCACCGGCGAGTTCCTCAAGACGCTGGAGAACAAGGTCGGCCAGCTGCGCGACCGGCTCGTCTCGGCGATCACCGGACGCCCGCTGCCCGGCCGCAACCTCCAGGCGGCATTGGAGTCCCAGCTGGTCACGCTGCTGCGCGGCATCGCCGCGGACGCGGCCGAGCAGGCGTACGCGGCCTGGCAGGCCCACCCGGCGGGCGCCGCCCTGCTGGAACCGGAGCTGCAGCGGCCCTCGGCGGATCTGCCGGAACGCGCCGACCGCCTGGTCCGCGACTGGCAGCAGTGGGTGCTCGGCCTGGTGCGCCAGGAGGGTGGCGAGAAGCGGATCGTGGCGCGGGGCGCGGCGTACGCGGTCAACGGCGCCGGTCTCGCCGTGATGATCGCCGTCTTCACCTCGACCGCCTTCATCCCCACCGGGCTGGAGGTGGCGGTCGGCGCCGGCACCACGGTGGCCGCCCAGAAAGTGCTCGAGGCGGTCTTCGGGGACCAGGCCATCCGCACGCTCGCCACGCAGGCGAGAGAGGATCTGCTCATGCGCACCGGCGAGTTGCTCGACCAGGAGGCGGCGCGGTTCACCGACCGCACCGCCGCGGTCGGCCTGGCCGAGGACCCGGGCGCCGACCTGCGGACGGCCGCCGCCGAGGTGGAGGCCGCCCGGATCGAACTCGCGTTGACCGGGAGCGCGACATGAGCTTGGTGGAGAAGGTCCGCGGCGCGCTGACCGGGGCCGACGGCCGGGTCGACGCCGACGAGCTGGTGCGCCGGGTGGACGCGCTGTCCAAGTTCCTGCGGCTGGTCGCGCCGTACCTGCCGGACGCCGACCTGGTCGCCGCCCACACGCTGGTGGAACGGGCCGGCAACCGGCTCGCGCTCTCCCGCGATCACACCGTGGTGGCGCTGGCCGGCAGCACCGGAAGCGGCAAGTCCAGCCTGTTCAACGCGCTGGCCCGGCTGAAGCTGTCGCCGGTCGGCGTGCGCCGGCCGACCACCGGCGTGGCGCACGCGTGTGTCTGGGGGCCGCTGGAACCGGCGAACCAGCTGCTCGACTGGATCGGTGTGCTGCCCCGGCACCGGTTCATCCGGGAGAGCGCGCTGGACGCCGACGACGAGGCCTCGCTGCGCGGGCTCGTGCTGCTCGACCTGCCCGACTTCGACTCGGTCGAGCGCGGCCACCGGCTCGAGGTGGACCGGCTGCTCGGCCTCGTCGACCAGGTGGTGTGGGTGGTCGATCCGCAGAAGTACGGCGACCGCATCCTGCATCAGGCGTACCTGTCGCAGTTCCAGTCGCACGCCGACGTCACGGTCGTGGTGCTCAACCAGGCCGACCGGCTGTCCGAACAGGACACCGAGCTCGTGCTCGGCGATCTGAAGCGGCTGCTGGCCGACGACGGCCTCGCCAAGGCGCCGGTGATGGCGACCTCGGCGAAGCAGCCCGGGATGCTGACCGAGCTGCGCGGGTCGCTGGAGCGGACGGTCGCCGAACGGCAGGCCGCGCTGCGCCGCCTGGCCGGCGACCTGGACGCCGTGAGCACGCAGCTCACCGCCATGATCGGGCCGCCCGCCGCGGAGGACGAGGTGGACCGGGCCACGGTGCGCCAGCTGGCCGACGCGCTCGCCGCCTCGGCCGGGGTGAACGCGGTCGCCGACGCCGCCGCGGGCTCCTACCGGCACCGCGCCGCGGCCTCCACCGGCTGGCCGATCCTGCGCGGTCTGCGCCGGCTGCGTCCCGACCCGCTGCGCCGCCTGCACCTGGGCCACAAACCCGAGACCGATCCGGTCTCCACCGACATCGTTCCCCGTACGTCGTTGCCCGAGCCCGACGCCGCCCAGAAATCCGCGGTCGGGCTGTCGGTGCGGGCCGTCGCCACGCGGGCCGCCGCGCCGCTGCCCGACGTGTGGGCGCCGGCCTTGACCAACGCCGCCCGGTCCCGCGCCGGCGACCTGCCCGATGCACTCGACCGGGCGATCGCCAAGACCGATCTGGGCGACCGTACGCCGTTCTGGTGGCGCGTGGTCGGCGGTCTCCAGTGGCTGCTCGTCCTGGTCGCGGCCGGCGGTCTCGGCTGGCTTCTGGTCGGTTATCTGCTCCAGCTGCTCGCCCTGCCCGAGCCGAAGTATCCGAAGATCGGCCTGCTGCCGCTGCCGACACTTCTGCTGCTCGGCGGCCTGGTCCTGGGCCTGTTGCTGTGGTTGCTGCTCAAGCCGCTGGTCGATTGGGGGGCCCGGCGAGCCCGGCGGCGGGCCGAGCAACGTCTGCGCGCGTCGATCACCGAGGTCGCCCGCGAATACGTGGTGGCGCCGGTCCGCGAGGTGCTGAACGCGTACGCACAGGCGCGTGAAGCTCTGAGCACTGTCCGTTCCTGACCGGTACCGGAAGGTCCGTTCACAGGTACGCTCGCGACATGCCGGCTCCACAGACTCCGTACGAAGCGGTCCTGCACGCAGCCCGCGACGTGGCGAAGCTCGACTGTGCGCTGGACGCCGAGATGCTGGGGACCGCACTGCTGGGCAGTGTCTACTCGGTCGCCGCGTCCGACCGCGCCACCGCGGTGCGCGACTTCGTCGCCGATTTCCTGTCCGCAACGACCCGCCGCCGCACGGCGGCCGCGACAACCATCCGCGAGGTGTTCGCCACCCTGGTGCCGGACGCGCGGGGCGCCGCCGACGTGCGCCGCGGCGCGCAGGCCCCGGCGTGGACGGCCCAGCTGGGCCGGGTGCGGCCCACCGGCTGTTACGCGTACGGCGACGTCTACGGCGATCAGACCTCCTACCTGGTCACGTTCGCCTACGAGGACGCCGACGACGGTGGTCCCGAGCATGCCGTGGTGGCCCTGGTCGACCACAACATCGGGATCACCAAGGACGTGTTCGTCGGCGCCTCCGCGGAACGGATCCTCGATCAGGTGCGCGAGATGTGCGCCGACGACGACCTGACCTGGTTCCGCGAGGAGGACCCGGGCCGGCTGCGCGGCGAGGTGGCCCGCCATCTGGAGGTCACCGACGGGCTGAACGACCTGCCCGCCGAGGGATCGCTCGCGACCGACCGCGCGCTGGCCGCGGCCCGGCTGGCCCTGTTGCCGTCCGCGAACACCCCGCCGCTGCCGGAACCGCCGCGCCCGACCAACGCCGAGCTGGTCCGCGACTTCCTGGCCGCTCCCGAGGCGGCCCGGTTCGGGGTGGCCGGCCTCACCGCCGACGACGAGGTCGCCTCGCTGCACTTCTGCCTGAGCCTGATCCTGGACCACGCGGCGAGCCTGCCCGACCCGGATCCGCTGCGCTGGAGCCCGGCCGTGGCCGGCCTGTTCCTGCTGGACTGGGTGCACCGGCGCGCCGTCCTGGACATGGACGACGCGGCGATGCTGCCCAAGGTCACCCGCGCCTGGTCGGCCTACGCGACGCGGCGGCGGGGGCTGCCCGAGGCCGCGGCGGTGCAGACCGACCTGATGGTCGAGGAGATGATCCCCGAATTCGCCCGGCTCTATGCCACCGGCGAGCGCCGCAGCCCGGCGACGGCGGCGGTGGCCCAGCTGATCTCCGAGGGCGTCGACCCGGACGACTCGGCCGCGATCGACGCCTGGCTGGACGCGAACCGCCGCCGGTTCGACGAGCCCTGACGCTTGTCCCTACCAGCGCCCGCTGAGGTCCTCGGTGGGCTCGGCGTGGTGCCGGCCGACGCGGGAGCTGCGCCGCTGGGCCGGGGTGTGGTCGTCGGCGTGGTGCATGCTGCCGGCTCGGTGGCTGCCCCGGTAGGAATGGTTGGCGATCTGGTTCTCCTCGGTCCGCGCCTCGGGGATGAGGCGGCGGCCGTGGTAGCCGTTGTTGGCGTAGCCGCGCTCGAGAATGCTGGCGGGTCGGGCGTTCTGCGGACGTTCGGCCACTGCTGACCTCCGGCGATGCTCGGACCGGTCGGTCGACCGGTCGCTGACGATGGAACTGATGACCTGCTGGATGCGGCGCGGCTTCGCCTCATGCCGCCCCTTGCCCCGCGCGCGGCGGTGGCCGGTGTCCTCTACTCCGGAGATCCCGTCCCGCTCCCCGGAGTGCCGATCCGCTTCCTTGGAGTCCCGGTCCCGCTGCCGGCCCTCATCCGCGGAGCCGCGGTCCTCTTCCTCGGAGTCCACGTCCCGCTGCCGGCCCTCGTCCGCGGAGCCGCGGTCCTCTTCTCCGGCGTTCCCGTCTCGGCACGGGCGGCCGTCCGTCCACGTCGGACGGGTTGCCGGGTCGTCCGGGACCGTCGGCAGCCCCGGGATGCCGGGGAGGCCGTCTCGGGTGGGCTTCCACCGCACCTTCGAGCCGCCGGGCGCCTGCGTGCGCGGTGCCCGCTCGTCCCGGACCGGCGCGCGATGCCCCGGCCGGCTCCTCACCGCCGTGCGGTGCCCCGGTTGATCCCCGCCCGACCTGCGGTGCCCCGATTGATCCTCGCCCGCCCCCCGGTGCCCTGGGTGATCCCCAACCGACTCGCGGTGGCCCGGCTCGTTCTGGGCCGACCCGTGGTGGCCCGCCTCGCGCTGGGCCGGCTCCCGATGGCCCGGCGCCCGCTCCGACGCCGCCGTGGACGCGCCGGGCTCGGGCCGCGAAGGCGCCGATGTGGACAATCTGGGCGTTTTACCCGGATCCTTGTTCCCCGACAACCCCGTGGGTGTTTTGTCCGGCTTCGCAAGGGGCGTCGGCTGAAGCGGCCCGGAACGGAGAGGTGGCCGGACGAACGGCGAATCGGGCGGCAATCCGGACGGTTGGGGCGATGCCGCTCCGGATGACGCTTCGGACCCGGGAGGCGACCCCGGCGCCGAGCGGATCGGCCCGGGCGAAATCGGCGGCAAGACGGGAATGTCCATGATGTCCGTCTTGCCATCGGCCAGTTGATTCGAACCAGCGGTGATCGCCGCTAAGGTCGGCACCGATGCCATCCCCACCAGCAGCGCCACGATCAGCACATACCGGCGGGTCGGCCCGGAGAAGCCGGCATCGGCCCGGTACACCCCGTTGAGCCGCTTCCGCATGACCTTCATGGGCGGCACGAGGTTGTCTTCTGGCTGGTCCGGCACGGCCCGGCGTCCTCCCCTGACCAATGATCAACATGGATCTGTCTCGGTTACTGGAGTGAACGACCGATGGAGATATCGGCAGCGGCGAAACGCAACCATTCGTACGGTCGTGACCGTACGAAAACCTCTTAATGGGACAAAAACGGACACTGATGTATCGAGGGAATTTCCTGACTGTGATCGACCCGACCTGTAACGGGGCTCACGTTCTCTGTCAGGATGGGGGCGACGGCACCGCCGCTGTCGCCCTCCGCCGACACCGCGGGAGCGAGGTGGGCGTCGTCACTCCCCGGCGGGGTCACGGCTCGCGCCGAAGTGCCGCGCGAAAACCTCACCCGGTCCGGCGCGGTGATCAAGCGGTTCGCCGCGCGGGCGGGCAACACCCACCGCGGGCGCAGAGATGAACAGGGAGACACGGATGGCGAACGGCGAACGCGAAGTCGGTGGGGACGCCCCCGCCGGCGGCTTCGTCCAACTGCTCACCCCCGACGGCGAACGCATCGACAGCGTCACGGCCGCGGACGGCACGGTCTACTCGGTCGACTTCACCGACGACGAGTACCGCGAGCTCTACCAGGATCTCGTCACGGTCCGCCGGCTCGATGTCGAGGCCACCGCCCTGCAGCGGCAGGGCGAGCTCGGCATCTGGGCGAGCCTGCTGGGCCAGGAGGCGGCGCAGGTCGGCTCCGGCCGGGCGATGCGACCGCAGGACATGGCCTTCCCGACCTACCGGGAGCACGGCGTCCTCTACACCCGCGGCATCGACCCGATCATGCCGTTCGGCCTGTTCCGCGGCGTCGACCAGGGCGGCTGGGACCCGAACGAGTTCAAGTTCAACACCTACACGATCGTCATCGGCGCGCAGACGCTGCACGCCACCGGCTATGCCATGGGAATCACCATGGACGGCAAGACGGGCAACGCCGACGGCGAGGCCGTGATCGCGTACTTCGGTGACGGCGCCACCAGCCAGGGCGACGTCAACGAGGCGTTCGTCTGGTCCGGCGTCTTCCACGCTCCGATCGTCTTCTTCTGCCAGAACAACCAGTACGCGATCAGCGAGCCGCTGGAACGGCAGACCCGCATCCCGCTGTACCGGCGCGCGGACGGCTACGGCTTCCCGGGCGTGCGGATCGACGGCAACGACGTGCTGGCCAGCTACGCGGTGACCCGGGCCGCTCTCGACCAGGCCCGCAACGGCCAGGGACCGACCCTGATCGAGGCGTACACGTACCGGATGGGCGCGCACACCAGCTCGGACGACCCGACGCGGTACCGCATCGCCAGCGAGGTCGAGTCCTGGAAGGCCAAGGACCCGATCGCCCGGATGAAGGCCTTCCTGACCAAGCAGCAGATCGCCGACGACAGCTACTTCGACGAGGTCGACGAGTCGGCCAAGCGGCTCGCCCTGGACCTGCGCGAGCGCGTGCTGGCCATGCCCGACCCGCAGCCGGTGAGCATGTTCGACAACGTCTACCCGCACGGTTCGCCCGAGGTCGACGCCCAGAAGGCGAGCTTCGAGCGGTACCACGCGTCGTTCGAGGGGAGCGCACACTGATGGCCGAGACGATGAGCCTGGGCAAGGCCCTCAACCACGGTCTGCGCCGCTCCCTGGAGAACGACCCCAAGGTCGTCATCATGGGCGAGGACGTCGGCAAGCTCGGCGGCGTCTTCCGGATCACCGACGGTCTGCAGAAGGACTTCGGCGAGAACCGTGTGATCGACACCCCGCTCGCCGAGTCGGGCATCATCGGCACCGCGGTCGGCCTGGCCATCCGCGGGTACCGCCCGGTCTGCGAGATCCAGTTCGACGGTTTCGTGTTCCCCGCGTTCGACCAGATCGTCGCGCAGGTCTCCAAGATGTACTACCGGTCGCTGGGCAACGTGCGGCTGCCGATCGTCATCCGGATCCCGTTCGGCGGCGGCATCGGCGCGGTCGAGCACCACTCCGAGTCACCCGAGGCGCTGTTCTCGCACACCCCCGGCCTCAAGGTCGTGACGTGTGCGACGCCGTCCGACGCGTACACGATGATCCGCCAGTCGATCGCCTCGGACGACCCGATCGTCTTCTTCGAGCCGAAGCGGCGCTACTGGGAGAAGGGCGAGGTCGACCTGGACGCCGATCTGTCCGCCGCCCTGCCGCTGCACTCGGCCCGGGTGGCCCGGCCGGGCACGGACGCGACCATCGTCGCGTACGGTCCGATGGTCCGCACCTCGCTGGACGCGGCGATCGCCGCGGCTGAGGACGGCCGCAACATCGAGGTCATCGACCTGCGTTCGCTCTCCCCGCTGGACATGGCGCCGGTCTTCGAGTCGGTCAAGCGGACCGGTCGCGCCATCGTGGTGCACGAGGCCCCGGGCAACCTGGGTCTGGGCGCCGAGATCGCGGCCCGGGTCAGTGAGGAGTGCTTCTACTCGCTGGAGGCCCCGGTGCTGCGCGTCACCGGCTACGACATCCCCTATCCGGCCGCCCGCGTCGAGGAGGAGTACCTCCCCGACCTGGACCGGGTACTGGACGCCGTCGACCGTTCGTTCGGCTGGTGACCCGGATGTCGCGGATCAAGGAGTTCAACCTGCCCGATCTGGGCGAGGGCCTGACCGAGGGCGAGATCCTGTCCTGGCTGGTCAAGGTCGGTGACACGATCGAGCTCAACCAGCCGATCGTCGAGGTCGAGACGGCGAAGGCGGCCGTCGAGATCCCCGCGAAGTGGGCGGGCGTCGTTACCAAGATCTTCCACGAGGCGGGCACGACGGTCGAGGTGGGTTCGCCCATCGTGGCGATCGACACGGACCCGTCGGCGGGCCCGCTTCCGGACGGTCCGGCTCCCTCGGCGGAGTCGCTGGCCGCGGTCGAGGTCGCGCCGGCCGAGGGCGCCGTCGAGCCGGGCCTGATCGGTGGTCCGGCTCCGGGCGGGCGCACCGCGGTCCTGGTGGGTTACGGCCCGAAGAACACCACGGCCAAGAGACGACCCCGGGTGAGTACGCCTCCCAGCCCCACTACCACCGCACCGGCGCCAACCCCGCCTGCGGCGGCTGCCACGGCCCCACCGGCTCCGCCCGCGCCTTCGGTGGAGCGGGTCTCCGGCCCGGTCCTGGCCAAGCCGCCGGTCCGGAAACTGGCCCGTGACCTCGGGATCGACCTGGCAACGGTCCCCGGAACGGGTCCGATGGGATCGGTGACGAGGGACGACGTACAGAAAGCGGCGAACGCGCCGCAGACCGCTGTCGCCACCGCGCCCGTCACCGTGGCCGCGCCGGTCTTCGACGCCGGCCGAGAGCAGCGCATCCCGATCAAGGGCGTGCGGAAGCTGACCGCGGAGAACATGGTGGCCTCGGCGTTCACCGCGCCGCACGTCACCGAGTTCCTCACGGTCGACGTGACCCGCACGATGAAGGCCGTGGAGAACCTCAAGACCCGGCCCGAGTTCCGCGATGTCCGTGTTTCTCCGTTGCTGCTGGTGGCGAAGGCCGTACTTCTCGCCGCAAAGCGTCACCCGATGGTCAACTCGACCTGGTCCGGCGCGACCGGCGAGATCGTGGTCAAGGAGTACGTGAACCTCGGCATCGCGGCGGCCACCGAGCGTGGCCTCATCGTGCCGAACATCAAGGACGCCGGGCGCCTCACCCTCCGTGAGCTGGCCGAGGCACTGAACGCGCTCGTCCAGGTCGCGAAGTCAGGGAAGACCCCGCCGGCCGACATGGCGGGCGGCACGCTCTCGATCACCAACGTGGGCGTGTTCGGCGTGGACACCGGCACACCGATCCTGCCGCCGGGCGAGTCGGCCATCCTGGCGTTCGGTGCGGTCAAGCCGATGCCATGGGTGCACAAGGGCAAGATCAAGATTCGCCAGGTCAGCACCCTGGGGCTCTCCTTCGACCACCGGATCATCGATGGTGAGCTGGGCTCGAAGTTCCTGCGCGACATCGGCGCCTTCCTCACCGACCCGGAGGGCGCCCTGCTCGCCTGGACCTGAGGTTCTTAAGGTCATCAGCCAGTTGACCTTCGATCGTTAGGCAGGTGCGCGAGATCACCCCCTAAATCTTTGGTGTCTCGTCTCGGTTCGTTGCACAATGGACGTACCACCGAGACGAGCACCAAAGACGCGGCCCTACCGGGCCGAAGGGAAGTGAGCAGCGCGATGAGCATCGTCGAGCGCGTCCGCCAGCGCCGGCAGGCCAACCGTCAGAACCGCGTGATCGACCGCGCGTGGAGGACGGCTCCTACTCAGGCCATGCGTGACGAGATCCGCATCCTGGCCCAGCATCAGCCCTTCTGATCGCGACGGCATCACGGCCCGCCCGGAATCACTCCGGGCGGGCCGTTTCGTTTCTCAACACTCCCTTAAAGATCGGCCGCGGGTCCCCTTCCGGATGTACACCGGGATTCCTCCCGTCGCTTGCGCCCGGTACGGTTGGGCACGGTCACCAACCCGACCCCCGCGGTCGGTGCGGGGACCGGGGCCCCCGAGTCACCCCGCCGGATGGTCCCGCACGGCCTGGCCCCGAGAGCTGGGCACGGCCCCGGTGAGATTCGCCGCCGGGTCGCGTCCGTGCGAAGCTGGCACGGCCGCATCGATGGAGGAGGCGCTCATGACGTCCGAGGGGCAGTACGCCGGTTCCCAACCGGCCGAGGCCACGTCGGGCGGCTCATCGCCGGACGGCTTCCCGCCCGACACTGACGGTCATCGCGTGTCGGGTCGAGCGTCGGCTCCCTCCCCCGCCGACGCCTTCCCCCATTCGTACGCTCCGCCGCCGCACCACACCCCCAACGGCGGATCGCCGTTCGTCGTCCCCACGGTCGCCTCGTTCGGCCAGGGCCAGGAGTCCCGGGGCACGTCCTACGGGTCGGCGCGGGTGCCCCAGCCTGAAGAAAGCGACGCGTTGCCCCAGCGCAATTCCGCCTCACCGTACGGCGCGGTCACTCCCGGTGACCCTCAAGGCGACCCGGCCTGGGC
>NZ_CAKUCL010000089.1 GCF_934643405.1 uncultured Actinoplanes sp.
AAGGCCGGGCTGGACATGGGCATCGTCAACGCCGGCCAGCTCGCGGTCTACCAGGACATCCCGGCCGACCTGCTGGAGCTGGTCGAGGACGTGCTGTTCGACCGCCGGCCGGACGCAACCGACCGGCTGGTCACGTTCGCCTCCACCGTCAAGGGCGAGGGCAAGCAGCGTACGGTCGATCTCTCCTGGCGCGAGGCGCCGGTGGCCGAGCGTCTGTCGCACGCGCTGGTCCACGGCATCGTCGACTACATCGAGGAGGACACCGAGGAGGCTCGTCAGGAGCTGCCGCGTCCGCTCGACGTGATCGAGGGGCCGCTGATGGACGGCATGAAGGTGGTCGGCGACCTGTTCGGCTCGGGCAAGATGTTCCTGCCGCAGGTGGTCAAGAGCGCCCGGGTGATGAAGCGCTCGGTGGCGTACCTCGAGCCGTACATGGAGAAGGAGAAGGGGTCCGCCCGCGGCCAGGGCAAGGTCGTGCTCGCCACGGTGAAGGGCGACGTCCACGACATCGGCAAGAACATCGTCGGTGTGGTGCTGGGCTGCAACAACTACGAGGTGATCGACCTCGGCGTGATGGTGCCGGCCGCGAAGATCCTGGACACCGCGATCAGCGAGGGCGCCGACGCCGTCGGGCTGTCCGGCCTGATCACCCCGTCGCTGGACGAGATGGTGGCGGTCGGCGCCGAGATGCAGCGCCGCGGCATGACGATGCCGCTGCTCATCGGCGGGGCGACCACGTCACGGCAGCACACGGCGGTGCGCATCGCTCCGGCGTACGAGGGCTCGACCGTGCATGTGCTCGACGCGTCCCGGGTGGTCGGCGTGGTGTCGAACCTGCTCGACCCGCAGCGCGCCAAGACCCTCGACGTGGAGAACCGCGCCGAGCAGGAGCGGCTGCGGGAGCAGCACGCCAACCGGCACGCCCAGCCGCTGCTGACCCTCGAGCAGGCGCGCCTCAACCGGGAGAAGGTGGACTTCTCCGAGATCCCCACGCCGGCGTTCACCGGCGTACGGGAGGTGGCGCCGTCGATCTCCACCCTGCGCGAGATGATCGACTGGCAGTTCCTCTTCCTGGCCTGGCAGTTGAAGGGCAAGTTCCCGGCGATACTGCAGGAGCCGGTCGCGCGGGAGCTCTACGACGACGCGAACGCCCTCCTCGACAAGATCATTGCGGACGGTTCGTTCCAGGCCAAGGGCCGGTACGCGTTCTGGCCGGCGCACTCCGAGGGCGACGACATCGTGCTGGGCGACGGCGTGCGCTTCCCGATGCTGCGGCAGCAGACCGAGAAGCCGCAGGGCCGCGCGAACCGGTCGCTGGCCGACTACATCGCCCCCTCGGACGACTACCTGGGCGGCTTCGCCGTAGCCATCCACGGCGCCGAGGAACTGGCCAAGCGCTACGAGGCCGAGCAGGACGACTACCGCGCGATCATGGTGAAGGCGCTGGCCGACCGGCTGGCCGAGGCGTTCGCGGAACACCTGCACCTGCAGGCCCGCCGCGAGTGGTTCGAGCCGGACGCGCAGCCGGAGCTGGAGGACCTGCACGCCGAGCGGTTCCGCGGCATCCGGCCGGCGCTGGGCTACCCGGCCAGCCCCGACCACAGCGAGAAGAAGGACCTCTTCGAGCTGCTGGGCACGGCGGAGATCGGCGTGGGGCTGACCGAGTCGTACGCGATGACGCCCGCGGCCGCAGTCAGCGGTCTGATCTTCGCGCACCCCGACTCGCGGTACTTCACGGTCGGCCGCCTCGGCAAGGACCAGATCGAGGACTACGCGGCCCGTCGCGGCATGGCCGTCGAGGACGTGGAGCGCTGGCTGCGGCCGAACCTGGCCTACGACCCGGAGTAGGACATGCTGGTCGCGGCCGGTTCGGCGCTGATCGCGGCCGTGCGTCCCTGGTTCGAGCACCCGGGCGTGCAGCGGTGGCTGGGTGGGCCGTCCTGGTTGGATCGCCCGCCCGAGCCGCCGGGCGAGTTCCGCGGCCGGTGGGTCCTGCGCGCCCACGCCTGGGTATACCTGGACAAATCCGGCAGTCCGGCGGCCTACCTGGGCGGCGAGGTCTACGACCGTTGGTGCCGGTACCGCCCGGACCACCCGATCGACCGCGTCGAGCCCGGGCCGGCTTTCGGTTTCGCGTACGCCGTGGATCCCGCCCGCTGGGGTCGGGGCCTGGGCCGCGGCGCCCTGCGAGCGATGGTCGACGCGCCGGAGGTGGCCGACGTGCGGGTGTTCGCCGCGGGCATCGAACCGGAGAACGTGGCGAGCACCCGATGCGTGGCCGCGGCCGGCTTCGCGCCCGACGACCCGGCGCCGGACTGGGAGGGCATCGTCCATTGGCTGCTGCGCCGGCCGGTGTGACGCGGCCCTACGACTTTCGTCGGGGGCGGTTCACGACGATCGCCAGACGCGCTGCCGGTCCGCCGTCCCTAGATTCGGCCCGTGCGGAAAACTCTCCTGGCGGCAATCGTCCTGTCCCTGATCGGTGCTGGTCCGGCACCCGCGTGGGGCGAGGGACCGGCTCCGGCACTCACGCCCGCGGCCATCGACGCGTACCTGCGGAACGCCCTCGACTCGACCGGCCTGCCGGGGATGTCGGCGGTGGTGACCCACGGCGACCGGATCGTCCACGCGACCGGGCTTGGGCGCGACGCGTCCGGCCGGCCCGTCACCGCCGACACCCCGATGCGGGTGGCGTCGCTGAGCAAGTCCTTCACCGCGGCCGCGGTCATGACCCTGGTGGACGAGGGCCGGGTGGTGCTGGACCAGCCGGTCGCCACGTATCTGGCCGAGTTCCGGATGGCCGATCCCCGGGCCCGACGGATCACCGTGCGGCAGCTGCTGAACCAGACCTCGGGCCTGTCGGACCGTACGGTCGACATCGGTGGGACACAGCGGGCGACGACCCTCGCCGGCTATCTGGCGGCACTGCGGCCGGGCCGGTTGGCCGGCGAGCCCGGGGCCCACTGGGAGTATTGCAACGTCAACTACGACGTGGCCGCCCGGCTGGTCGAGGTCGTCGACGGCCGTGACTTCGCCGACGCCATGCGGGACCGGGTCTTCGGGCGGCTAGGCATGGACGCCACCGCCGTCGGCGACCGCCCGGTACGGCCGGCGGACGGGTTCATCTCCCTCTACGGGGCCTGGGTGCCCCGGCCCGAGCTCGCCGGGTTCCGCGGCGGCGCGGGCGGGATCGTCACCACGGCGTCCGACATGGGCCGCTGGCTGATCGGTCAGACCGGCTCGGGCCCGCGGCTGGTGACGCCGGAAAGCCTGGCGGTGCTTCACCGGCCGGCGGCGGGCACCGGCTATGCCATGGGCTGGGGTGATCAGGTGGTGCGGGGCCGCAAGCTGTCGGTGCACTCGGGCAACCTGTTCACGTACACGGCCGTTCAGGCGGTGGACCCGGCCACCGGTTTCGGCTTCGCGGTCCTGACCAACAGCGCCTCGCTGAACGACGACACCTACGACGTCCTGCTCGGGTTGGCCGCCCTGAGCGACGGCCACGTCCCGGCTGTGCCGGGTGGGCGGCGGCAGACGATCGAGCTGGCGCTCGCGCTCACCGCACTGGCGGCGCTCGGTCTCGGCATCGCCGGTGTGCTGCGGTCCGATCGCTGGGCGCGCCGACGTGCCGGGCGATCCCGGTGGTGGACGGGGATCCGGCTGGCCGGGGCCTTGGTGCCGGTGGTGGTGCTCGCGACCTGCCCGCAATGGGTGTCGTTGCTGATGAACGGCCGGGCGGTGACGTGGGCGCAGATGACCTTCTTCCCCGCGCCGCTGACGATCACGCTGGCCGTCGCGGCCACGGCCGGGCTGGCGACCACGGCCGCGCGGCTGACCCGGCTGCTGCCGGTAGGGTCGGCGCGGTGAGAAACGGCGTGCTGCTGATCCTCATCGCCGGGTCGGCGGTGGTCAACGGGCTCTCCCTGGACCGGCTTCCGGCGTGGCGGCAGGCGCTGTTCGCGGTGCTGGCGGTGGCCGCCTACCTGCACGGGCGGCACCTGCCGGCACGGCGTGACTGGATGATGCAGCTCGCCGTCGCACTGGCCGCCGCCGGGTTCGCGGTCGTCGACTTGTCGACGAGCATCGACGCAGTGCTGTCCCTCGGCGTCTTCGTGACGCTGCCGTGGCTGGTCGGCCGGTTCCGCCGACAGCAGGCCGACCTGGTGCAGGCGGGGGTGGAGCGGGTCGCCCATCTGGAAAGAGAGCGGCAGTTCGTCGCCGACCGCGCCCGGTTGCTGGAGCGCGCCCGGATCGCCGCCGAGATGCACGACGCGCTCGGCCACGACCTGGCACTGATGGCGTTGCGGGCCGGGGCACTCGAGCTCGCGGCGGACATGACCGACGGCAACCGGGAGGCCGCGGCGGGACTGCGGGCGTCGGCGGTGGCCGCAACCGACCGCCTCCGCCGGACGGTGACCGGGTGGGGTGCCGCTCCGGACCCGGTGTCCGACCGATCCCTCGACGCGCTCGTCGACCGCGCCCGGGATGCGGGAATGACCGTCCGCCTCCGCGGGCCGGCCGGCCAGGTGACAGGTTCGGCTGCCTGCGGGCAGGCCGTGCACCGAGTGGTGCGCGAGGCGCTGACCAACGCGGCCCGTCACGCGCCCGGCGCCGACGTGGACATCCGGGTCGAACGCACCGGTGACACCATCACCGTGACCGTGTGCAATCCAATGCAGCAGTCATCCGGCCGGTCCCCCGCCGGTACCGGGATCGCCGGGTTGCGCGAGTACCTCGAAAGGGCCGGCGGCACGCTGCACGCGGAGGCGGGAAAGGACACGTTCACGGTGACGGCACACGTGCCGGCCGGCGCAACGGCAGGACCCGGGCGATGATCCGGGTGGTGCTCGCGGACGACGAGCCGGCGATCCGGGTCGGAGTGGCGACCATCCTGACGACCGATCCGGGCATCGAGGTGGTTGCCGAGGCCGCCGACGGACGCCCGGCGGTGGAACTGGTCCGCCGGCACCGGCCCGACATCGCGCTCCTGGACATCCGAATGCCCGGCCTCGACGGCCTGGCCGCCGCCGCCGAACTGGCCGTGGTGGCACCGGACGTCGCAGTCATCATCCTGACCACGTTCGACGAGGACGAGTACGTGGCCCAAGCCCTCGCCACAGGTGCGAGCGGCTTCCTGCTCAAGGCCGCCGACCCGCGCGAACTCATCCTCGGCGTACGGTCGGTCGCTGACGGGGCCGCGTTCCTGTCCCCGCGGATCGCGCGGCGGGTGATCAGTCGATGGGGCGACGGTGTGGCCCGGTCCAGGGCCGCCCGAGCCCGCCTGGAGCAGGTGACCGCCCGGGAGCGGGAGGTGCTGGCTCTGGTCGGCCGGGGCCTGTCCAACCACGAGATCGCCCGGTCGTTGTCGGTGGCCGAGGGGACCGTCAAGGCGCATGTCAGCGCCATCCTGCTGCGGCTGGGCCTGTCCAACCGCGTCCAGGCGGCGGTTCTGGCCCACGAGGCCGGGCTGGTCGGGCGCTGACCGGGCGCCGCGCCCCGCGCAAAGTCCGGTGGCGATAAGCAGTCGTATGACGTATGACATCGAGCGCGCCGCTGACCAGGATGAATAGCAACGTGAACTAGGGAGGAGGTTCGGACGTGGCCACGAGTTGTGAACAGCCGGTTGTCGTTCTCGTTCACGGTGAGTTCGCCGAGTCCGCCACCTGGACCGGGGTCATCCGGCGGCTGGCCGAGCGGGGGCTGCCCACCGTCGCCTTCGCGAACCCGTTGCGCGGCGTGGCGGAGGACGCCGCGAAACTGCGCGCCCTGATCACCTCGCTGGACCGTCCGGTGATTCTCGTCGGGCACTGCTACGGCGGGATGGTCACCACCGCGGCCGCCACCACGAATCCGGCTGTGCGGGCGCTGGTCTACGTGAGCGCGTTCGCCCCGGCTCCGGGCGAGAGCGCCGCGCTGCTGGCGAGCAAGTTCGACGGCGGCACGTGGTCCGACGCCATGGTCAGCCGCGGCGGCACCGACCTGGTCATCGATCCGGAGAAGTTCCGCGACCAGTACGCGTCCGACCTGGACCCGCGCGAGGCGGCCCTGCTCGCGGCGAGTCAGCGCCCGATCGCCGAGCACGCGCTGGACGAGGCCCTGGACGCGGACGAGGCCGCGTGGCAGTGGCTGCCCTGCTGGTTCATCTGGGGCGGGGCGGGCCGCAACATCCCGGCTGAGGCGCTGCGGTTCATGGCCGAGCGGGCCGGCGGCCGCGACTGCTGGGAGATCCCGAACGCCTCGCACGCGCTCACCACGACCCGGCCGACCGCGGTCACCGAGACGATCCTCGAGGCGGTCGCCTACCTGGAGGCGTGACCGGGGCGGGCACGGGGCCGCCCCGGTCGAGCGGCTCACGACTCGGAGGAA
Source organism: uncultured Actinoplanes sp. (assembly GCF_934643405.1). Lineage (GTDB taxonomy): Bacteria > Actinomycetota > Actinomycetes > Mycobacteriales > Micromonosporaceae > Actinoplanes. The sequence goes on from NZ_CAKUCL010000089.1 coordinate 6,367, forward strand.
CGCGCCCAGAGGTTGATCCCGGACTCGGTCGCGTACTTGTCGATCTCGGCGAGCTCCTCGTCGCTGAACGCCGTGTTCCTCAGCGCCGCGATGTTCGTCTCCAGCTGCTTGACGCTGCTCGCGCCCAGCACCGTCGAGGTCATCCGCGGGTCGCGCAGCACCCACGCGATCGCCATCTGCGCCAGGCTCTGCCCGCGCCGCGACGCGATGTCGTTGAGCGCCCGCACCTTGGCCAGGTTCTCGTCGGAGAGCAGGTCCTGCTCCAGCGACTTGTGCTGGGTGGCCCGCGACCCCTCCGGCACCCCGTTGAGGTACCGGTCGGTGAGCATGCCCTGGGCGAGCGGCGAGAACGCGATGCAGCCCGCGCCCTCCTGCTCGAGGGTGTCGAGCAGGCCGCTCTCGATCCAGCGGTTCAGCATCGAGTACGACGGCTGGTGGATCAGCAACGGTGTGCCCAGCTCCCGCAGGATCGCCGCCGCCTCGGCGGTCTTCTCCGGCGAGTACGACGAGATGCCGACGTAGAGCGCCTTGCCCGCGCGCACGGCCGCGTCCAGCGCGCCCATGGTCTCCTCGAGCGGCGTCTCCGGGTCGAACCGGTGCGAGTAGAAGATGTCGACGTAGTCCAGGCCCATCCGCTCGAGCGACTGGTCCAGCGACGCGGTCAGGTACTTGCGCGAGCCCCACTCCCCGTACGGTCCGGGCCACATGTCGTAGCCGGCCTTGGTCGAGATGATCAGCTCGTCGCGGTACGGCCGGAAGTCCGCGGCCATCAGCCGGCCGAAGTTCTCCTCGGCCGACCCGTACGGCGGGCCGTAGTTGTTGGCCAGGTCGAAGTGGGTGACCCCGAGGTCGAAGGCGCGGCGCAGGATGTCGCGCTGGGTCTCGAGCGGGCGGTCGCCGCCGAAGTTGTGCCACAGGCCCAGCGAGATGGCCGGCAGCCGGAGCCCGCTGCGACCGGTGCGGCGGTACTCCATCTCCTCGTAACGGTCGGTATCGGCGAGGTAAGGCAAGTCAGGCTCCTAGAGAAGACGTCGATCTCCACCCTTGTCCGAAAACAGGGCGGCGTCCAACAGAAGAAAGCGCTCGGATTCAGCAGCTAGAGTGATGGATCGTGGAGTTGCGGCATCTCGAGTACTTCGTGGCGGTGGCCGAGGAGAGGCATTTCACCCGGGCTGCCGAGCGCATGCGGGTGGCCCAGTCCGGCCTGTCCGCGTCGATCCGCTCGCTGGAGCGGGAGCTCGACGCGGAGCTGTTCGTGCGGCACACCCGCCGGGTCGAGCTCACCGACGCCGGTCACGCGCTGCTCACCGAGGCCCACCGCACGCTGGCGAGCGCCGCCGCGGCGAAGAACGCGGTTGCCGCCGTACGGGGTTTGCTGCGCGGCAGCCTCATCGTGGGCTCCGAGCAGTGTCTCGGGGTGATCGACCTGCCCCCGGTGCTGGCCTCGTTCCGGCGGGCGCACCCGGGGGTGGACATCCGGTTGAAGTACGCCGGTTCCGGACACCTGGTCGAGCAGATCCGGCTGGGCCGGCTGAATGTGGCGTTTGTCGCACTGCCCGGCCCGCCGCCCGAGGGCGTCCGCCTGCTGCCGCTGGCCACCGAGGAGATGGTGCTGCTGTGTCACCCGGCGCACCGGCTGGCCGGGCGGGACGCGGTGACCGTGGCGGATCTGCTGGACGAGGATTTCGTAGACTTCAGCGCCGACTGGGGTGCCCGGGGCGTCAACGACCGGACGTTCGCCCGCGCCCAGGCGGAGCGTCGCGTGTCGGTGGAGGTCAACGACGTGCACACGCTGCTGGATTTCGTGCATCAGGGGCTGGGTGTCGCGCTCGTGCCGGCCCCGGTGACCCGCAAGCCGCACGCGAAGGGGCTGCACGCGGCGCCGCTGACCGGCACCGGCGCGGGCTGGCCGGTCTCGGTCGCGATGGCCACACCCGGCCCGGCCACGACGGAGTTGTTGCGGCTCGCAGTACCGGGCCGTCGATGGGAGGAAACGACATGACCACAACGATCGCCGTGCTCGGCACCGGCATCATGGGGTCCGCGATGGCGCGGAACCTGGCCAAGGCCGGCTTCGAGGTACGGGCGTGGAACCGCACCCGGGAGCACGCCGAACCGCTGACCGCCGACGGCATCCGGGTCACCGGCACGGCCGCGGAGGCGGTGGACGGCGCGAGCGTCGTGGTCACGATGCTGTACGACGGCGCCGCGGTGCGCGACGTCATCGGCCAGGCCTCGCCTCGGCCGGGCACGATCTGGCTGCAGACCACCACGGCATCGCTGACGGATGTGGCGGGGCTTGCGGCGTACGCGAGGGAACGTGATCTGGTCTTCTACGACGCGCCGGTGCTCGGCACCCGGCAGCCCGCCGAGGCGGGTCAGCTCGTCGTGCTGGCCGCCGGGCCGGCCGGGCAACGCCCGGCGCTGGAGCCGGTGCTCGAGGCGATCGGGTCGCGCACCATCTGGCTCGGCGAGGACGGCGCGGGCGGCGGCGGCACCCGGCTCAAGCTGGTCGCGAACAGCTGGGTGCTGGCGGTGACGAACGGCGCGGCCGAGGTGCTCGCCTTCGCCCAGGCGCTGGGCGTCGACCCGGACGACTTCTTCGACGCGATCGCCGGCGGGCCGCTGGACATGCCGTACCTGCACGTCAAGACCGACCTGATCCGCCAGGACAAGCTGTCGCCGGCCAGCTTCGCGGTGGACACCGCCGAGAAGGACGCCCGGCTGATCGTCGAGGCGGGCCGCAACCACGGCGTACGCCTCGACGTCGCCCAGGCCGGCGCGGACCGCCTGCGCCGCGCCTCGCGGAAGGGCCGAGGCGACAACGACCTGGCGGCGTCGTACTACGCCAGCTTCGATGACTAGGACTGCTGCGCCGGGCCGGTGGTCCGCAGGGATCGCCGCGACGGCGGCCAGACGAAGGCGGCGTCCTCGACACACTTGATGAGCTCGGCGACCGCCTCGGTCTGGCCGATCTGATGCAGCCCGGCACGGATCTCCAGCGTCTGCAGCTGGGCCCGGACGGTCTGTGCCGCCGCGACATGCTCGTCGAGACCGTGCGACTTCAGCAACTGGGTGGCGATCGTGCTGGCGAGCGAACACGTCGCGGCGGCGGCGCACAACAGCTGCCACGCCGGCGCCGACAGGCCGAAGACGCTGGTCAGCCAGTCGGCGAAGGACCGGCCGCCGAAGGCGGGCGCCGCGGTCAGGAAGGTGGCGAGGGCGCCGGCGATCAGGGTGACGTTGACCAGCAGGCGCCGGCGCGAACAGGCGGAGAGCACATAGGCGTCGGCGCGTTCCCGCAGATCGCGGATGGTGGCCAGCAGGTCGGCGGGGGCGCCGGAAACGATGCTGAGGTTCGTCATCGGATGCCCGGTCAAGGTCGGCGGTGGCGGTGGTCGGCCCGGCCGCCTCCGATGTAGGGAACCGTGGAGATCGCCGAGATGTCCATGATCTGCTCCTTCCCTGCTGCCCGGTTCCTCGCCGACCGGCGAGGTCTGGTCGTGCACACCGACAGTGCGCCGCCCGGCCGCTCGGACGCATGAGTCCGGCGTCCCGTCCGGACCGGGCGGCGCACCCGGCAGACTCGTCCCGGTCGTCCGCAGACGGGGGACGACGGTCCCGGCCGGACCGGGATGATCACCCGGTCCAACCAGGACATTCACACTGGAGAACCGCGCTCGCGGGAGCACAGACTGTCGGCATGAGGTTCGCCCGGTTCGGTGCGGCAGCCGCAGCGACGTCGTCGGTCGTCGTGGTCGCCGTCGCGTGGCGGAAGATCTCCCGGCCCAGCGAGGAGACGTGGTTCTTCGCGCCGGAGCCGTTCACCGGGCCGGCCTTCGTCCTGGCCTGCGGTGTGCTGGCCCTCGTCTGGGCGATCACCGGCGCGATCCTTGCCGCGGTGCGGCCACGCAACGCGGTCGGCTGGCTGGTTCTCGGGGTGGGCGTGTCCCAGGCATCGGCGGTGTGCATCACCGCCTACAGCGGTTACGGCCTGCTGGGCAGCTCGCCGTCGTGGGGTGCCTACTTCGGACCGGCGCTGTACCTGCCGGGCTGGCTGATACCACCCACCCTGCTGCTCGCCCTCTATCCGGACGGCCGGCTGCCGGGCGCGTGGTGGCGCTGGCCGGTCGGCACGGCAACCCTGTCGATCGTCGTCCTCATGCTGTGCATCCCGTTCCCCGTCGTCGACCCGGTCGCGGCGTCGGGCTGGGGAATGGTGCCGCGGTTCCCGCAACGGCTGGCCGACGTCCTCGTCCCCGGTCCGCGCGTCTACGACCTGGGCGTCTTCCTGTCGACCGACCTGGATGCCAGGATTCCCGCCCTGCCCGCCGCGTGGGCACAGTGGAGCCGGATCAGCTCCTGGACGTTCGCGCCGCTGCTGGTGATCTCGATGATCACCATATGGATCGGCACCGTCCTGCGGCTCGTCCGCGCGCAGTTCCCCCGCCGTCAGCAGCTGGCCCTGTTGATCTGCGTGGTGATGCCGTTCCTCGCGGCGTCGTTCTTCGTCTCGGCCACCTTCGCCAACGTGCTGATGCTGTTGCCGCTGCTGCTCGTCCCGATCGCCGTGGCGGTCGGTGTCCTTCGCTACCGCTTGTTCGGCATCGAGACCGTGCTGCGGCGCGGCCTCGTCTACGGCATGTACACCTCGGTCGTCGTGGCCGCCTATCTCGGGGTCACGGCCGCGGCCGGGGCGGTGGTCGGTGCCGCGCTGGACAGCCGGCCGCTGCCCGGCGTGATCGCTGCGACGGCTGTGGCGCTCGCGCTCGCACCGGCCCGCGACCGGCTTCAACGCGCCGTCGACCGCCTGCTGTACGGCCAGCGCCGCGACCCGATCCAGGCGCTGACCTCGCTGGGTGAACGGGTCACCGGGACCGGCCAGGGTGACCTGCTGGTCGCGGCTCTCAGCAGCGTCGCGGCCGCGGTGCACGCGCCGGGCGTCAGCCTGATCGGCCCCGACGGCCGCCGGTTGGCCGGGATCGGCGCCGACGACGATGCCGTTCCCACCACCGACCTGCCCCTGCGGTTCGGCGGCACGGCGCTCGGTGAGGTGCGCGTTCTTCCCCGCCGGCCGGGCGAGGTCTACACCCCCGCGGACGTGCGACTGCTCGCCGTGCTGGCCCTGCAGGTCGCCGTGGTGGTCCGGGCCTACCAGCTCGCCGAGCAGCTGGAAGCCGAACGCGACCGGGTGGTCACCGCGGCCGAGGCGGAACGTGACCGGCTCCGCGCCGACATGCACGACGGCCTCGGCCCGTCGCTCTCCGGCATCGGCCTGGGGCTGGAGGCGCTGGCCGACATCGAGCAGAGCCCGCTGCTGCGCCGCATCCAGGACGAGGTGGCCGTCGCGCTGGCCGAGGTCCGTCGCATCCTCGACGACCTGCGCCCGGCCGCGCTGGACACCATGACACTGCCCGAGGCCATTCGCCGGCACGCCGCCACGGTCTCGTCGAAGGTGCCGGTGTCGCTGACCGCGTCCGCCCTGCCCAGCCTGCCGACCGAGGTCGAGAACGCCGCCTACCGCATCACCAGCGAGGCGCTCACCAACGTCGCCCGGCACGCCAACGCCCGTCGCGTCCGGGTGAGCGTCACCGCACCCGACGGCGCCCTGCGCATCGTGGTCGCCGACGACGGCCACGGCACCCGTTCCGCCGTTGCGGGAATCGGGCTGACCTCCATGCGCCGGCGCGCCGAGAGCCTGGGCGGCCGCCTGGAGATCAGCTCGGGCAGCACCGGCACCACCATCACCGCCACCCTGCCGCTGGAGCCGTCATGACCAGTCCCGTCCGGGTCGTCCTCGCCGACGACCATCCGATGTTCCGCTACGGCCTCATCTCCGCCATCGCGGCCAACCCGGAGCTTGAGATCCTCGGCGAGGCGGCCGACGGCCGGGAGCTGCTGAGGCTGGTCGACGACACCGAACCCGACGTCGTCGTCACCGATCTGACGATGCCGGACATGGACGGCGCCACGGCCACCCGCGCGATACTCGCCGGCCACCCGGGCATCAGCGTTCTCGTCCTGACCATGCACGACGAGAACCAGGCGCTGATCGGGGCGCTGCGGGCCGGCGCCCGGGGCTATCTGCTCAAGGGCGCCGACCGGACCGAGATCACCCGGGCGATCCTTGCGGTGGCGGCGGGCGAGTCCGTGTACGGCACCGGTGTGGCCCACCGCATCAGCGACTTCTTCATCGGCGCGGATCAGGACCGGGCGGCGACGGTCTTCCCCGAGCTGACCGACCGGGAACGGCAGGTGCTCAAGCTCGTGGCGGCCGGGTGCGGCAACCACGACATCGCCCACCGGCTCGCCCTGTCCGAGAAGACCGTCCGTAACCACGTCTCGGCGATCCTGTTCAAGTTGCGCGTCGGTGACCGCGCCGCCGCGGTGGCGAAGGCCCGCGATGCCGGCCTCGGTGAACCACGGTGAAACGCCTCGCCCTGGCCGTCGCCGTCGGCGTTCTGCTGGCCGTCACGGCATGCGATCGTCCGCAGTCGCAGACCTTCGCCGCCGGCAGCACCATGCAGCGGCTCCAGCAGATCGGGACGATCCGCATCGGAGTGAAGTCCGACCAGCCGAGCCTGGGGTTCCTGAATCCGGCGACCAACCACTACGAGGGCTTCGACGTCGAGATCGCCACGATCGTGGCCGCCGAGCTGGGCTTGAGCCGTAAGCAGATCACGTTCGTCACCACGACGTCCGCGGTCCGCGAGAAGTACCTCGTCCAGGACCGGGTCGACATCGTCGTCGCGTCCTACTCGATGAACGACCGGCGGCGCACGATCGTCGGTCAGGCCGGCCCGTACTTCCGAACCGGCCAGCAGCTGCTGGTGCGGCGCGCCGACAAGAACGTCATCACCGGGCCGGAACGGATCGGCAAGGGACGGGTCTGCTCGGTCCAGGGCTCCACGTCGATCGAGAAGTGGCAGCAGCTGTACGGCACCGCACCGGTGTCGGAGGCCACCTACACCCGGTGCGTCCAGCGCCTGCTGACCCGGTCGGTGGACGGCGTGACCACCGACGGCGTCGTGCTGCTCGGCTACGTCGCCCAGCTGCCGACGAAACTGGCCGTGGTCGGGCCCGAGTTCTCCGAGGACGCGTACGGGATCGGCTATCGCAAGGGAGACCGCCCGTTCTGCGAGTTTCTCAACGGCGTGATCACAAGGGCCGAGCAGGACGGACGCTGGAACAGGGCCTTCGAGGCGACGCTGGGCCGAGCCGGGGTCGCCGCCCCGGCCAGGCCGCCGTTGGAACCGTGCCGGGACTAGGTTCCGTCTCCCGGCTCACGACGGTCGGGTACGGCGCGGTTGTCGGCGACCGGGTCGAACGCGGGTGGCCGCTCGCCGCGCCGGCAACAACGATGCCGGCACAGCCCATGCCTCGTTCCTCGGATCACCACGCGCCCGGCCACGATGATCTGAGAGACAGAACCTCGGGGCGGTCGCTCACTTCACGGCGCCGGCCGTCAGACCCGCCTGGATCTGCCGCTGGAAAACGGCGTACACAATGATCATCGGGAGGATCGAGAGGGTGAGCGCCGCGAAAAGCGTGCTCCACTCGGCGTGATAGCCGGCCGACGTGCTGATGTTCGCGATGCCCTGGGTGAGCACCCACTTCTTGTCCGCGCCCGCGCCCTGCATGATCGCCACCGGCAGCAGGTACTGGTTCCACTGGCCGACGATGTTGAAGATCGTGATGCTGATCAGGCCGGAGCGGGCCATCGGCACCATGATCTGGAAGAACTTGCGGGTGTGCGAGGCGCCGTCCATGGTGGCGGCCTCGTCGATCTCGTGCGGCAGCGTCTTGAAGAACGCGGTCAGGAAGAAGACCGTGAACGGCAGCGAGTAGGCGATGTAGACCAGGATCAGGCCGGTGAAGGTGTTGATCAGCCCGAAGCCCTTGAGGATGAAGAACAGCGGCACCAGCGCCATGAACGTCGGGAACGCCAGACCCGAGACGAACATGTAATAGATGAACCGGTTGCCGAAGAACTTGTAGCGCGCCAGCACGTAGGCGGCCATCGAGCCGAACAACATCGTGCCCGCGGTGCTCAGGGCGACCACGAAGACGCTGTTCAGGAAGTACTGGCCGACGTGCGCGGTCTGCCACGCGTTCACGTACGTCTCGAACGAGAAGGCCTTGGGCAAGGCGAACGGCTCGCCCAGGAAGATCTCGGTGTTGTTCTTGAAGGACGCCAGCACCACCCAGATCAGCGGGCCGGCGGTGGCCAGCGCCCAGACCACCAGGGCGATGTGTGCCAGCCCGGTGAACGCGTTGACCTCGCGCTTCTTGTCAGGCCTGCGACCGGCGTGCCGGGCCGGCTGAGCGGGGGCCCCGACCGGGAGGGCGTCGGTGCCGGGGGTGCTGGTGAGGTTGGACATCTCGCGCCTCGCGGTCAGACGGCTTCGCGACGGGTGACCCGCAGGGTCAGAGCCGCGAAGGTCAGGGTCAGGAAGAAGAGGACCACGCCGAGAGCGGAGGCGTAGCCGGCCTGCGAGTACTCGAAGGCGTTGCGGTAGATCATCATGCTCAGCACCGAGGTCGCGCCGTCCGGGCCGCCACGGTCCACGGTCATGATGTTGATCAGGGCGAAGCAGTCGAAGGCCGCGATGCCGAGGTAGACCCAGCCGACCTGGATGGTGTTCCAGAGCAGCGGAATGGTGATCCGCCAGAACAGGACGAACCGGCTCGCGCCGTCCAGCGCGGCGGCCTCGTAGATCTCGGTGGAGATCGATCCCATGCCCGCCGAAAAGAGCACCACGTAGAAGCCGATCGCCTGCCACACCAGCACGGCGAGGACGCAGGCGAGCGCCCAGCGGCTGTCCGCGAGGAACAGCCACGGTTTCCAGGACTCGGGGAACAGGCCGTTGAGCATGCCGCTCTTGTCCGGGCCGAACACCCGGCCGAAGATCACCGCGACGATCGCCAGCGCCAGCAGCTGCGGGAAGAAGAAGATCACCCGATAGAACTTGGAGCCCCAGACACCGCGGGTGACACCACCCCGGTGTCCGCCTCCCACGTTGAGGAGGAAGGCGAACACCAGGGCGATGACGATCGTGATGACCGGCAGGAGGAGCAGGACGAACAGGTTGTGCCGCAACGACCGCCAGAACAGCGGGTCGTGCCACAGCTTCACGAAGTTGTCGAAGCCGATGTAGTCCATCGGGCCGATGCCCGACCAGCTGTAGAGCGACAGCTTGAACGTCTGGACGTACGCCGCGACGACGAAGACGGCGTAAAGCACCACCGGCACGGCAAGGAAGCCGATGATGAAGGGATACTTGCCGTGCCGCATGGTGCCCTGCCCCTTTGAATCAGCTACGGGTGAACTTGGTGATGGACGAGTCCTTGGCGACGGCCTGGGATGCGGCCTCCATGCGGTCGCAGAACTTCTTGGCGTCGCCACCCTTGAACATGAGGTCGTTGACGGCCGAGCGGGACTCGTCGTCGAGCTTCTTGTACCAGGTGTCGAACAGGTAACCCATGAAGACGTCCTTGCCGGCCTTGCTGAGCATGTCGTTCGCGCTGGTCAGGCCGGGCGAGATCGTCTGGCCGTCGGCCGCTCCCGCCACCACCGTAAGCGACTTGGTGAGCTTGGTGAAGCCCAGCGCCGCCTCCTTGGAGAGCATGGTGCGCAGGTACTCCTTGCCGCCCTGCGGGTTCTTGCCCTTGGCCGCCGCGAAGTAGATCTCGCCGGCCGCCGCATTGATGGCGGTCGCCGGGAGCTGGTCCGAGGTGGTCACGCTCGGGTACGCGGCAACGGCGTACTCGAAGGTGGGCGGGGTGTCCTTGGCCTGCTCGTTCTCCAGCCAGGAACCGCACGGGTAGATCGCCAGCTTGTCCTGGTCCTGCTGCAGCTGGACCTCGGTGTGCTTGAGGCCGAGGTAGGTCTTGTTGATGTACTTGTTGCCGACCTCGCCCCAGGCCTGCGCGGCCTGCATGATGGCGGGGGCCTGCCAGGCACCCGGCTTGAGGTTGTCGATGTCCTTGAGGACCTGCTCGGTGCCGATCTTGCCGGCGCTGGTGAGCAGGGCGCGGACCATGTAGTACGACGCGTTCGCGCCGGCGTAGCCGAACGGCGTGATGCCCTTCGCCTTGATCTTGTCGAGGAGGGCGGTGAACTCGGCCCACGTGGCCGGCATCGTCCAGCCGTTCTTCTCGAAGAGCTTCTTGTTGTACCAGAGGCCGAAGACCGTGTACGAGTAGTTGACCGCGTACGGCTTGCGGGTGCCGCCGGTGTCGTAGGTGCCCTGCTCCACGGCGCCCGGCACCAGCGTCTCGGCGACGGTCTTGCCGGGGATGTCGAACGACGGCGCCGCGAACAGGTCGGTGAGGTCGGCCGCCTGGCCCGCCTTGACCAGCGCGCCCATGTCCATCAGGTTCGAGCCCGAGTTGTTGATCATGTCGGGCGCGTCGCCCGCGTTGATACGCGGCTGGAGAACCGTCGAGATCTGCTCGGTGGCCGAGTAGGTGACCTTGGCGTCCGGCCACTTCTTGTTGAACAGCGGGGTGTCGACGTCGGTCGCGTACGCGGTGCCGAGACCACCGTTGAAGATGACGATCTCGACCGGCTTCTTCGGGTCGATGCCCAGCGGGTTGTCGGCCGACTTGGCGCCGCCACCCGAGTTCGAGGTGTCGGTGCTGTTGTCGTCGCTGCTCACACAGGCGCTGAGCATGCCGACGGCGGGAGTGGCGAGCAGGCCGACGGCGGCCGCGCGGCGCAGCAGGGTGCGACGGTCGATCTCCGGCTTGCCGAATATCTCGGACATCAAACTTCTCCTTGGTTTGAACGGGCGCCCGGAACGGCACCGCCGTCAGGCATGTCAAGGCGAGTCACACGACGTGGGATGACCGTCGCCGGGTGGTGGCGGTGGTCGCACCTGGCCTGTCCGGATGCTGTCATCCCAGGAGTAGCGGAACTAGGTATGGAAATGTTACAAATTGGAATCTTTACCCACCCCCCGCGTCTTTTGCCGCTTTATGACCGTGTACGGCTTGGGCGGTGCGCTGGAAAGCCGCATGCGAACGCTCGTGGGTCCGCTGCGCGACGGCGACATAGAGAAGATCGAGAACGACCAGCTGCGGGTGCCGGGCACTCAGCGCGTCCGGCCGGAACGTGGTCGCCTGGGTGGCGGTCAGCAGCACGACGTCGGCCACGTCGGCGAGCGGCGAGCGCGGGAAGCTGGTGAGCGCGATGGTCACCGCGCCGCGGCTGCTCGCCTCGGCCAGCATCTCGATCGTCTCGCCGGTCTCGCCGCTGTGCGAGATCCCCAGCGCCACGTCCCCCGGCCGGCTCAGCGCGGCGCTGGCCAGCCCGTTGTGCACATCGGTCCAGGCCCAGACCGGCACGCCGATGCGGTGCAGCGAGAACTGCATCTCCTCACCCACCAGCGCACTGCCGCTGGCGCCGTAGATGTTGACCCGGCTCGCCCCGGCGATGGCGACGGCGGCGCGCTCCACCTCCCCCAGATCCAGCAGGGCGGCGGTGTCGTGCATGGCCTGGGTGTCGGCCGCCATGATCTGCCCGAGCACCCGCTCCAGCGGATCCCCCGGCTGAATCTCGCGTCCGATGTCGACGGTCCAGCCGGCCGACCGGGCCCGGCCCGTCTCCGCGGCGATGCCCAGGCGCAGATCGGCGTACCCGTCGAAGCCGAGCGCCCGGCAGAACCGGGTGACGGTGGCCGGCGAGGTGCCGCTGCGCTCGGCGAGCTCCACGATGGTCGCCCGCGAGGCGGCGGCCGGGTCGGTGAGGACCTGCTCGGCGACCCGGCGCAGGGCGCCGGTGAACTCCGGGAGAAGAGAACGCACGCGCGCGAGGATGCCGCCGTTGGTCGCCTGAGACCCGCCGCGGCCTTCAGCCGAAGGCCCACCGCGGCCTTCAGCCGGGGACCCACCGCGGCCTTCGGCCGAAGGCCCGCCGCGGCCCTCCGTCGGGGGGCCGCCGCGAACCAGGGAGTCGACGACCGCGGTCGACGCGGCGCCGTCCATCTCCGGCTCGCTCATTGGCCACCTCTTCAGGAAGGACTGTTTACTGTCGCGGTAAAAGTTCTTACTAACGACCCCTCCGTGTCAAGACTGTGGGCGAAGTTTTCAAACCGTGACCTGACCAGCCCCGATAGAGGCGCAACCAGTTAACGGCCATCGATCCGGGTTTGCACGATAGGGCGTGACCGCCATCACATCTCCCGTTTGCGCCCGCTTCGTCTTAGGCGTTCCGTCCAGGTTCGCTGGCAGCTATGGCCGACGCCGCTCCCCCGTGCGGACCATCTCACGAGCAGCAAGAAACATCTGAGTTACCGCCGAAACAAGCCCGTACGGCATAGACCGAGCCCACTACACCGTCCCTCGCGCCGGGCCGCCGCCCCGAACGCCGACGCCCCTCGGACCCGACCTTCCAGCGGGCGACGTCGGTAACGCTTTTCAGCCGGCCGCCGCCGCGGCCCCGTCCCTGAATGCGGAACGCTTTCCTGCCATGCGGACGCTGCTCCGGCGTCCGTCCGGGCGACCGAAGTCGCGTCCCGCGCAACCGCTCTCGTCAGCCGGGCCGACCCGGGGCCGATGTCATCTCGCGCAGTGCATCCTAGGAGACTAGGTCTTCCTCGGGTCGCGAGCAGCCGCGCCGGAGGTTGGCCCATCCGGCGGCGGGCCCGTCGGTGACCGGTGGCGCGCCGGTCGGTGACCGGCGGGCCGCGCGTGACCGGGCAGGGCTTCCTTGGTGGAAAGTGGCAGTAGACGGTGCCGGGGCGGAACGTCACACGAAGTTCCATTCCCGCGCCAGGCCTTCTGCGCCGGCCTCCCGCGGGGACGGAGCGGTGAGCTTCGATGGAGGCGCAGCGGGCTTCCGGCAGCGGTTCGCCGTCATGCATCGATGGAGGTGAAGCGGGCTTCCGGCACCGGTTCGCCGTCATGCATCGATGGGGGCGCAGCGGGCTTCCGGCAGCGGTTCGCCGTCGGACAGCCGGGGAAAGGCTGTCCGTGGGCACTGCGGCGTCTGATGCCACTGTGGGACGGGAACGTCGCCACCGTCGCGAGATTCGGGAACCGCACGCTACCGGGGAGTTGCTCGCCGAGATTCCGACGGCGCTGCGAGCGTGTCCGCTGCCCCATGTGGACGATCGCTGATCGAGCCGCGACCGGACCACCCGGGATGCCGTCGCCGCCTCTCCCCTCGGCGCCCGGGCGATGACCCGGGTGGGGATGCGGCTCTGCGCCCAGGCTCCGGGAAACGCTCGCCGCGGACGACGCCACCTGGGCCGCGCCGGGTCGCGGCGGCGATCGACGAGCTAGGCCGACTCGCGGATCGCCTGGACGAAGACCTCGGAGCGGTGTTCGAAGTTACGGTACTGACCGTAGCTGGGCGCGGCCGGCGAAAGCAGCACCACGCCGCCCGCCGGGGTGAGCTTGCGCGACAGCCGCACGGCCGCGGGCAGGTCGGCGGCGTTCTCGGTGCGGATGCCCGGCAGGCCGGCGAGCTCCTGGAGGATGCGGGGGCCGCTGTCCGGCAGGCCGATCACGGTGAGTTCGCGGGTCGTGAGGAACTCCCGCAACGGGGCGTAGTCGAGTCCGCGGTCGTTGCCGCCCACCAGGACGGTCAACGGGCGGTCCGCGTACGCGTCGATGGCGTGCATCGTCGCGTACGGGCTGGTGGACAGCGTGTCGTCGACGAAGGTCAGGCCCGACGGGTCGCCGATCTCGGTCAGGCGGTGCGGCAGGCTCTCGAAGGAGGCGACCGCCTCGCGCAGCTCGTCCTTGTGCGCGAGCACGTCGATGCCGAGGCCGTCGAGCACGGCGAGCGCCACGCACAGATTGCGGCCGTTGTGCGCGCCTCGGAGCCGCAGCACCGAGCGCGGGAACAGCGGGTCGTCGCTGCAGTAGACGGTGTCGCCCTCGACGCGAAACCGGGAGTCGTCGGCGCCGGCCGGGATGGGCGGGAAGCCGTTCGCGTCGGTGGCGCCCCGGATCTCGTCGCGCAGGCGTTCGTCGGCGCCGTTCACCACGATCATCTCGGGGTCGTGCCGCAGGATGTTGAGCTTGTCGCGGTAGTACTCGCGCTCGCCGCCGTGCGCGTCGAGGTGTTCCGGGAACAGTGACGTCACCACGGCCACGCGCGGCGAGTCGGTCAGGTCGGCGCACTGGTAGCTGGACAGCTCCAGCACGTACAGCTCGGACGGCGGCAGGTCGAGCAGCGGGACGCCGATGTTGCCGCCGAAGACGTTGGGCCGGCCGACCGCCGCCAGCAGGTGGCTGATCAGGCTCGACGTGGTGCTCTTGCCCTTGCTGCCGGTGACGCCGACCGTGCGCGTCGCGTGATCGGCCATCCAAAGGGCGCTACCGCCGGTCACCGGTACGCCGCGGGACCGCAACTCCTTCATCCACGGGTGGGTGGACGGGACCCCGGGCGAGCGCACCACCACGTCGGCCGTGACGAGTGCCGGGAACGCATGGTCGCCGCCGGCGAGCGGGGCCTTCGCGGCCAGCTCGCCCTCCCACGCGATGGACAGGAAATTGGCGCTGTCGTCGACCGCGATCAGGCGGGACGGTTCGTGCTCGGCGATCGCGGTGACCGCGGCCCGGCCCTCCCGGCCGGTCCCCCAGACCGCCACCGACCGGCCGCGCAGGTCCGTCAGTCGCACGTCGAGCCTCCTCAGGATTGCGGGCAACCCCGCCGAACGACCACGTGTGCGGAGTCGCACTAGTATTGCCGGTCGGCCCTACGCAAGGAGTTCCGGGTGCAGTTCGACGTCATGCGCTTCCCCTCGTACGCCTTCGACCCCGCCACCGGGGTTGCGACGTTCGACTACGTGCTCGACGGGCCCGAGCCGCTGACGTTCACCGAGACGATCACGTTCCCGGTCGCCGGCGAGCCGCCGCGGGAGGCCTTCTACCGGGTTCTGGACGTGCTGCACGTCGTCGCCGGGGTCAGCTACTTCAAGGTGGGCGCGCCCGCCCGGGTCGTCGCGCCGAAGCCGGTCCCGGAGGCGGTCGCGGCCTTCCTCACCGCCGTCTACACCAAGGGCATGGCCGAGTACGCCTATCGCAACCAGCTTCCGCACGTGCTGGAACTCCGGGTGGAGGTGCCCGGGACCGCGGCGCCGGCCGAGCCGGTCGACAACTCCGGCGGACGGCCCCTGTCGGCCGTCGGCGGCGGCAAGGACTCGATCGTCACGCTGGAGATCCTGCGCGACGCCGGGCTCGACCCGGTGCCGTTCTCGGTCAACCCCAACCCGGTGATCAAGAACGTGAACGCGGCCTCCCGGCTCGACGCGCTCGCGGCCCGGCGGCAGCTCGACCCGCGGCTGTTCGAGCTGAACAAGGCCGGGGCGCTCAACGGGCACATCCCGGTCACCGCGATCAACTCGCTCATCGCCATCGCGACGGCGGCCTGGCACGGGTTCGGCCCGGTCGTCATGTCCAACGAGCGATCGGCCAGCGACCCCAACCTGATCTGGAACGGCCACGAGGTCAACCACCAGTGGTCGAAGGGCGTCGAGGCCGAGGGCCTGCTCCGGGACGCGGTCCGGGCGCACGCCGGGCTGACCGAGCCGTACTTCTCGCTGCTGCGGTCGCTGTCCGAGCTGCACATCGCGCAACTGTTCGCCCGGCACACCGCGTACGACGACGTGGTCACCAGCTGCAACAAGGCGTTCAAGCTGCATGACCCGACGGCACGCTGGTGCGGTGACTGCCCGAAGTGCCGGTTCGTCTTCCTGGCCATGGCGCCCGCGATGGACCGGCAGCGGCTGACCCGGATCTTCGGGCACGACCTGTTCGCCGACGAGGCCCAGATCCCCGGCTTCCTGGAGCTGCTCGGCATCGACGCGCACAAGCCGTTCGAATGCGTCGGCGAGGTCGAGGAATCCCTGGTCGCGTTGTCGATGCTGGACGACGACGCGCCGGTGCTGGTCGCGCTGCGCACGGCGGTGCCGGCCGAGGCCTGGGCCGCCGCCGACCCCGGCGCCGTGCTCGCGCCGGGCGGACCGACGTACGTGCCCACGGCGTACGCAAAGATCTTGAATGATGCCCTGTGATCTATGTCGGGAACGCTGACGCCGACGCGCCGGCCGAGAAGGGCTGGCTGCTCGGGCACTTCATGCCGCCCGGGGACGCGCGGCACAGCACGGACGTGGAGATCAAGTGGGGCCGGCATCCGAAGGGTGACCGCCGGGCGGAGTGGGTGCGCGGCGAGGAGCGCACGGCGCTGCTGATGCTGATCAGCGGTCGCTTCCACGTCGAGCTTCCGGACCGTGATGTCGTGCTGACCACGCCGGGTGACTACGTGATCTGGGGACACGGCGTCGATCACTCGTGGGTCGCCGTCGAGGAGTCGGTCGTGGTGACCGTGCGTTGGCCGTCAGTGCCGGGTTACGCGGTCATTCCGGCGCATCGTGATGGATCCGCTCCGGGGACACCCGCAGCAGTTCCAGCGCCGCCTTCGTAGAGGCCAGCATCGCCGGCGGCCCGGCCAGGAAGGCCTCATGGTCGGACCACTCGCCGTACGCCGCCACCGCGTCGGTGACCAGCCCCGACGCGTACGGCCCGGGATTGCCCTCGGAGACCACCGGCACCACCGTGGCACGCCGCGCCTGCCGGGCGATCCGGGTCAGCGCGTCGACGTCGTACAGTTCGTCGAGGTTGCGGACGCCCCAGAACAACACCGCGGAACGCGGGTCGCCGGTGTCCGCGAGCTCGGTGAGCAACGCCTTGAGCGGCGCGACCCCGGTGTCCCCGGCGATCATCAGCAGGTCACGCCGGGACTGCGGCAGCGTCATCGACCCCTCGGCGCGGCCGAACCGCACCCGGTCGCCCTCCCGCGTGCGGTAGACGAGCGCGCCGCTCACCCCGGTCTGCGTCTTGGCCCGCACGTGCAGTTCCAGCACGTCGTTGCGGCGCGGCGCCCCGGCCAGCGAATACGGCCGCCAGACGCCCGGCAGCTCGGCCACCTCGATGCGCGCGTACTGCCCCGGTTCGTACGGCATCGGCAGCAACGGCCGGAACCGGATCACCGCGAGATCGTGCCGCCGCAGGTCATGGTCGACGACGACCGCGTCCCAGAGGCCGGTCTCGGTGGCGTGGGTGAGCTCGCCGTGCCGGATCCACTCGTACGCGTGCTGCCACGTCGACCGCCACGCCAGGTCGAAGTCCTGCCGCCAGGCCCCCGGCGGCATGCCCGCGCGGATCGCCTCGGCCAGCGCCGGACCCACCATCCGCAGCTCGTCCGGGCTCACCCCGCACGCGTCGAGGGCGGCGCCCAGCCGGCCGCATCCGTCGACCAGCACCGGCGGCCGGTCAAGGTGGTGCACGAGCCAGGTGAGCCCGCGCGAGAGCAGCTCCGTGTGGGTGGGCTCGCCGCCGGGCAGCGCGGCGATCAGCGCCGGATGCGCCTGCAGCAGCGCCTCGCGGAAACGCGCGGCCACCTCGTCCGGCCCACCGGCGAAGGTGAGGCTCGTGCTCAGCAGCCGCTGCGTTTCCCGCAGCAGAGCATCATCGGCCGGGTCCATCCCGTCGGCCCCGGCGGTCTCCCGGCGGCCGGGTGCCACGTGCGGCAGGTCCAGGTTGGGTACGGGACGAGCCTGCGACCCGCCGTGCTGCGGTTCGCCGCGTGCCCACGGTGGACGTTCCGGGACGACGTGCGGCTCGTCGGCGGGCGGTTCCGGCGCCTTCCGGACGGGGGTGAGCCCCGCGAAGAGGTTCCGGCTGGGCCGCCCCACCTCATCGTTCTCGGCGGGCAGCTCCAGATCCGCGCTCGGCGCTCCGGCCCCGAGCCGGCTGCCCGGCCCCGGGCGCTTGGGGCGGCCGAAGAAGTCGGTGGCCGGCACCCACACCACGTCCCCGCCGTCAGCCCCCACCGCGTCCGGATTCATCGGGATATCAGCGGCGGCCCAGCGCGGGCGGATGGCCGGCACTCCGGTCTCGCCCGCCGCAGCCACCGGGAGATTGCGCGGCTCCGCCGGCCCGCCTCCCCGGCCGGTCTCCGCGAGCCCGTCGAGGCTCCCTTCGCGCAGGCCTTCCGAACGGCCGCCCTCCGCACCGCGGCCCTCGCCCGGACGGCCCTCCTGGTGGCGGCCTCCCTCGGGGCGGTCCTCCTCGGGGCGG
>NZ_CAKUCL010000090.1 GCF_934643405.1 uncultured Actinoplanes sp.
ACCACCGACCCCACTCAGCAATCGGTGGACTACCACCCATCACCAGGTTGACCAACGTCCCTGGACAGCACAGCTAGTGCGGTTGGGGCTGGGTGGAGGCGTACGGGAGAGGATGTTCGGGGCTGTCGAAGCCGGGCGGCTCTTGGGGGCGGAGTCACCACACCGCGGGTGCAGAGCGGAGACATGTGCGCAGCCATTGGTGGCTTTGGGGTGGTGGGCGATCCGTCAGGTGCCCTCGGCGCGGCCTCGGCACCAGTAGCCCATGAACGCTACCGAGCGTCGGTCGACGCCGCGCTCGCTGACCAGGTGGCGGCGCAGCGTTCTGATCACCGCGGCCTCGCCGGCCAGCCAGGCGTAGAAGCGGCTCGCGTCGGGGACCTGCTCGGGCACCTCCCACAGCTCGGCCGTGGGCCGGCCGGGCCGTCGCCGAGGATACGGCGGGTCGCGGCGCGCAGTCCGGGGATCAAGCGGGTGCCGGGGGCGCCGCCGTCGCGCGGCAGCCAGGTCAGCCGGACGCCGGGCGGGGCGGGCAGGTCGAGGACGTCGCCGTCGCAGGGAACCTCGAGCAGGGCCTCGCCGCGGGCCGCGGCCGGCAGGCAGGCCAGGATCGACGCGATCGCCGGGACCGCGGTCTCGTCGCCGCCCAGCAGCAGGGTGCCGGTGTGCGCGGGCGGGCGGAAGTCGACGCCGCCGTGCACGCCCTCGAACGCCGCGTCCGGGCCCATCAGGCAGGCGACGGAGCCGGGCGCGGCGTCGGTGGCCCACCGGGAGGCCGGGCCGGTCACGCCGTGCCGGACCATGTCGATGTCGACCTCGCGCAGCCGCGGGCGGACGGCGCGGACGGTGTACGTACGGAACGGGTTGCGCTTGTCGTCCGGCAGCGCCCGCCAGGCGGTGTACCAGTCAGGGCCACCGGCCGGCAGGTGCTCGAAGCCGGAGCCCGGCAGCGGCAGCACCAGCTTGATCCGCTGGTCGAAGCCGTTGTCCGCGAAGCGGTCGAGGTCGTCGCCGGTCAGCGTCACCCGGATGAAGCTGGGGCTCAGCTCTCGACGCGCCGGAACTCGGTGGTGAAGAACCGCCAGGGGTTCGGCGTCACGGGCGCCCCTTTCGTCTTAGGGCGCGGGGGGCGCTGGGCCACGCCGCCGGGATGCGTTCCAGCACGCCGCCGGCGAAGACGTCGCGCAAGCCCAGCGGCTTGAGGTGCACGTATCCGATGTGGCAGTCGCAGACCGTGGCGCGGCAGGTGCGCGGGCGCAGAGCCGCGCGCCACGTGCCGTCGTACAGGTTGCCGATCGGCTCGTCGATGAAGTGGCAGCGCCGCACCGTGCCGTCGCCGCGCACCGAGATCGCGGTCTCGCCGGCGTGACACGGGCGGTCGAGCGAGAGGTGCGGGCGGACGCTGTAGCCGAAGAGCGGGTCGATCCGCGTCCAGGCCTCCTCCTCGGCCGGCGTGTAGCGGTGGCCCTCGGCCGCGTTGATCCACAGGTAGACGTGGCCGGGGAGAGCTGCCCGCAGGGCCCTGGCCTCGTCGTGATGCTCCGGCAGGCCCACCACCCCGACCGAGTAGCGGATCCCGTGGGCGTCCAGCTCGGCGCATCTGTCCAGGAAGCGGGCACGGGTGACCTGGCCGGGGTGGTACGTCGTCCACAGCGCCGCCTTCGCCGGGTCGGCCCCGGCCAGCCAGCCCAGGCGGGCGGCCAGGTTCGTCTGGATGACGACCCGGTCCACGTGCGCCTGGTTCGACAGGGTGACCATCGCGTCGCGGTACCAGCCGCGGGTCAGGCCCTCGCCCCACGGGGTGAACAGCACGGCGAGGCGGGTGTCGGTGGTCGCCATCGCCCACCGGGTGAAGCGTTCGAGGGCCTGCTTGTCGGCGCGCAGCAGCTCCGGCGGGTCGTGGCGCTTGGCGAACGGGCAGTACGGGCAGTCGTAGTTGCAGCTCGCCAGCGGGCCGCGGTAGAGAACCGACAGCGTCATCGCGGCACGTACCCGTCCATCCGGCCACGCACCTGCCGCGAGGTGAGCCACGGGCCGATCGCGTCGGAGTGGGCCAGGCCCTCCGCGGTCAGGCGCAGGCCGTCCGCCCACCCCCGTTCGATCAGGGGACGCAGGTCCGGCTCCTCGCCGAAGCGGTCGCGGTATCTGTCCGCGTCGATCCCCTCGGCCCGCAGCAGCGACTTCAGCAGCCATCGTCGCCGCTGTTCGTCCTCGTCGAGCACGAAGCCGATCTCGGCATACCCGAAATCGTCCGCCGGGCGCGACAGGTAGTCGTCGAGAACCGCGCGGACCTCGGTCACGCTCACCGCGTAATCGAACGAGTAATGCAGTTCCCGGGTGTACGAGCGTGCGCCGCACCCGAGACCCACCATGCCGTCGTCCTGACAGCAGTAGTCGGTCCCGCCGGCCGGGATGTCGCCGCGCCGGAACTGCCGCATCGACTCCTGGCGGTATCCGGCGGCAATCAGCACGTCGACCGCCTGCCGGTACAGCCGCTGCCGCTGCGCGTCCCAGTCGTGGCGGGCGTGCGCGCGACGGCCGAGCCCGGTGAGCGGCCGCACGTACAGCGGGTAGAGGTAGAGCTCCTCGGGCCGCCACTGCAGGGCGGTGTCCAGGCTGGTCTGCCACGTCTCGGGTGTCTGGCCGTCGATCCCGTAGATCAGGTCGATGTTGAGAACCGGGATCTTCGCCTCCCGGATGGTCGTGAGGGCCCGGTCCACCTCGGCGCGGCGCTGCGGCCGTCCCGCGGCTCGGGCCTCGGCGTCGAGGAAGCTCTGCACCCCGATGCTGACCCGGGTGGTGCCGTGCGCGCCGAGCACGGCGAGCCGTTCCTCCGTGGCGGTCGCCGGCGAGGTCTCCACCGACAGGGGGATCGTGGTCAGCTCGGCGCCGAGCACGTCGGTCGCTATCGCGAACAGGTCGGCGAGCTCGCCGGCCTCCAGATACGTCGGTGTGCCGCCGCCGATCGCCGCCCGGACGAACCGCGCGTCGGCGCCCAGGGCGTCCGCGATCTGCCCGGCCTGGCGGCGCACCTGCCGCAGATAGGCGGACACCTGCTCGGCCGGCGCGTGCGCCCGCGTGAACAGATTGCAGAATCCGCAGCGCATCTCGCAGAACGGAATGTGCAGATAGAGGAACAGCGCCCGCCGGTCCTCGGCGCGCCACACGTCGGCGAGCCTCCGCCGCGGGTCGAGCGCCCGGTAGGACGTCTTGTGCGGATACGCATAGAGGTAACCCTGGTAGGGCGATCCATCCAAGATCTCATTCATCTCGTACGCCACCTCGCTGTTGACCACCGCAGATCTCGTCGCACCCGGCTGCGCCGCTGCCACCCGCGACCGGCGTGCCGCTCGGGGCCGCAGCGCGCCTCTCGCGCCACTGCATGGCCGGGCCCGGGTCGTCCGGTTCCAGGACGAAGTGCGCGTAAGGCACCGTCCACACCACCTCGTGCGCCCTCCGGTGACCCACGTGGCCGTCCTCGCCGTACGCCGTGCCGTGGTCGGACAGCAGGATCACCAGGACCGGCCGGCCCCGGGACGTCACCGCCGCGAAGAGACGCTCCAGCCGGGCGTCGACGTATTCGAGGGCCGCCGCGTGCGACTCCCGGGTGTCCTCCGGGGCGCCCGGCAGGTAGTGCCGGTTGGGCTGATGGATCGCCGCGACGTTGACGAAGGTGAACAGGGGCCGTCCGGCGGGCAGGCGGCCGAGCACCTCGTCCAGCCGGTCGAGCTGATGGTCGAGACAGTCCGGCGCGGTGACGCCGAACGACGGTTCCCAGTGGGCCTCGGTGAACAGTCCGGGCAGGACCTCGCCCAGCGCGGTGCGCCGGTTGAAGAACCCGACCCCGCCGAGACAGACCGTGTGATAGCCGGCCTTCGCCAGCGCCGTCGGCAGGTCCGGCGCGTCGAAGACCCAGGTGCGCGGCCCGGACGTCTCGCTGCCCGGGAACGCCGCCGCGAACAGCCGTTCGTGCGGCCCCGGCCCCGGCGGCGTGGGAAGGAAGCCGGCGAAGAACGCGTGGTGCGCGGCGTAGGTGAAGGTCGCCGGCGAGTGCCGGCGCTCCCAGCGCCCGCCCGGCAGCACGCGTTCCAGCCGCGGCGTGCGCCCGGCCGCCAGCAGCTCGGCCGCCACGTCGTAACGAAGCGTGTCCAGCGTGACGAAGAGAATGTCGTGGCCGTCGATCAGCTCGCGCATCGCGTCTCCTCCCGCGCGGTGGGGGTCCAGCCCGTCAGCAGCGCCCGGATCTGTTCGGCGTACGTGTCGCGGCCGTCGGCCAGGACGCCGGGCAGCAGGTCGCCGAACGCGTTCACCTCGGCCGTCGCGTGGCCACGCCAGCCGGCCCGGAACATCAGGTCGATGCCGACGTGCAGGGTGCGGGGGAAGCACGCCGCCACCCGCTCACAGGTCTCCATCGCCGCCGACCAGGCAGCCGCGCCGGCCGCCTCGCGCAGCGCGGTCAGGTCGCCCCGGGCGTTGCCCAGATGCAGGTTCGTGAGCGGGCCGCGAGCCGCCCGGACGACGGCGTGCGTGGGGCGGCCGGCGACCGCGACCACCCGCAGGTCGACCACCCGGTCGTGCAGGCCGGCCTTGGGCAGCCAGCGCTCCACGTGCAGCCGGTCGGGAGCCAGGCGGTCCACGATGGCGGCGACGACCGGCTCGTCGGTGTAACGCCGCAGGCGCAACGAGTTGAACAGGCGGCCGTCGGCCACCTCGATCGTCGTGGTGGCCTGGATGCGGCCCGGCCCGGCGGCCAGCGCGATGACACCGGCCGCCGACGAGCCGTGTGCCGGCTTCACGAAGACGCGGCCCCACCCGGCCGCCGCCATGGCCTCCCGCAGGTCCGCGTATCCGGCGACGGGCGGCAGGGCCGGCGGGACCGGGATCCCGGCGGCCGACAGGACCGCGTGGCAGCGGCGCTTGTCGCCCATGACGGCGATGTCGCCGGGCTGGTTCAGCAGGCGCGCGCCGCCCGAGGCGACCCGGTCGAGCGCGGACACCAGGCCGTCGTGGGCCGCGGCCAGGCCGATCAGCTCACCGTGCCGGGCCGGTTCGGGGGCACCGCGCAGCAGGCGGTCCACCTCGCGATCCTCGCCCGGCGAGTCGATGCGCACCACCGCCCCGGCGGGTGGGGGCGGGGCCGCGCCGGTCACCACGCCCCGCCACGGCAGGACGGTGGGACGCGGCAGGCCGGCCGCCACCGCCGCCGCCGCGAACAGGGCCACACGGCGGTTGGCGGGGTTGCCCACGACGGTCAGGCGCATGTCACTCGGAGACCGCGGTGTAGCGGTAGATCTCGTCGTCGTCCACGTCGGGCTCCTGCGGCTCGGAGACGTCGACGCGCACGCCGGGAAGCCGGGCCGGCAGCGACGCGGCCACCTCCTCGCTCAGGAAGTGGTGATGCAGGTCGAGCTCGGCCAGGTGGGTCAGCGACCGGCCGGACAGCAGCGCCTCGGCGCCGGCGTCGGTCAGCGTGCCCAGCGACAGGTCGAGCCGTTCCAGGCGGGCGACGACCGGCGCGCTCGCCAGGGCGGCGGCCAGCTCGTCGGCGATCTCGGCGTTGCGCAGGGCCAGCCGGCGCAGGCCGGGGAAGAGCTCGCCGGACAGCAGTGGCGCGACGTGCTCCACCGTGGTGGTGCCGCCGTAGGTCTCGGTGCCCAGCCACAACTCGAGGTCGGTCAGGGCGGGCAGCGACGAGTTCAGCACCGCGGTGACGAAATCGCCGGAGAGGCCGCCACTTTGGACGACCAGCGCCCGCAGGGTGTCGTGCTTGACCGGGGAGAACGTGAACTCCTCGCCGCCCCGGGCCGCGAAGAGCTCCAACCGCGGACAGGCGGCGAGAACCCGGCTGACGTCGCCCACTTTCATCCAGGAGACCTCGCACTCCTCGCTCGTCATGTCGCCCAGGAACAGCGAGCGCAGGTTCGGCAGGCGCGGCGCCGCCTCGCGGAGCGCGTCGATCGGCGCGGGGTGGAACGCGGCGTACCCCCAGGCGCCCACCACCAGCGACTCGATCGCCGGGCCGGACGCGCCGACCAGCCGGTCGAGGGCCTCGACGAACCGCGGGGAGACCACATCGTCCTCGTCGTCGGCCTCGTAATGCCAGGTGGACAGGTGCCAGGCGACCGGCTCGCCGAGGTCGGGCAACGGCCCGGACTCCGGCACCGCGACGACGCGGCGGCCGGCGAAGGTCTGCAGGTGGGTGCTGAAGGTCATCAGTCACTCCCCGACGGCGATGAATCGGCGGACGCGGTCGCCGTACTGCGACGGCTCCTGCGGATCGGACAGGTCGATCTCCACGCCGGGCAGCGCCGCGGTCAGCCGCTCGCGGGCCCCGGGGGAGAGGAAATGGTGGTGCAGGTCGAGCCGCCGCAGGTGGGTCAGCGACCGGCCGGCGAGCAGCGCGTCGGCGCCGCGATCGGTGAGCGCGCCCAGGGACAGGTCGAGCGTCTCCAGCCGCGGCACGATCGGGGCGGTGGCGACGGCGGCGGCGACCTGGTCGGCGATCTGCGCGTTGCACAGACCGAGGTGCCGCAGCGACCCCAGCCGTACGCCGGAAAGCAGCTCGCGCAGGTCGTCGGTGCTCGCGTCGCCCCCGTAGTTCTCCTCGCCCAGCCACAGCGTCAGGCTCCGCAGCGCGGGCAGATCACTGGCGCCGACCGAGCGGACCACCCCGCCGCTCAGCCCGCCGGTCTCGATGGTCAACCGGCGCAGAGCGTCGTGGCGCAGCGGCCCGAGCGCCAGGCCGGTGCCGCCGCGGATGCGAAGTTCTTCCAGTTCCGGGTACGCCGTGAGCAGCTCGGTGAGGTCGGTCTGCTGGATCCAGGAGATCTCCGACTCCTCGCTGACCAGGTCGCCCAGGAACAGCGCCCGCAGGTTCGGCAGGCGGGGCGCGGCCGCGGCGAGCAGGCCGGCCGGGATCGGGTCCCGATAGGCGCGTCCCCACGGACCGATCACGACGGCCCGGACCTGGTCGCCGGGGATCTCGTCGAGGAAGGCGTCGAGCAGCGCTCCGAAGTCCTCGTCGTCGCTCTCGACGTCGAGCCGCCAGGCCACCGACGACGGGTCGGCCGGGGTCTCCTCGTCGTCAGGTCCGTACAAAAAGGAGGGCAGCCCTCCGAACGACGACACGTGCTCGCTGATCACACCGACCTCCGGTCCGCTCCGATTCAGGCGGCGAGACCGTAGCAGTCCCCACCGACAAAACCCCAAGACGCGGTCTTCGCGGGGGGCGGCCGGCGCGCGGGGCGTGGTGCGGCCTGGCGAGGGAGGCGCGTCCGGGCGAGCCCGCGCCGCGAGGCGGCAGCGCGTGCGGTGGTGCGGCAAGGCGCGCCGGTGTGAGGGGGGCAAGGCGGCAGTGCGTGCGGTGGCGCGGCGAAAGGCGGCGGTGTGAGGGCGGCAGGGCATGGGCGGCGCGCGAGTGAGGCGTGACGGAGGAACGGAGAGAGCTGCGGGGAGAAGCGATGCGGCGCGGTGGAGGTGGAAAGGCGGCGAGGGCGGCGGCGCGAGAAAAGGGGGAGGACGCGTGGCGGAGGGAGAGCGGCCGAGAGGTGGGGCGGGCACGGCGAGCGCGAGAAACGCAAGGAGGGTTGCCACGCAGCAAATCGAAGAGGGGTGAGGAGGCGCGGAGCTGGAGAGCCGCGGGGCGCAGACGCGGCAGGAGAAGCCGCACGGGTTGAAGGCGCGGCGGGAAGAAGCCGCGAGGTGGAGGGTCGGCGGCGAGAGCCGCTGGGGGTGCCCAAGAGGAGCTGCGGTGAGTAGCCGCGTTGGGAGGGAGGGAAGTGGCCGGGGATCTCCGGTACACGGTGGACACCGGGTGGGTGGGCATCTATGGTGGGCGATACCGTCGGCTATCGAAGCGCTTCGACGAATCGTTGAGGAACTCGCCTTCCCGGTCGTGCCCGCGCGGCCGGGCGGGGGATTTCGTGCTGCCTATGAAGTCAAGGAGAAACGCCATGCTGAGGCGTTTTCTGGCGGTGCTGAGCGCGGCGATCCTGCTCGCACCGACCGTTCCCGGCGCCGCGCACGCGGAGCCGGCCTATCCGTTCCGTGACCCCCGCCTGCCGTTGGCGCAGCGCGTCGGCGACCTCCTCGGCCGGCTCACCCTGGACGAGAAGATCTCGCTGCTGCACCAGTACCAGCCGGCCGTTCCGCGCCTCGGCATCGAGCTGTTCAAGGCCGGCACCGAGGCTCTGCACGGCGTCGCCTGGTCCAACGACATCGACCACGCCGGGTCCGTCGTGCCGGCCGACGGCACCAGCTTCGCGCAGCCGCCCGGGCTGGCCAGCACCTGGAACCCCGAGCTGATCGAGCGGGTCGGGGCCGCCGTGGGGGACGAGGCGCGCGGCTTCCACGCGCGCGACCCGCGCGTGTTCGGGCTCAACCTCTGGGCCCCGGTGGTGAACCTTCTCCGCGATCCCCGGTGGGGCCGCAACGAGGAGGGCTATTCCGAGGATCCTCTGCTCACCGGGGCGATGGCCACGGCGTACGGGAAAGGGTTGCAGGGAAAGGATCCGGAGCACCTGAGAACCGCGCCGACGCTGAAGCACTACCTGGCCTACAACAACGAGACCGGTCGCGATGTGACGTCGTCGAACGTGCCGCAGCGGGTGCTCAACGAATACGACCGCGATGTGTTCCGGACGCCTCTGGAGAAGGACGCCGCCACCGGCGTGATGGCCTCCTACAATCTGGTCAACGGCCGTCCCGCCACGGTGGATCCCGATCTCGCCCGGGAGACCCGGCGATGGGCGAACTATCCGCTGTTCAACGTGTCCGACGCGTACGCGCCGTACAATCTGACCGGCTCGCAGCACTATTTCGCCACGCAGGCCGAGGCGGACGCCGCGGTGATCCGGCAGGGCCTGGACAGCTTCACCGTGGACGACGCGAACGGCGCGCCCACCGCCACCGCCGTCCGGCAGGCGCTCGACCAGGGTCTGCTCACCGTCGCCGACGTCGACCGCGCGGCCGGCCACGCGCTGAGCATCCGGTTCCGGCTCGGCGAGTTCGACCCGGACGGCGGCCCGTACGCCCGGACCGACCCGTCGGTGATCGACAGCCCGGAGCACCGGCGGCTCGCCCGGGAGACCGCGGACCAGGCGATGGTCCTGCTCAAGAACGACCGCAACGCGCTGCCGCTGCGGCCCGGCGGCCGGGTCGCGGTCGTCGGGCCGCTGTCCGGCACCCTCTACAGCGACTGGTACGGCGGGAAGCTGCCGTACCAGGTGACCGCGGCCGACGGCATCCGGGAGCGGGCCGGCAGTGTCGTGACGAGCCAGGGTGAGGACCGCCTCGCCCTCAAGGACGTGAGCACCGGCAGATACGTCACCGCGACCGGTGGCGCGGTGGCCGCGACGGCCGGCACCGCCACGCCGGAGGCGCAGTTCGACGTGGCCGACTGGGGCCAGGACATATTGACGCTGCGCAATGTCGCGACCGCCCGGTATCTCGGCTATGCCGGCGGCCAGTTCGTCACCCGCGACGAGCAGCCCAACGGCTGGTTCGTGCAGCAGCAGTTCCAGCTCGAGGCGCAGCCGGACGGCAGCGTGCTGCTGCGCTACGCGGGTTACGAGACCCAGGAGAGCTGGTTCGGGCCGGACAAGTACGTCACGGTCGGCGCCGGCGGGAAGCTGGC
Source organism: uncultured Actinoplanes sp. (assembly GCF_934643405.1). Classification (GTDB taxonomy): domain Bacteria; phylum Actinomycetota; class Actinomycetes; order Mycobacteriales; family Micromonosporaceae; genus Actinoplanes. The sequence goes on from NZ_CAKUCL010000090.1 coordinate 9,632, forward strand.
CCTGGGACCGCCGGCGGCGGCCGCGCATTTCACCAAGGAGGTGCTGCGCAGCGGCGTCGCCGAAGCGGTCGCGGCGGCGAAGGACGCCGACACCGCGGTGGTGGTGGTCGGCAGCCAGCCGTTCATCAACGGGCGCGAGGCCCACGACCGTACGTCGATGGCTCTGGGCGCCGGGCAGGAAGCCCTGGTCCGCGCGGTGCGGGCGGCGAACCCGCACACGATCGTGGTGCTGCAGACCAGCTACCCCGACACGATCACCTGGGAGCAGCAGCACGTGCCGGGCATCGTCTGGACCACGCACGCGGGCGCCGAGACGGGCCACGCGATCGCGGACGTTCTCTACGGCGCCTACAACCCGGCCGGGCGGCTCACCCAGACCTGGTACCGCTCGGCGAGCCAGCTGCCGCCGGACCTCAACGAGTACGACATCATCTCGTCCGGCCAGACCTACCTGTACTCGAGGCAGACGCCGCTCTACCCGTTCGGCCACGGGCTCTCCTACACCACGTTCGCGTACGGCGTACCCCGTGTCGCCGGCGGCAAGGTGAGCGTGACCGTGACCAACACCGGGCGGCGCGACGGCGACGAGGTGGTTCAGCTCTACACCCATCAGCGCAGCTCGCGCGACACCACCGCGGTCAAGCAGCTGCGCGGCTTCCGGCGGGTGCACCTCGAAGCGGGGCAGACCCGGACGGTGACGCTCGCGCTGACGCCCGCCGACCTGGCCCACTGGGACGTCACGCGGGGCCGGTGGGTGGTCGAGTCGTCGGTCTACGACATCCTGCTCGGCTCGTCGTCCACCGACATCCGGCGGCGCACGTCGATCAGCGTGCGCGGCGAGACCATCCCGCCGCGCGACCTGTCCCGGCCGACCCGGGCGGAGAGCTTCGACGCGTACTCCGGCACGAGACTGCTGGACGAGTCGAAGCTCACCGGGACCGTGGCCGGCGCGACCGGGAAGGGTGACTGGATCGCCTTCAAGGACGCCTCGCTGCACGCGGGGACCACGTTCACCGGGCGCACCGCCAGCCTGACCGGCGCCAGCGTCGAGATCCGGCTGGACTCGCCCACCGGACGGCTGATCGGCACCGTCGCGGTGGCGGCGACCGGGGACGTCTACCGCTACGCGACGAGCACCGCGCCGCTGCGCCCGGTCAGCGGCCGCCACGACGTCTACCTCGTGTTCGGCTCGCCGCTGCGGTTGTCCACGTTCACCATCCGCTGAGAGTCGGCGCCCGCCCGGGCACGCGGCCGGGCGGGCGCTGACTCTCCGTATGATCGGGATGCACCATGCAGCAGGATCGGGTCACGTGGGGAGGGCCGATGCCGACGATCAATGACGTGGCCCGCGCCGCCGGGGTGTCGGCGAGCACCGTGTCGTACGTGCTCAGCGGCCGCCGGCCGATCTCGGCGCAGACCCGCGCCCGGGTCCAGGCCGCCATCGCCGAGCTGGGCTTCCACCCGCACGCCGGGGCCCGTGCCCTGGCCAGCAGCAAGACCAACGTGCTCGCGCTGGTGGTGCCGCTGCGCGTGGACGTCAACGTGCCGGTGATCATGCAGTTCGCGACCGCGGTGGTGACCGCGTCACGCACCCACAACCACGACGTGCTGCTGCTGACCAAGGACGAGGGCACCGCCGGGCTGGAACGGGTCGCGCACAGCACCATGGTGGACGCGCTGATCGTGATGGACGTGGAACGCGACGACGTGCGGATCCCGGCGCTGCGCGCGCTCAAGCAGCCCTCGGTGCTGATCGGGCTGCCGGCCGACCCGGCCGGCATCGCCTGCGTCGACCTCGACTTCGAGGCCGCCGCCGCCGAGACGCTGCGTCACCTGGCCTGGCACGGGCACCGCCGGATCGCGCTGGTCGGGCCCTCGCCCGCGGTCTACCGCCGCGGCACCAGCTACGCCGAACGGTTCCTGGCCGGCTTCGACGCGGCCTCCGCGGAGCTCGGCCTCCAGACGATGTCTCACCCGTGTGAGCCGGGGGTCGCGGGCGTACGGGCGTGCCTGGCCGACATCGACGCGGAGCTCGCCGGCGTGACCGCGCTGGTGGTGCACAACGAGGAGGCGCTGCGCCCGGTGCTCGACCAGCTGCGGGCGAGCGGCCGGCGGGTGCCCGAGGACATCTCGGTGGTGGCGGTGTGCCCGCGTGACGTGGCGCTGAGCATGCCGATCCCGCTGACCTCGGTGGACATCCCGGCGCACGACGTGGGCGGCCTGGCGGTGGAGACCGCGATGCGGCTGCTCGACGGCCGCCACATCGAACCGGTGCGGTTGCTTCCCCCCACCCTGGTCGAACGGGACAGCTGCGCGCGCCCCACCGTCTGAGGACCCGCCGTTTCCGGCCGCGAACAGGAGACAGTCATCGTGCGAAGCCCCCGTATCGCCCGGCTGATCGCCGACGGAACGCCCCGCGCCGTACGGAGCTTCTGGGCGGAGACGACCGCGGCGGGCACCCCGCTGGTCGAACCGTGGGACGACGGCTGCGTACTGGTCACCTTCCTGTGGCGAGGAGAGGCGGTGCGCACCCGCGCCTGGTTCGGCGTCGACGTGGAGCTCACCCGGCTGCCCGGTACCGACCTGTGGCAGGGGTCGGAGGTCCTGCCCGCCGGGCTGCTGACGATCTACTGCCTGCTGCACGGCGATGTCGAGACGCTGCCCGCCGGGCCGGCCGTGACCGGGCAGGCGCACCTCGACCCGGGCAACCCGCACCGGGTGTGTTTCCCGGGCGACCCGCAGGAGCCGGACGATCCCGACTACTGGGCATCGGTCCTGCGGCTGCCGCACGCGCCGGCCGAGCCGTGGACCGGGACCCGGGCCGGGGTCACGCCCGGCCGGCTGACCCTGGCCCGGGTGCCGAGCGCGTCCTTCGGCGGTGACCGCACGGTCACCGTGTACCGGCCGGCCGGCACCCCGGTCGACGGCCTGCCCACCCTGGTCGTCTTCGACGGCTACCTGGCACAGACCGTGATGGCCGTCCCCACGGTGCTCGACAACCTCCTGGCGGACGGCCTGATCCCGCCGCTCACGGCGCTGTTCGTGCACGCCCGCGCCGAGCATCGCGATGACGAACTGGTTCCCGGCTCACCGATGGAGACCTTCGTCGCCGGGGAGCTGCTCGGCTGGGCCCGCGCCGAGCTCGGTGCCGGCGACGCCGTACGGCACCTGGTCGCCGGGGTCTCGCGCGGCGGCCTGCTCGCCGCTCATCTGGGGTTGCGGCGCCCGGACCTGTTCGGCGGCGTGATCGCGCAGTCGGGCAGTTTCTGGTGGCCGGAACCGGACCGCGGCCGGCCCGGCCGGCTGATCCGCGAGGTGCCCGATCCGGCCCCGGCCGGCGTGCGCTTCTATCTGGACGTCGGAAGCCGGGAGACCATGCCCGGACCGGGTGGCGCGCCCACCCAGCTGGACGCCAACCGCGCGATGCGCGACGCGCTGATCGCCCGGGGACACCGGGTGACGTACGCCGAGTACTGCGGCGGCCACGACTACGTCAACTGGCGGCGGACCTTCGCCGACGGCTTGCTGGCCGTCCACGGGCGGTAGCCGCGCCCACGGCCCGGCACCGAAGCATTTCGATCTTTCTCTCGCTGATCCATTGACAGCGATGTCAACCGCCGCGCAGGCTGAATCGGCTTCGTCAATGGAGGTGCGGATTGGCAGCACTCCTTCGGGCCGAGGGACTCGCGCGGTCGTTCGGTCACGTGATGGCCCTCAGCGGCGCCGACTTCGACATCGAGGCCGGTGAGGTGGTGGCCCTGATCGGGGACAACGGCGCCGGCAAGTCCACGCTGGTCCAGGCGCTCACCGGCAACCTGGCGCCGGATGCCGGCACGATCGAGTTCGAGGGCCGGCCGGTGGTGCTGGACTCGCCGGTCGCGGCCAGCCGGCTGGGCATCGAGGTGGTGCATCAGGACCTCGCGCTGGCCCCGCACCTGACCCCCGCGCAGAACATGTTCCTGGGCCGGGAACTCCCGGCCCGGGGGCTGCTCGGCCGGCTCGGCTTCATGGACAACAAGACGATGCGGGAACGGACCCGGGCGGGGCTGGCCGAGCTCGGCGGTACGGTCCGGGCCCTGAACGCGCCGGTCGGCTCGATGTCGGGCGGGCAGCGGCAACAGATCGCCATCGCCCGCGCGATCGCCTGGGCCAGCAAGGTCGTCTTCCTGGACGAGCCGACCGCGGCGCTGGGCGTGGTGCAGACCCGCAACGTGCTCGAGTCGATCAAGCGGGTGCGCGACCGGGGGATCGCGGTGGTGCTCATCTCCCACTCGATGCCCGAGGTGCTGGAGACCGCCGATCGCATCCAGGTGCTGCGGCTGGGCCGGCGGGTGGCCACCTACCAGGCCGGCGAGACCAACGTGGAGCAACTGGTCGGCGCGATGACCGGGGCCCTGGACTTCCACACGGAGAACGCGGCATGACGGCGGCCGCCACCACGACCACCGACACCCCGGCGGACGACTCCACCACGCTGCTGCAGCGGCTCGCCGGGACCCAGGCGGTGTGGATCCTCGGCGTCCTGGTGGTGATCGTCGCCTTCTTCTCGGTCGCCGGCGGCGGGCGTTTCCTGTCCGCCGACAACTTCTCGCTGATCAGCCAGAACCTGGCGGTGCTGGCCGTCCTGGGCGTGGGCATGACGTTCGTCATCATCACCTCCGGCATCGACCTGTCCATCGGGTCGGTGCTGGTGTTCGCCTCGGTGGTGGCGGCCAAGGTGATGTCCGCGATGGGCGGCAACGGCGCCGGCGTGGTGCTGACCGGGGTGGTCGTGGCCATCGTGGCCGGCGCCGTCTGGGGCTGGCTCAACGGCTTCCTGATCGCGGCCGCGAAGATCCCGGCGCTGATCGTCACGCTCGGCACGCTGTCGGCGGCACTGGGCCTGGCGTACGTGCTCAGCAAGGGCGTCAACATCACCGTGGACGCCACCTCGCTCACCGACTTCGGCATCTACACCCGGTTCGCCGGCATCCCGGCGCTGCCGCTGCTGGCACTGGTGATCGTGGTGCTCGGCGGCATCGCGCTGCACCGCACCCGGTTCGGCCGGCACACGTACGCGATCGGCTCCAACCAGCAGGCGGCGCGGCGGGCCGGCATCCGGGTCGACCGGCACCTGATCTGGGTCTACCTGCTGACCGGTCTGCTCGCCGGGGTGGGCGCGGTCATGTACCTGGCCCAGTTCGGCACCACCACGATCGGCGGGCAGTCGCTGACCAACCTCAACGTCATCGCCGCGGTGGTCATCGGCGGCACCTCGATCTTCGGCGGGTACGGCTCGATGTTCGGCACGATCGTCGGGTTGTTCATCCCGGCCGTCCTGCAGTCCGGCTTCGTGATCATCGGGGTGGACCCGTTCTGGCAGGGCGTCGCGGTCGGCGCGGTCCTGATCGCCGCCGTCTACGTCGACCAGACCCGTCGCGCCGCGGCCCAGCGCGGCGCGCGAACGCATCGTTCCCGGCACGTCGAAGGAAGGAATCCGGCATGAACCGGCGCAGCACCCTCGGCATCGTCTCGCTCGGCACGGCGCTCGCGCTCACCGCGGCGGGCTGTTCCTCGACCAAGCCGACCGCCTCCGAACCCGGCGGTGGCGGCGTCGTGACCGCGACCACCTCGGCGTCGGCCGGCCCGCAGATCCCGCTGCCGTCCAAGGCCGCGAAGAACTACAAGATCACGTTCATTCAGGGGGTCCAGGGCGACCCGTTCTACATCACCATGCAGTGCGGCATCCAGGCCGAGGCGAGCAAGCTGGGCGTCACGGTGAACACGCAGGGCCCGCAGAAGTTCGACCCGACCCTGCAGAAGCCGATTTTCGACTCGGCGGTGAACGCCAAGCCGGACGCGATCCTGATCGCCCCGACCGACGTGAAGGCCATGCAGGCCCCGCTCGCGGCGGCGGCGCAGGCCGGCACCAAGGTGGTGCTCGTGGACACGACCACCGAGGACCCGTCGTACGCGGTGTCGGCGATCGCGTCCGACAACGAGGGCGGCGGCAAGGCTGCCTTCGACGCGATCAAGCAGCTCGCGCCGCAGGGCGGCAAGGTCCTCGCGATCTCGGTCGACCCGGGAATCTCCACCACCGACGCGCGGGTCAAGGGCTTCGCCGACGCCGCCGCGGCCGACGGCAAGTACCCGTACGCCGGGGTGCAGTACTCGCACAACGACCCGGCCACGGCGGCCCAGCTGGTCACCGCGGCGCTGCAGAAGGACCCGGACATCGTCGGCGTCTTCGCGGCCAACCTGTTCGCCGCCCAGGGCTCGGCGACCGGCATCCAGCAGGCCGGCAAGAAGGGCAAGGTCAACGTCATCGGCTTCGACGCCGGGCCGGACCAGGTCAAGGCGCTGCGCGACGGCACGGTGCAGGCGTTGATCGCGCAGCAGCCCGGCTACATCGGCACGGTCGGGCTGGGTGAGGCGGTGGCCGCCTTGGACGGTGGCCAGGTGACCAAGAAGGTGCAGACCGGCTTCTCCATCATCACCCAGCAGAACCTCGACGGCGACCAGAAGGACGCGGTCTACCGGGCCTCCTGCTGACGCCGGAGAACCGCCCGGACGCGGTCCGGCTGAGCCGTCCCGACGCTGTCGGCGCCGAGACGGCTCAGGAGGTGCCGCTGGTCGTCCGGGCCGAGAACGGCGAACAGCTGGGCCGCCCGGCGCCGGGTCAGCGAGGTGTCCGCGTCGAGCAGGCAGAGCACGGCCAGCCCGCCCAGAGACCACGAGCCGGCCCGGTCCCGGCCGGCCCAGCGCATCTGGCCGAGCCCGGTCAGCGCGGTCACCGCGTCGCCGTCGAACCGGGCCCGCAGGGCGAGTTCGTGGAGGGCCTCGTGGCCCCGGCTGCCGCCGCGGACCGCCAGCCGGCACAGCACCCGGATCGAGCGCCCGGAGCCGGTCTGTCCGGTGTCGGCCACCGTCGTACCGGTGTCCGGGCGGAAAATGGCAGGGGTCCGTGGGCGCGCGACATCGTCGCCCGGCAGCTCCAGATCCTCGGTGACCCGGGCGACCGCGGCCGTCAGCACGGACCGGTCCGACGGTTGTGCGGTCCGGGCGGCCGGCGGCCGGTCCGCGCCCCGCAGGGCGGCGGGCATCTCCTCGAGGGTGAGCAGGTCCTGCAGGTCGGCGTGGCGGAACTGGTAGACCGAGCCCGCTTGGCGCAGCACCTGGCGGTCCGCGGCCGTCCGGAGAAGGCGCAGGAAGTCGACCCGCCGGCCCCGGACGCCCGCCGACACCTGGGTGAGCCACAGTCCCAGGGTGGCCCCCGCGGACAGGATCAGGCCCGCGCAGAGCCCGCTGCCGAGAACCAGCAGCGCGGCGTCCGGGCCGGCCGGTGACCCGGTGCGGTGCCAGGCCAGCGTCACCAGGGCGCCGGTGGTGACGGCCGACACGGTTCCGATGACGACGGTCCGGCGCCGGTCGGCGGCGAACGCCTGACCGGGAGTCGCCGCACCCGCGGCCGCCAGCGGCGCGGTCCAGGCGAAGGCCAGCAGGGTGGGCAGGAGAAACGCGGAACAGAGCAGGGCCACGGTGCTCGCGTGCGGCACGCCCGGCACCGCCCGGACGGCCGCCGGCACACCCAGCAGCCAGAGCCGGCGCGGCCATCGCGGGGCCAGGCGCAGCGGCGGCCGGTCGGCCGACAGCCGGAACGACAGATCCCACACCACGGCGACGAACACGGTGCCGAGCAACACCGACGCCGCCGTCGCGCCGAGCCGGCCACCGAAGCCGAGCCGATGGACGGCCGCGGAGGTGCACAGGCCCGCGACGGCGAGCAGCGCCACGGCGGCGACGAACAGCGACGACGGCTGGCGGGCCCACCATCGGGGAAAGTCCCACCAGCGCCGGGTGGGGGTCCCGGCGCGCAGTGGCCGGCGTTGGCCGGCCCACCACCGGGGGATGTCCCACCAGCGCAGGTCGCGGGTTTCGATCATGCGCCCGGCGATCCACTGCAGCCAGTGGACCGCGTGTGCCTGCTCGGCCGGATCCGGGTAGGCCAGTGCCAGCGTGCGCAGCAGCAGGTGACGCCGGAGTTGCGCGGCGGCCGGGAAGTCGAGCAGCCGTGCCGGGTTGGCCCGAGCGTAGGCGTCGCGGGCGAGGCTGAGCGCCAGCGGTGACGAGAGCGTCAGCGCCACGACGCTGTCCGGTTCGGCCCGCATGTGCTCGGTCACCACCTGCCAGGCGGCGCGGCGGGGACCGAGCTGTTCGGCGAGCAGGAACGCCGCGGCGTGCGCGGGGCCGACCGGCAGCATCTCGATGACCGCGGTGCTCCACAACCGGGTCGCCTCGACCGTCTGCCGGTATTCCGCGGAGCGGCTGGTCAGCACGACCTGCAGGGTGCCGGTCTCGCGGTCCACCGCGGACAGCGCCGCGATGCGCTGCGCGTAGGGCAGTTCGTCGAGGCCGTCGAGGAACAGCGCGACCCGGCGGGCGCGCAGCAGCTGCTCGCCGCGCTGCGAGCCGCGCCGGTCCCGTGGGTCGGCGCCGAGGTAGTCGCGGGCCAGCGTCGCGCCGGCCCACTCGAGCAGCGAGGTGGTCTCCGGGTTCCAGCCGCCCAGCGTGAGCCAGACCGGCACCGGCTGGGCCGAGCCGGGCGCCCGGTTCTGCAGGATGTCGATCAGCAGCAGCATCATCGCCGTGGTCTTGCCCGAGCCCGGGCCGCCGAGGACGACCAGCCGGGCCGGTGGCCGCAGCCGCTGGTAGAGCTCGGTCCGCAGGCTCGTGACCACGCCGGTGGTCAGGACGTCCGACTGCACCTCGCCGGGCCGGGCCGCCACGTCCGGCGTTGCCCAGTGCCACTGCACCGCCGCCGGCACGGGCGTGGTGATCCGGCGCGCCTTGGCCTCGCCCTCCCAGAAGCGCAGCACCTCGGCGGCCAGCCGCTCCACGGTCTGCCCGTCCTCCTCGGCCGCCGGCCGGTGCGGCCGCAGCGACCACCACGCCAGCACGGCACCCGCCACGCCGGCGACTCCACCGAGGACGTTGGCGTTGCCGACCAGACCGCCGGGCGCGTCCGGCCCGAGGACCATCCAGGCGAGCCCGCCCAGGCCGAGGACCAGGACCAGCCACGTCGCCCGCTTCATGGCTGACATTGTGCGGGTGCGGCATCCACTGTGGCATCGCCCCGGAGGATGCCAGATCTCCACGTCGCACCGTTGACATCTGTGGATGTCGTCCCTAACGTCTTCCCAAAGTCCGCGTCGAAGCGCTTCGACGACGCTGTGTCGAAGCGCTTCGACGGACCCCTCCCGGAGGACGAACCATGTTGCGATCACGAGCCGGCCTCGGCGCCGGAGCTGTCTTGCTGGCCACCTCGCTCGCCCTGACGGCCTGCGGCGGCGGTGGTGGCGACGAGAACGAGGGCGCCGGCGCCAAGACCCTCACCCTCTGGCACTACGAGGGTCCGACCAGCGCGATGGGCATCGCCTGGAACAAGGCGATCGAGATGTTCAAGGCCGGCCACCCGGGCGTGGAGGTGAAGTTCGAGCAGAAGGGCTTCGAGCAGATCCAGCAGAACGCCCAGATGATCCTCAACTCGGACAGCGCCCCGGACATCCTCGAGTACAACAAGGGCAACGCCACCGCCGGGCTGCTGTCCAAGCAGGGCCTGCTCACCGACCTCACCGACCAGGCCGGCAAGCGGGGCTGGGACGCCAAGCTCAGCGGCAGCCTGCAGACCACCGCTAAGTACGACGACCAGGGCATCATGGGCTCGGGCAAGGTCTACGGCATCCCGAACTACGGCGAGTACGTCGAGGTCTACTACAACAAGGACCTGTTCAAGAAGTACAACCTCGCGGTGCCGGCCACGCTGGACGAGTTCACCAAGGTGATGGACGTCTTCGTGAGCAAGGGCATCACCCCGCTCTCGGTCGGCGGTGCGGAGTACCCGGCGCAGCAGATCTTCTACGAGCTCGCCCTCGCCAAGGCCGACCGGGCGTTCGTGGACGACTACCAGCTGTACAAGAACAAGGTGGACTTCCACGGGCCGCAGTTCACCTACGGCGCCGAGACGTTCGCGGACTGGGTGAGGAAGGGCTACATCGCCAAGAACTCGGCCGGCATCAAGGCCGAGGACATGGGCGTCGCGTTCGAGCAGGGCAAGTTCCCGATCATGTTCTCCGGCAGCTGGTGGTACGGCCGGTTCGCCAACGAGATCAAGAACTTCCAGTGGGGCACGTTCCTGTTCCCGGGCAACAAGCTGCACCCGGGCTCCAGCGGCAACCTGTGGGTGGTGCCGGAGAGGAGCAAGGCCAAGGCGCTGGCGTACGACTTCATCGACATCACCATGAAGCCGGAGATCCAGAACCTGCTGGGCAACAACGGCGGCGTGCCGGTCGCGGCGGACCCGAACGCGATCACCGACCCGAGGAACAAGGAACTGATCGGCAACTTCAACCAGGTGTCGGCGGCCGACGGCCTGGCGTTCTACCCGGACTGGCCGGCGCCGGGCTACTACGACGTGCTGGTCGGTGGCGTGCAGGGCCTGATCAACGGCTCGAAGACCCCGTCGGCATTCCTCGACGAGATCGCCAAGCCTTACCAGGACAACCTGGCGGACCTCGGCAAGTGATCCGGTGCGGGTGGGCCGCGGCCCACCCGCGTACGGAAAAGGGAGCGCAAGCATGCCCGGCAGAAAGGGCTACGGGGTTTATCTGATCCCCGGGATCATCGCCTCGCTCGCGGTGATCATCGTACCGCTGGTGATGACCGTCTACACCAGTTTCACCCGGTGGAACGGCGTCGGCGAGCAGACCTGGATCGGGTTCGGCAACTACACCCGGCTGTTGCAGGACCACAACTTCTGGGCGAGCTTCGGCCACATCCTGCTGCTGATCCTCGCGATGGCGGTGGTACCGACGCTGCTCGGGCTGGTGCTCGCGGCGGTCCTGTTCGACTACGTCGCGAAGAAGTTCGGCAACCGGTGGGCGTCGGTCTTCCGCTCCGGCTTCTACCTCCCGCAGGTCATCCCGGTCGCGGTCACCGGCATCGTCTGGGGCTGGATCCTGCATCCGGACTACGGCGCGCTCAACAAGATCCTGGACACGATCGGGCTGGGCGGCCTGGCGGAGAACTGGCTGGGTGACCCGAAGTACGCGCTGTACAGCGTCATGGCGATCATGGTGTGGGTCCAGCTGGGCTACCCGATCGTGCTGTTCATGTCGGGCCTGCAGCGCATCGACCCGTCGCTGTACGAGGCCGCGGATCTCGACGGCGCCACCTGGTGGCAGCGATTCCGCAAGATCACCGTCTACATGATCCGGCCGGAGTTCTACGTCGTGCTGGTCACCACGACGATCGCGGCGCTGAAGATCTTCGGCCAGGTCTTCGTGCTGACCCGCGGCGGACCGAGCAACGCCACCCTGGTGCCGTCCTACTTCGCGTACAAGAACTTCTTCCAGCAGGCCCAGGTGGGCTACGGCTCGGCGATCTCGACCGTCCTGACGGTGATCATCGTCATTCTCGCCTTCGTCTTCCTGCGCCTGCAGAACCGCGCCGAACGGACCAGCCGATGACGACGACCTCCGTGACCCGGCTTGCGCCCGCCCCGAGCGGCGAGACGCCGGTCAAAGCCGAGAAACACCGGTCTCCGGTACGGTTCGGCATCCTCTTCGCGCTGCTCGTCCTGCTCCTGCTGACGATCGCCCCCCTGCTGGTCGTGGCGATCAACGCGGTGAAGAGCCCGGCCGACTACGCCGGGCACGGCCCGCTGTCGTTGCCGGCCCACCTGTACTGGGACGGGATCGTCAGCTTCTGGAACCGGGTGAACTTCGGCGAGAAGCTCTGGAACAGCTTCATCACCAGCCTGGTCGTGGCGGTGCTGGGCGTGCTGCTGTCGATCCTGAACTCGTACGCCCTGGGCATCGGCCGAATCCGGGGCCGGGTCTGGTACCTGGTGTTCTTCCTGGTGGCCAACCTGCTGCCGCAGGAGGTGCTGGTCTACCCGCTGTACTACCTGTCCAAGCAGCTCGGCCTGTACGACAGCCTGTTCTCGATCATCATCATCTTCACGGTGATCCAGAGCGCCTTCGGCACCTACCTGCTGACCTCGGTGTACGCCGAGTTCCCCACCGAGCTGCTGGACGCGGCGGCGGTCGACGGGGCGGGGAGGTGGCGCACGCTGTGGCGCGTCGTGGTCCCGGTGAGCCGGCCGACGCTGGGCGTGCTGTTCACCTTCTTCTTCATCTGGACGTGGAACGAGTTCTTCCTGCCGCTGGTCTTCCTGGTCTCCAACGACAAGCAGACCGTGCCGGTGGCCCTCGCCGTGCTCCAGGGCGACCGGCTGATGGACGCGACCACGACCAGCTCGTCGGCGCTGATCGGCATCCTGCCCGCCGTCCTCTTCTTCGTCATCTTCCAGCGCACTCTCACCCGCGGCATCACCGCCGGCGCGATCAAGTAAGGACACAGATGAAGTTCACCGACGGGTACTGGCGCAAGCGCGACGGGTTCGCCGTGCTGCATCCGGCCCAGCTGCGGGACACCGCCTCGGACGGGACGTCGCTGACCGCGTACGCCACCACCAAGCGGGTCCGTGGCCGTTCGGACACCCTCGACACGCCCCTCATCACGATCCGGGTCGAGGCGCCGATGCCCGACGTGCTGCGGGTGACGATCGCGCACTTCCTCGGCGGCGTCGACCGGGGGCCCGACTTCGCGCTGAACCGGACGGCGGACGTGCCGGTGATCGAACGCACTGCGATCACCTCCGGTGCGTTGACGGCGCGGTTCCGCGACGGCGACGACTGGGGGCTCGACTTCCTCGCCGGCGGCCGGCGGATCACCGGCAGCGGCGGCAAGGGCATCGGGGTCGTCGACACCGACGACGGCGAGAGCTACGTGCACGAACAGCTCGACCTCGGCGTCGGCGAGACGGTGTACGGCCTCGGCGAGCGCTTCGGCCCGTTCGTCAAGAACGGCCAGAGCATCGACATCTGGAACGCCGACGGCGGCACCAGCAGCGAGCAGGCCTACAAGAACGTGCCGTTCTACTTCACCAACCGCGGGTACGGCGTGCTCGTCGACCACCCCGGCCGGGTGTCGTTCGAGGTGGGCAGCGAGATGGTGTCGCGCACCCAGTTCAGCGTCGCCGGGCAGAGCCTGTCCTACCTGATCATCCACGGCCCGACGCCGGCCGAGGTGCTGCGCAAGTACACCGCGCTCACCGGCCGCCCGGCCCTGCCACCGGCCTGGTCGTTCGGGCTGTGGCTCACCACGAGCTTCACCACGCCGTACGACGAGGCGACGGTGATGTCCTTCGTCGACGGGATGGCGCAGCGGGACCTGCCGCTGAGCGTCTTCCACTTCGACACGTTCTGGATGCGCGAGTTCCACTGGTGCGACTTCGAGTGGGACCCGGCGATCTTCCCGGACCCGCCCGGCATGCTGAAGCGGCTGGCCGGCAAGGGCCTGCGGACGTGCCTGTGGATCAACCCGTACATCGCTCAGCGCTCGGCCCTGTTCTCCGAGGGGCGCGCCCACGGCTACCTGGTGCGCAAGCCCGGCGGCGACGTCTGGCAGTGGGACCGCTGGCAGGCCGGCATGGCCCTGGTCGACTTCACCAACCCGGCCGCCCGCGAGTGGTACGCCGGCAAACTGGCCGCGCTGGTGGAGATGGGCGTCGACGCCTTCAAGTCGGACTTCGGCGAGCGGGTGCCCACCGACGTGGTCTGGCACGACGGCTCCGACCCGCAGCGGATGCACAACTACTACACGCAGCTCTACAACCAGGTCGTCTTCGACGTGCTGCGCGAGGCCAAGGGCGAGGGCGAGGCGGTGCTGTTCGCCCGTTCCGCCACGGTGGGCGGCCAGCAGTTCCCGGTGCACTGGGGCGGCGACAACTCGGCGACCTTCGAGTCGATGGCCGAGAGCCTGCGCGGCGGCCTGTCGCTGATGTCGTCCGGCTTCGGCTTCTGGAGCCACGACATCGGCGGCTTCGAGGGCCGTCCCGACCCGGCGGTGTTCAAGCGGTGGATCGCGTTCGGCCTGCTCTCGTCGCACAGCCGGCTGCACGGCAACCACTCCTACCGGGTGCCGTGGCTGTTCGACGACGAGTCGGTGGACGTGCTGCGGCACTTCACCCACCTCAAGTACCGGCTGATGCCGTACCTGTCCGAAGCCGCTCGGCAGGCGCACGAGCAGGGCCTGCCGGTGATGCGCCCCATGATCGTCGGCTTCCCGGACGATCCGGCGGTCACCCACCTGGACCGGCAGTACCTGCTGGGCGGGGATCTGCTGGTGGCGCCGGTGATGAGCGAGACCGGCGAGGTGACGTACTACGTCCCGGCGGGACGGTGGAACCGCTTCGGTACGGACGAGATCGTCGAGGGCCCCGGGTGGGTGACCGAGACGCACGGCTTCGACAGCGTGCCGCTGCTGGTGCGGCCCGGCGCGGTGATCGCGATCGGCGCCCGCACCGACCGGCCCGACTACGACTGGGCCGACGGCGTGACGCTGCGCCTGCACGAGGTGGCGGCCGGCGACACCGTCGTGCGGGTCGGCGCCGGCACGTTCACGGTGACCAGGGACGGCGACGCGATCCGGGTGCACCGCGACGGCGCGGCGCTGCCGTGGCGGGTGGAGATCGTCGGCGGCGCGTCCGGCGACGTGGCCGCGGACACCTCGCTCTGGACGGCCGGGTAGGACCGGCGTGCGGGGCGGCCGGCGGG
>NZ_CAKUCL010000091.1 GCF_934643405.1 uncultured Actinoplanes sp.
TCGCCGTCGTTCAACTGGAAGCGCAACCTCGACGACGCCGACATCGCCCGGTTCCAGAAGGAGCTCGGCGCGATGGGTTACAAGTTCCAGTTCGTCACGCTGGCCGGGTTCCACGCGCTGAACCATTCGATGTTCGAGCTGGCCAAGGGCTACGCCACCGACGGCATGACCGCGTACGTGAAGCTGCAGGAGGCGGAGTTCGCGGCCGAGGCCGACGGTTACACCGCGACCAAGCACCAGGCAGAGGTCGGCACCGGCTACTTCGACGCCGTGTCCACCGCCCTCAACCCGGACAGTTCCACCACCGCGCTGCGCGGTTCGACCGAGACGGAGCAGTTCTGATGGGTGGCGAGGAGATCACGCTCACCGGTACGGCCGAGGGCCGGTACGCCGAGATCCTGACCCCGGAGGCGATCGCGTTCGTGGCCGCGCTGGACCGCGAGTTCGGCGCCCGCCGCGTGCAGTTGCTGGAACGGCGGCGGCGCCGGCGGACCACCCGCACCACCGAGCTGGACTTCCTGCCGTCGACCGCGGCGATCCGCGACGACGCCTCGTGGCAGGTGGCGCCGCCCGCGCCGGATCTGAGGGACCGGCGGGTGGAGATCACCGGCCCGCCGGAGCGGAAGATGACGGTCAACGCGCTGAACTCCGGCGCGAAGGTGTGGATGGCCGACTTCGAGGACGCCACGTCGCCGACCTGGGAGAACGTGGTGCTCGGCCAGCTGAACCTGCGGGACGCCCTGGACGGGTCGCTGGACTTCACCGCCGCCGACGGCCGCGAGTACCGGGTGGGCGCCGAGCTGCCGACGATCATGGTGCGTCCGCGCGGCTGGCACCTGCCCGAGTGCCACCTGCGCATCGGCGGCCGCGCCGTCTCGGCGTCGCTGTTCGACTTCGGCCTCTACATGTTCCACAGCGCGCGCCGGCAGCTGGAGCGCGGCAGCGGACCGTACTTCTACCTGCCGAAACTGGAGTCCCATCTCGAGGCGCGGCTGTGGAACGACGTTTTCGTGTACGCGCAGGACCAGCTCGGCATTCCCTCCGGGACGATACGGGCGACCGTCCTCATCGAGACGATCACCGCCGCGTTCGAGATGGACGAGATCCTGTACGAGCTGCGCGAGCACTCGGCCGGCCTGAACGCGGGCCGCTGGGACTACCTGTTCAGCATGATCAAGAACCGGCCGGACGTGGTGCTGCCCGAACGTTCGCAGGTCACCATGACCGCGCCGTTCATGCGCGCGTACACCGAGCTGCTCGTGCGCACCTGTCACCGGCGCGGCGCCCACGCGATCGGCGGCATGGCCGCGGTGGTGCCCAGCCGGGACCCGGTCGCCGCGAAGCGCGCCCTCAACCAGGTGCGCCAGGACAAGCGGCGCGAGGTCGGCGACGGCTTCGACGGGTCCTGGGTGGCGCATCCGGGCCTGGTCGCCACCTGCCGCGACGTGTTCGACCAGTGGCTCGGCGACGAGCCGCACCAGATCGTCCGCAAGCGCGACGACGTGCGCGTCACCGCGGCCGACCTGCTCGACGTGCGCTCGCCGGGAGTGCAGGTGAGCGAGGTGGCGCTGCGCACCAACGTCAGCGTCGCGCTGCGGTACGTGGCGGCCTGGCTCGGCGGGCGCGGCGCGGTCGCGCTCGGCGGCCTCATGGAGGACGCCGCAACCGCGGAGATCTGCCGTGCCCAGCTGTGGCAGTGGATCGCCACCGGCACCCCGACCGACTACGGCGTGCCGGTCAGCGCCGCGCTGGTCACCCGGATGCTGCGCGAGGAGCTGGACGTGCTCAGCGAGACCGGCGCGCTCGACGAGGAGTCGGCCCGCCGGTTCTCCCAGGCGCGCACGCTGCTGGTCGTGCTGCTGACCGAACGGACCTGCCCCGAGTTCCTGACCCTGCCCGCCTACCTCAGGCACCTGGCCGGCCGGTCCGGGACACCGGTGAGCGACCAGGCGGCGGTCGCGGCCTGATCCGGTCCACGGCGGCGCGATCCCCGGTTCGGGGGTCGCGCCGCCGTCGTCCCCGCTCCGGGCGCTCGGAGGCGGCGGCCTTGCGGGCACCGGCCGGTCGTGCGCGACGCGGGTGTTCTTCGGCGACCGGTGGGATGCTGAGGGTCGACCCGATCCACCGCCGGGAGGGACCGCGATGCACCCGCTCACCGCCTCGACACTGTCGTCACCGCCGGCCGGCCTGGCCGTCCCGGCCTACGACCGCTCCGCGCTGCGGACCGGCATCGTGCACTTCGGCGTGGGCGGTTTCCACCGCGCGCACCAGGCGATGTATCTGGATCGCCTGATGAACGACGGCAAGGCGCTGGACTGGGCCGTCTGCGGGGTCGGGGTGATGGCCGCCGACCAGCGCATGCGCGACGTGCTCACCGCGCAGGACGGTCTCTACACATTGGTCGTCAAGGCCCCCGACGGCACGGTGGACGCCCGGGTCATCGGCTCGATCAAGGAGTACCTGTTCGCCCCGGACGACCCGGAGGCGGTCATCGAGAAGATGGCGGGTCCCGACGTACGGGTGGTGTCGCTCACGGTCACCGAGGGCGGCTACAACGTCAACGCGGTCACCGGCGAGTTCATGGCGGACAATCCCGACGTGCGGCACGACCTGGAGCCCGGCGCCGTGCCCCGCACGACGTTCGGCCTGATCACCGCGGCCCTGCAACGTCGCCGTGACCGGGGGCTGCCCCCGTTCACGATCATGAGTTGCGACAACATCCAGGGCAACGGTGACGTCGCACGGCGCAGCTTCGTCGCGTTCGCCCTGCTGCGGGACGCGGACCTGGGGTCGTACGTGGAAAGCTCCGTGCGTTTCCCGAACAGCATGGTGGACCGGATCACGCCGGTGACCACCGACGACGACCGGGAGCTGGTGCGCAGCAGCTTCGGCGTCGACGACGGCTGGCCGGTGGTGTGCGAGCCGTTCACCCAGTGGGCGCTGGAGGACAGCTTCGGCGCCGGGCGGCCCCCGTTCGAGGACGTGGGCGTGCAGGTGGTCGCGGACGTCGAACCGTACGAGCTGATGAAGTTGCGCCTGCTCAACGCCTCGCATCAGGCGCTGTGCTACTTCGGCTACCTGGCCGGCTACCGCCTGGTGCACGACGTCGCGCAGGACGAGCTGTTCGCCCGTTTCCTGCTGTCCTACATGGAGCGTGAGGCCACTCCCACGCTGGAGCCGGTGCCCGGCGTGGACCTGCGCGCATACCAGCACCAGCTGATCGACCGCTTCTCCAACGCGCAGGTGAAGGACACGGTGGCCCGCCTGTGCGCGGAGAGCTCCGACCGCATCCCGAAGTGGCTGCTGCCGGTGATCCGCCACAACCTCGACACCGGCGGCGAGATCCTGCTGGCGACCGCGGTGGTGGCGTCCTGGGCGCGGTACGCCGAGGGTGTCGACGAGCACGGCCGCCCGATCGAGGTGGTCGACCGCCTGCGCGACACTCTCATGGCGACGGCCCGTCAGCAGGACCACGACCCGCTGGCGTTCCTGCGCAACCGGGACCTGTTCGGCGACCTGATCGACAACGAGCGTTTCGTGTCGACGTACCGCTCGGTGCTGTCCAGCCTGCACCACAAGGGCGCCCGGGCGACCCTGGAGGACCTGATGGCCACGACGGCGCCGGCCGCGGGCGGCGCCGGCTGAGCCGGGTGGGAGGCGCGGTCAGAAGCGGGCCAGGATCTGCGGCAACGGGGCGTCGGCGGCGGAGCGCAGGATCAGATCGGCGGCGGTGAAACGCGACGCCGGGAGGTGGGCGTTCGGGATCGCCACGCACCGCAGCCCCGCCGCCTGCGCGGCGGCCACGCCATGCGGAGTGTCCTCGAAGGCCAGCGCCGACGACGGGTCCACGCCCAGGCGCTGCAGCGCGAGCCGGTACACCGCGGGGTCCGGCTTGTGGGCGGTCACCTCGTCGCCGCAGGCGAGGACGTCGAAACGGGCCAGCAGGCCGGCGCGGGACAGGTGGCCGGCCACCCACGGCGTACGGGAACTGCTGGCCACCGCCAGGCGCAGGCCCAGCGACGCGGCGGAGGCCAGCAGGGCGGGGATGCCGGGGGCGGGGCCCAGCGTACGGTGCAGGGCGTCGCGGAAGGCGGTCCGGCGGGCGTGACTGGCCGCGCGGTCGTAGCCCGCGCCCACGGCCGCGGCCAGCTGGGCGTATTTCTCCTCGGACAGATCGCCGCCGTGGTCGGCGAAGAAGGTCGTCTCGTCCAGGGTCAGGCCGTGCCGGCGCCACTCGTGACGCCAGCTCTCCAGCAGGGTGGTCTCGGTGTCCATTAGCAGACCGTCGAAGTCCAGGATCAGGGCCTTGATCGTCACGGGCTCAGTGTGCCCGGGACCGGTCCGGGCCGGTGCGCCCGGGCCTGCCGGCCGGGCCGCGGCACCGGTGGGCCGGCGGCACCGGGGCGCGGCTGTTGCGGTCAGCCGGCCACGCGCTTGACGAAGGCGCTCACGTGGGACAGGGCCCGGTCGGCGCGCTCGGCGACGGTCAGCGACTCCTCCTGCCGTACCAGACGCCCCCGGGGTTGCCGTTTGCCGCGCAGGTAGAGCGAGCAGGCCAGGTCGGAGCAGAGGTATTCGCCGACAGAGTTGCCCTGGCGCCCGGCGGCGCCGGCCAGCGGCGCGACGAACAGGGTGACGCCGTCGGCGCTGTGCTGGGTGAGGCAGGCGCGGCACATGCTGGAGCGGGTCAGGCCGGCGCGCTGGGGCTCGGGGCGGCGCAGCACGATGCCGGCCAGGCCGGGCACGACGAGCACCGACCGCAGCGGGGCGCCGGGGTCGGTCCAGCCGAGGAAGTCCAGGTCGGCCCAGGGCAGGCCGGGGAAGCCCGGCGGGAGCTTGATCCGGCTCGCCTCGCCCTTGCTGCAGTTGACCAGCGACGCGCGGATCCCGGCCTCGGTGAGTGGTTCCATCCCGGCGACGCTAGCGGCGCCGGCACGGCCGGTCAGCCGAATTACCGGCAACGTATTGAAAACCGTCTCTGTGCGGTATTTACTGTTAACACTCTTTAACGCAGTCCGCCGTCCCCCACCGGCGCAAGGAGAGACATGAAACGGAGATTCGCGCTTCCCGCACTCACCGCCGGCACGCTCATGGCATCCCTGTTCGTCGCCGTGAGCCCCGCCTCCGCGCACGGCTACATCTCGTCCCCGCCCAGCCGCCAGGCCAACTGCGCCAGCGGCGCGGTCGCCGGCTGCGGCGACATCGTCTACGAGCCGCAGAGCGTCGAGGCCCCGAAGGGCTCGACGCAGTGCAACGGCGGCGGCAGCCGGTTCGCCGTGCTCAACGACAACAGCCGCAACTGGCCGGCCGCGAGCGTCGGGCAGACCGTCACGTTCAGCTGGGTGCTCACCGCCCGGCACTCCACCAGCACGTGGGAGTACTTCATCGGCAACACGCTGCTCGCCTCGTTCAACGACGGCGGCGCGCAGCCCGGCGCCACCAAGCAGCACACGGTCAGCATGCGCGGCTTCACCGGCCGGCAGACCGTGCTCGCCCGGTGGAACATCGCCGACACGGTCAACGCCTTCTACTCGTGCGTCGACCTCAACATCGGCGGCGGGGGCGGCACCACGCCACCGACCACCCCGCCGACCAGGCCGCCCACGACCCCGCCGACCACCACCCCGCCGACCACGCCGCCCACCAGCAACCCACCGGCGAGCGGGACGTGGCGGGCGGGCACCGCGTACCGGGTGGGCGACACCGTCACCTACAACGGGGTGTCGTACCGCTGCCGGCAGGCGCACACCGCGATCGCCGGCTGGGAACCGCCGAACGTCCCGGCCCTGTGGGAACGCGTCTAGCCGTCCAGGCCGCGCTGGCCCTGCTGGTCCTGGTCTCCGGCTGCGCATCGCAGCCGGGGACCGTCGCGCGGCCGGGGATCGCGCCGCCGCCGGACACCGCGCCGGCGGCCGGGCCCGCGTTCAACGCCACGGACGTGATGTTCCTGCAGATGGGGCTCGCGCAGATCGCCGAGGGCGACGAGCTGGCGGCGCTGACCGAGCAGCGCGCGAACGGCGCGGCGCTGCGGGCCGTGGCCGGCGAGCTGCGCGCGCAGTGGCGCGACGAGTCGGGCACCATGCGGCGCTGGCTTCTCGGCTGGCGGCAGCCGCTGACCGCGGACCCGTCGGCGGGCGCCCACGCGGGGCACGGCGACCTGCACCGGCTGCGGCCCGCCGACCTGGCGGAACTGCGCGGATCACCGGCAACGGCTTTCGACCGTACGGCGTCCGCCCTGCTCCTCGGCCATCTGGGCAACTGTGTCGAGACCGGCCGGATGGAGACCGCCGGCGGCGCCTACCCACCCGCGCGTGCCCTCGCCCGCTCGATCACCGACCGGCGACAGGCGCAGGTGCGAACCCTGCTCACCATGGCCGCCGCGGGCTGACTATCGTCACCGGCATGCCCGAGTTGATCGAGCCGACCACGCGGCTGCGCGAGCAGTGGCTCGCGTCGTACCGGGAGTGGCCGCCGGGCGTGCACATCGACGGCGCCGGCCTCGCCGCCACCGACGACGTCGAGTCGCCGGAGGGCTTCGCCGCCTGGGTCGCGCGGCTGCGCCGGGCCGAGGACCGCAGCATCCCGCCGGACGCGGGCTGGGTGCACACCACCTACCGCTGGATCACCGACGGCGACCGGCACCTGGGCGCCATCGCGCTGCGTCACGACCTCAACGACTTCCTGCGGGAGGTCGGCGGGCACATCGGGTACGGCGTCCGCCCCTCCGAACGCGGCCGCGGGCACGCCACCTTCGCCCTGGCCCGCACCCTCGACGCGGCGCGCGAGCTCGGCCTCGGCCGGGTGCTGATCACCTGCCGGGCGCAGAACATCGCGTCGGCCCGCACGATCGAACGCGCCGGCGGCGTTCTCGAGGACGTCCGCGACACCGACCTGGGCGCGATCCGCCGGTACTGGATCGAGCTCTAGCCGACCAGCCGGCGCTCCCAGGCCCACGCGGCCACCTCGACCCGGTTGCGGGTGCTGAGCTTGGTGTGGACGCTGCCCAGGTGCGTCTTGACCGTGCCGACCGAGATGAACAGCTGGTTGGCGATCTCCGCGTTGGTCAGGCCGCGGGCGGCCAGCTTCACCACGTCCAGCTCGCGCGGCGACAACCCGCCGTCGTCCTCGGCCGGCGCGGGCGGCGACAGGTGCTCCAGCAGCCGCACCGTGATCGACGGGCTGATCAGCGCGTCCCCGGAGACCGCGGCGCGCACCGCCTCGATCAGCAGCGCCGGCCCGGAGTCCTTCAGCAGGAACCCGGCCGCGCCGTTGCGCAGCGCCCGGTGCACGTACTCGTCCAGGTCGAAGGTGGTCACCACGACCACCTTCACCGGGTCGGCCACCCCGGGCTCGGCCAGCAGCCGCAACGCCTCCAGGCCGTCCATCTTCGGCATCCGGATGTCCAGCAGCGCCACGTCCGGTTTCAGCTTGCGGGCCAGCGCCACCGCCTCCACGCCGTCGGCCGCCTCGCCGACGACCTCCATGTCCGGCTGCGCGCCGATGATCATGCCGAAGCCGGTGCGGACCATGGCCTGGTCGTCGGCGATGAGGACGCGGATCAAGGGGTCACCTTCTGCTCGAGGGGGAACGCGGCGTCGACCACCCAGCCGCCCTCGATGCCGGGACCGGAGGTGATGCGGCCGCCGACCGCGCGGACCCGTTCGGTCAGGCCCACGAGACCGTACCCCGGCCGGTCGCGGACCGTGACGGTGCGGGCGGCGGGCGGGCCGCCGTCGTTGGCGACCCGCACCAGCAGCCACTGCGGGGTGCGGCGGATCCACACGTCGGCGACCCGGGCGCCGCCGGCGTGCTGGCGGATGTTGGTCAGCGCCTCCATCACCACCCGGTACGCCGAGGTCGACACCTCCACCGGCAGGCCGTCGGCCGGCCCGTCCAGGTGCAGCCGGGCCAGCGGGCCGTCCACCGCGTTGAACTGCTCCAGCAGCGCCGGCAGGTCGGGCACGCCGGCGACCGGGGCGAGCGGGGCGTCCGGCTGCGACTGCGGATCGCGCAGCACCCCGACCATCCGGCGCATCGACGCCATCGTCTCCGCGCCGGCCTGCTCGATCTGCTCCAGCGCCAGCATCGCCCGTTTCGGGTCCTGCTCGGCGATGAACCTGGCGCCCTGCGCCTGCACCACGATCCCGGTGACGTGGTGGGCGATGAAGTCGTGCAGATCACGGGCGAACTCGGCGCGCTGCTCGGCGCGGACCGCGTCCATCGCCCGTACCCGGGAGCCTTCCATGATCCGCAGGTAGACGCCCGCACCGACGACCAGCGCCGCCGCGAGGGCCTGGATCAGGCCGAAGATCACGAAGATCGGGGTGCTGGCGCCGCGCAGCGGCTGGAAGCTGACCGCGGCGCCGGCCACCACCACCGCCGCGACGCCCCAGCCCGGCTTCGCCCGCCGCCCCACCACGAACAGGGTGCCGAGCAGCGCCATCGACTCGGCCAGGCCCCAGCTGCCCCGGCTGGTGCCGGCCGCCACGGACGCCGCGGTCACGACCAGGGACACGCCGCCGACGGCCACTGCGACCTTCGGCAGAGCGGTGGAGTTCTGCCGGTGCCGGGGCAGCCACACCGCGGCGGCCGCGACCGCCAGCGCCACCTGCACCAGGCCGAGCGCCTCGGCGGACCGGAAAAGCCCCCGGGCGACGTCGAACAGGCCCAGCATCGCCATCGCGCCGAGCGCCGCCAGCTGACCCAGGCGCAGCAGGAGGTGGTTGGAGTTGGTCGCCATCGTGCACCCAGCGTAGTGGGGCCCGGCGGTGGCGCCCTCGGCCGAAAGACAGATCCGTCGCGGCCGCGGTCCTGGCCGGCGGCCGATGTGCCGGCACCGCCCGCCCGCCGATGATCGTCGCCGACATCGCAACGAATCGAGTGGAGTGCTCATGCAGACGCAGGACACGATGGCCGCTGTCGCCGCCGTCGACCTGGTGAAGGTCTACGGCAGCGGGGACACCGCGGTCCGCGCCCTGGACGGGGTGACCGTCGGCTTCGCCCGGGCCCAGTTCACCGCGATCATGGGGCCGTCCGGGTCGGGCAAGTCCACGCTCATGCACTGCCTCGCCGGGCTGGACACCGCCACGTCCGGGCAGGCCCTGCTGGGCGGCACCGACCTCACCAAGCAGTCCGACAAGGTGCTGACGAAGGTGCGCCGCGAGCGGATCGGCTTCGTGTTCCAGTCGTTCAACCTGCTGCCGCAGCTGACCGCCGAGCAGAACATCGTGCTGCCGCTGGAGCTGGCCGGGCGCAAGGCCGACCCGAACCTGTACCAGCACCTCACCGAGGTGCTCGGCCTGGTGGCGCGGCTCGGCCACCGGCCTGCCGAGCTGTCCGGCGGCCAGCAGCAGCGGGTCGCGCTGGCCCGGGCGCTGGTGTCGCAGCCCGAGGTGGTGTTCGCCGACGAGCCCACCGGCAACCTGGACTCCCGCTCCGGCGCCGAGGTGCTGCTGTTCCTGCGCAACTCGGTCCGCGAACTGGGCCAGACGATCGTCATGGTCACCCACGACCCGGGCGCCGCCGCGTACGCCGACCGGGTCGTGCTGCTCGCCGACGGCCGCGTCGCCGGCGAGCTGGACAACCCGAGCATCACCTCGGTCAGCGACGCCCTGCAGGACCTGGCGGCCGCCCGATGAGCGTGCTGCGCACCCAGCTCGCCGGGGTGGCCCGCCGCCCCGCCCGGCTGCTGCTGACCGGCCTGGCCGTGCTGGTCGTCTCCTACGTCGTCTACGCCACCGTGCTCGGGCAGCGGATCACCGAGCGCAGCCTGGTGGACGGCCTCAGCGGCACCCCGGCGGCGGCCGACCTGGTCGTGCACGAGGGCGCGACCAGCATCGCCGACCTGACCGCGATCAAGAAGATCGACGGGGTGGCCGAGGCGGCCGGCCGGGTCTCCCGGGGTGGCCTGATCGGCAGCGAGTTCCTGGAGGTCACCGGCGACCCCGGCATCGGGCCCCTGGCCGTGGCGCATCTGATCAGCGGCTCCTACCCGTCGAAGCCGGGCGAGATCGCGGTCACCCCCCGCACGGTCGAGCGGCTCGGCCTGACGATCGGCTCGACGGTCAAGGCGGTGCTGCGCCACGACGAGCACGGCAAGGCGCTGGCCGCGACCCCGCTGACGGTGGTCGGCACGGTCAGCGCCGGCGACGACTACGGCTACCAGGCGTACGCGCCGCAGGCCGCGGTGTCGGCGATGACCGGCGACGACGCCCTCGAGCAGATCGACGTGCGGCTGCGGCCCGGGGCGGACCCGCAGGCGGTCCGGGACCGGATCGACGTCGTGCTGGCGGCGCACCCCCCGGCCACCGTGGGCGCCCAGCCCCGGCTCGACACCGGCGCCCAAGTCCGGCAGGCCGAGGCCGAGCGGAAGGCGTCGCAGGTCGGCCGGGTCTTCGCGGTGATCGGCATGTTCATCGCGAACGCCGCGGTCGCGGCCGGGCTGGTCGCCACCTCCACCTTCCGGATCGTGTTCGCCCAGCGCCTGCGGCAGCTGGCCCTGCTGCGCGCGGTCGGCGCGGGCCGCCGGGCCATCACCTGGTCGCTGGCCGCCGAGGGTGCGCTCACCGGCCTGGTCACCGGCGTCGCCGGCGTGCTGCTCGCGCTCGGTACCGGCCATCTGCTGCCCGCGATCGCCGGCGCGTTCGGCAAGAAGATCGCCTCCCCGGGCGTCCCGCTGCTCGCCGCGTCCGGCGTGGTCGCGCTCGCCGTGCTGATCACCACCGTCGCGGTCATCGCGCCGGCCGCCACCGCGTCGCGGGTGTCGCCGCTCGAGGCGCTGCGCGGCGCCGGCACCACCGGCGCCCGCCGCGACATCGGCAAGCTGCGCTGGGCGGCGGGTCTCCTGCCGGCGGCCGGCGCGGTCCTGATCGCCGGGTACGTGGTCACGCACCTGCCCGGCCGCGACCCGAAGAACTACGACCCGCAACCGTTCCTGTTCGCCATCGTCGCGTCCGGCGCCCTCACGTTCCTCGCGCTGATCGCGCTCGGCCCGGTGCTGGTGCGCCCGGTGCTGGCCGTGCTGGGCTGGCCGGTGCGCCGGTCCGGGCCGCTGGGCCGGCTCGCCGCCGGGGGAGTGGGCGCGGCGCCGCGCCGGGCCGCCGCGGTCTCGGTGGTGGTGGCGCTCGGTGTCACCCTGATCGCCGGGGTGCTGGTCGGCGGCGCGTCGGTCCGGGTCCTCGCCGACCGGGAGACCGCCAAGGCGGCGCCCGCCGACTACGAGCTCACCGAGGTGGACGACAAACCGGTCACCGCCGCCATGGTCCAGGCGTTGCGGGGCCGCACCGAGCTCACCCACGTCGACCCGTACCGCCGGCTCACCGTGACGATCGGCCCCGCCGAGCTCGACGCCACCGACCTCGACGTCGCCGCGGTGCCCGGGCTGCGCAAGTTCGACGTCACGGCCGGCTCGCTCGCCGACCTCGGACCGGGCCGCGTCGCGATCTCCGGGTTCACCGCCGACAACAGCGGGCTGCGGCTGGGTGATCAGGCGGAGATCAGGCACGGCAAGGCTTCGGTACGGCTGAAGGTCGCGGCCGTGCTGCCGGACTCCGCGCCGCTGGGCGCGGCGCTGCTGCTCGACCCGGCCGACCTGACCACGCTGGGCGCGCCCGCCGGGTACTCCGGTGTGCTGGCCGACGCGTCCGGGACCGGGGAGAAGGCCCGCGCCGACGGCCGCAAGGCGCTCGACGACGTGCAGAGGGCGGCCGGTGGCGAGTGGACGATCACGGTGCTCGCCGATCGGCGCGACGAGATCGACGACAACATCACGGTGCTGCTGGTCATCACGCTCGGCCTGATCGGGCTCACCGTGCTGATCGCGGTCGTCGGCGTCGGCACCACCACCGCCCTGTCCGTGGTGGAACGCGTCCGCGAGTCCGGGTTGCTGCGCGCGCTCGGCCTGTCCCGCGGCGGCCTGCGCGCGATGCTCACGGCCGAGTCCGCCCTGTACGGCGTGATCGGCGCCGGCATCGGTCTGCTGCTCGGCGTCCCGTACGCCTGGCTGGCCGTCGCGGCGCTCGGCGAGAACGCCCCGCTGGTCCTGCCGGTCTGGCCGCTCGCCGTGGTGTTCCTGCTGCTGGTCGGGCTGACCGCGCTGGCCGGGGTCCTGCCGGCCCGCCGCGCCGCACGAGTCAGCCCGGTCGCCGCGCTCGGCACGGAATAGCCGGCGCCGGACATCCGGCGCCGGAACCCGCCGGCGCCGGCCGCGGACCCTGCCGGCGCCGGCACAAAACAGCCGGCGCCGGGCAGGCGTCGCGGGTCGCCGGTCACCCCTGCCCCGGCCGGCGACCCGCGGCTGCGCCGGACACTGTGGACGGTCGGGGGTGTTCCGATGATCGGCGGTCGGCTACCCTCACGGCCGGCATTCACGGCTGTCGACGGGAGAAACGGTGAGACGGCGCACGACGATCGGCATCGGCACGGCGGTCACGGTGCTCGCGGCGGGAGGGGCGATCGCGGCGCTGACCTGGCCCTCGGCCGCGGGGACACCGGCCGGCGTGGCGCTGGACGGGCCGGTGCGGACGTTGCCGGCGGACCCGGCGCCGGCCGCGCCGAAGGTGCGCACCCGGGTGGACACGCTCGACCTCGAGGCCGCGGCCGGGGCGGTCGACCTGCGGCAGCGGGCCACCAGGACGTTCAGCATGCTCAGCGTCAGCTGGACCGACCCGGCCGCGCGGCCGCAGCAGCCGGTGCAGGTGCGCACCCGCGACGCCCGCACGGGCAGGTGGTCGGGGTGGCGGGAGCTGGGCATCGCCGAGGGGTCGGCCGATCTGCCGGTCGAGGCGGACCGGGTGGCCGGGGCCACCGAGCCGCTGTGGGCCGGGCGCTCCAGCGGCGTGGCCGTGCGGATCGCCCGGGGCGCGCTGCCCGCGGGCCTGAAGCTGAACCTGATCGACCCGGACGTGCGCGGCGGCGGCAAGGGCGGCGGTCAGGGCGGCGGGGAGCCCGACCCCGGCGCGAGCCCGAGTGATCCGCAGGCGCCGCCGCCGCCGGAGGGAAGCCCGGCAGCGGACCCGGCGACACCCGGCGGGACGACGCCGGCGGATACGCCGGCAGAGACCGCGCCGACCGGGACCACGCCGGCCGAGGCGACGCCGCCCGGGGGAACCCCGTCCGGGGAGCCGGCGACCGGAGCGCCGGGCACGACCCCGCCGGTCGAGCCGTCGTCGCCGCAGACCAGCCCGACGGCCCTGCCCACGCCCACCGGCGCGCCGCGGCCGCAGCTGCCGCCGTACGTCTCGCGCAGCGGCTGGAATGCCGACGAGACCCTGGTGACCGACCCGATCAGCGTGGCGCCGGCGGCGAAGATGGTCTTCGTGCACCACACCGGGTTCGGCAACGGCTCCACGTGCGCCGACTCCGCGTCGATCGTGCGCGGCATCCAGGCCAACGACGTGAAGGTCAAGAAGCTGTCCGACATGGGATACAACTTCCTGGTCGACCGGTGCGGCACCCTGTTCGAGGGGCGCAAGGGCGGCGTCGGCAACGCGGTGGTCGGCGCGCACACCGTCGGCTTCAACACCGGCTCGGTCGGCGTGGCGCTGCTCGGCGACTACACGACCGTGGTGCCGGCCGAGGCGGCGCTGACCACGATCGCGCAGGTGGCGGCGGCCCGGCTCGGCGCGTACGGTCTCGACCCCACCGGCGAGGCGCAGATGACCGAGGGGGTGGACGGGCGTAAGTGGCCGCTCGGCTCGACGGTCACCTTCCCGCGCGTCTCCGGGCACAAGGACGGCGAGCAGACCGCGGCCGGGTTCCTCACCGAGTGCCCGGGCAACAAGCTCTACCCGCTGCTGGCCTCGATCCGGGCCCGTTCGGTGCAGCAGATCAGCGGCCTGGCGGCGAAGTCGCTCGGCGGGGGTGTCGCGGCGGCGGGCAACTACTACGTCCGTACGGCCGCAACCGTGACCTGGGCGGTGGAGACCCCGAGCTCGTCGATCGCGCGGTTCGAGCTGCTGCGCGACGGCCAGGTCGCCGCGACCGCCGCCGGCAGCGCGCGCAGCGGCAGCGTTCCCGTCCCGGCCGGCACCCACACCGTGGCCGTCCGGGCCGTGCACACCTCCGGCAGCACCGCCACGACCGCCGCCTACCGGGTGATCGGCGACAACACCGCGCCCACCTTCGGCTCGGCCCCGGCGCCGGCCCTGCGGACCGGCACATACGCGACGACGTCCGTCCCGGTGTCGGTCGTCTACCGGGTCAGCGACAACGTCCGGCTGTGGTCGGTCGGCGCGACCTCGCCGGCCAGGGTGACCCTGTCCACCGGCGCCACCTCGTGGGCCGCGTCGATGCGGCCGGGCGCGAACACCGCGTTCACGGTGACCGCCCGCGACGTGCCGGGCAACAGCCGCACCGCGTCGGTCACCCGCAAGGCCACGATCATCGCGGAGACGTCGGCCAAGCGCGGCGGCAGCTGGACGACGAGGTCCGGCGGCTCGTACCTGAGCAGCAGGGCGCTGGCCGCCACGAAGAAAGGCGCGAAGCTGACCTACACGTTCACCGGGCGCTCCGCGGCGCTGATGTTCTCCCGCGGGGCGGCCACCGGCAAGGCGGACATCCTGGTGGACGGCAGGAAGGTCGCCACCGTCGACACCCGGGCCACCAGGACGGCGTACCGGCAGGCGATCTGGGTGCGCACGATGAGCGCCGGCAAGCACACCGTCGCCGTCGTGGTGGCCGGCACCTCCGGGCGGCCCACCGTGGTCTCCGACGGGCTGGCCTACCTCGGCTGAGCCCGGCGGCCGGCTCAGCCGTGGAGGCGGGCCTGGCCGCGGCGCTCGGCCGGGGCGGGCGCCGCGGGCGGCAGGGTGAACCAGAACGTGGCGCCGCGCCCGTCCTCGCCCTCCGCCCAGATCTCCCCGCCGTGCCGTTCGACCGCCCGGTGCACCGTGGTCAGCCCGATCCCGGTGCCCGGGAAGTCCTCGGCGGAGTGCAGCCGGGCGAACGGCCGGAACAGGTCGCCCGCCTTGCCCGCCGGGAAGCCGGCCCCGTTGTCGCGCACGAAGAAGCCCTGCGCCGCGCGGCCCACCTCGACCGCCGGGTTCTCGATCCGGCGGGTGAACTTCACCGCGTTGTTGATCAGGTT
Source organism: uncultured Actinoplanes sp. (assembly GCF_934643405.1). Classification (GTDB taxonomy): domain Bacteria; phylum Actinomycetota; class Actinomycetes; order Mycobacteriales; family Micromonosporaceae; genus Actinoplanes. The sequence goes on from NZ_CAKUCL010000091.1 coordinate 15,086, forward strand.
CTCCAGGATCACCCGCACCAGGCCCTCGTCGGCGTCCGCCCGCATTCCGTCGTGGACGGTGAAGTCGACCTTGCGGTGCGGGTCGCGCGCCTCCACCTCGCCGATCACCTGCCAGGTCGTCGCGGTCAGGTCGAACTCGGCGCGGCGCAGCTGCCCCCGCGACGCCCGGGCGAGGATCAGCAGCGACTCCACCAGGTCGGCCATCCGGTTCGCGGCGGCCTGGATGCGGCCCAGCCGCCGCCGCGCCTCCTCGCTGAGCGGGTCGTCCTCGTCGTCCAGCATGTGCTCGGCGAAACTGCTGATCACCTGCAGCGGGCCGCGCAGGTCGTGCGACACCGAGCCGCTGAACGCCTCCAGCTCCCGGTTGCGCCACTCCAGCTCCTCGACCAGCGCGGCGCGGGTCTCGGCGAGCTGGCGCGCCGCGCGTTCCTCGGCGGCGTCCAGCTCCCGGCGCATCAGCTCCTCACGGATGCGGCGGCTCTCGTCGTGCGACTGCTTGCGGCGGATCTGCGTACGGACGTGGGCGCGCAACGCCTCCGCCCCCGACCCCGCCCGCACGTAGTCGTCCGCGCCCGCCGCCAGGCAGGCCAGCATGTCGTCGTCGGTCTCGCCGGTCATCACCACCGGCGTCTCGCCGATCACCGGCACCTCCTTGATCCGGCGGCAGGCGTTGCGGCCGACGTCGCCGGACAGCCCGGTCCCGAGCACGATGCAGTCCACCGGCTGCTCGGTCAGCAGATCGAGCGCGTCCTCGATGACCGCCACCGGGATCACGTCGTAGCCGTCGTCGCGCAGCGACTCGACCAGGTCGGCCAGCTGCGGCCGGTCCGGGGTCAGCGCCAGCACCCGGCTCGGCCCGTGCAGGCTGCCGGTCACCTCGATCGGCAGCTGCTCGGTGGCCTGGCGCAGCACCGCGTTCAGCTTCGCCGGCACGATCGCCAGGTTCTGCTGCTTGCGCACGAACGCGTCGGCGCCGGCGTCGAGCATCTGCAGCTCGGTGGCGTAGTCGTCGGCCGCGGTCATCAGGATGCACGGGATGTCGCGCAGCGCCGGGTCGAGCCGGATCCGGCGGATCACCGTGGCGCCGTCGATGCCGGGCATCACGCCGTCCACGATCACCGCCTGCGGGCGCCGGTCGGCGGCCATCCGCAACCCCTCCTCGCCGCTGGGCGCGGTCAGCACCGCGTAGCCCTCGGACTCCAGCAGGTCGCGCAGCTGCTCCCGGAAGGTCATGCTGTCGTCCACCACCAGCACGGTGGTGCGGCCACCGGCGGCCGGCCCCGGACGGTCGCCGAGCAGCTGGCGGGTACGGGCCACCACGTAGCCGGCGTCGTACGGCTTGCCCACGTACTCGTCGGCCCCGGTGCGCAACCCGGCCAGCCGGTCGGCCACCTCGTCCTCACTGGACAGCAGCAGGATCACCACCCCGGAGCGGCCCGGGGTGGAGCGCAGCTCGGTGAGCAGTTCCAGGCCGTCCGCGTCGGGCAGCATCACGTCCAGCACGGCCACGTCGAACTCCGCCGACGCGAACGCCTCGCGCGCCTGCCCGCCGGTCGCGCACAGCACCGTGGCGAATCCGTCCGCCTCGAACGCCTCGTGCAGATCCATCCGCACGGTCAGGCTGTCGTCGACGATCAGCACGCTGTGTGTCATCGCCGGCTCCCGGCGAGCTGCATCTCGATCAGCCGGGCGGCGATGCGCGCGGGGGGCAGCACGTAGGCGGCCGCGCCGAGCAACGCCGCCTCGCGGGGCATGCCGTACACCACGCAGCTCGCCTCGTCCTGGGCGAAGGTGACCGCCCCGCGCGAGCGCATCCGCAGCAGCCCCTCCGCGCCGTCGCGGCCCATCCCGGTCAGCAGGCAGCCGGCCGCGGACGGCCCGAACTCGGCGGCCACCGACTCGAACAGCACGTCCACCGACGGCCGGCAGGAATGCCGCGGCGGGTCGTCGCTGAGCCGCAGCACCCCGTCGCGGACCAGTAGATGCCGGTCCGGCGGCGCCAGGATCACCCGGCCGCCCAGCGCGCCGATCGCGGTGCCGTCCCGGGCGTAACTGACGTCGCGGCCGGTCTGCCCGGCCAGCCAGTCGGAGAACGCCACCGCGAACGGCTCGCTGGCCGCGATGTGCTGCACGCACAGCACCGGCGGATGGAACACCGCCGGCAACGCCCGCAGCAGGTCGGTGAGCGCGCCCGGCCCGCCGGTCGACGCGCCCAGCGCGATCACCCGCAGGTGGGCACCGGCCGCGGTGAGCGGGAGCGCCTCCACCGCGGGCCGGCCTCGGCCGTCCAGCCGGGCCCGCGGATGGGTGATCACCCGGATCCGGGAGACCAGCCGCACCGCCTGGCACAGCCGCCGCCCCCAGTCCGCGTCGCTGGCGTCGCCGCGCGGCTTCTCCAGCACGTCCACCGCCCCGGCGGCGAGCGCGTTGTACGTGGTGAACAGCTCCTGACGGTCCGCCGAGGACACCACCAGGATCGGCGTGGGATGCTCGGCCATGATGTGCTCGGTGGCGACCATCCCGCTCATGGTCGGCAGCATCATGTCCATGGTGACCACGTCCGGGCGCAGCCGCCGCACCAGCTCGACCGCCTGCGCGCCGTCCGCCGCCTCACCGACGACCTGCAGTTCCGGGTCGGCGGCCAGCGACTCGCGCAGGTGGTGGCGCATCGTCAGGGAGTCCTCCACGAGCAGCACACGGATCATCGCAGGATCAGCCTCCGGATGTGCGCCAGCAACTCCTCCTGGTTGAACTCGCCCTTGACCACGTACGCCGCGGCGCCCGCCTCGGCGCCGCGCTGCCGGTCCTCGGCGCTCGCCCGGGAACTGACCAGGATCGCCGGGACGTGCGCCAGCGCCGGGTCCGCGCGGGTCTCGGCGACGAACGTGAAGCCGTCCTTGCCGGGCATGTCGATGTCGGTGAGGAACAGCCCGTACGACCGGGTGGCGGCCTTCTCCAGGCCCTCCTCCGCGGAGGCGGCCAGGTCCACCTCGTACCCGGCCGACTCCAGGATGCTGCGTTCCAGCATGCGGGTGGTGAGCGAGTCGTCGACCACCAGCACCGGCAGCGGCGGCGCGGGCTTCTCCGGCCGGGCCCGGCCGGTCACGCCGCCGCGGCGGCACTCCTCGACCAGGCCGTGCGGGTCCAGCACGAGCCGCGGGTTGCCCTCCACGTCGATCGACACGCTGCCGATCACCGGGGCGGCCGGCGCCAGGTCGGGCAGCGGGCGGGCGACCAGTGTGGTGGTGCCGGCCAGCCGGTCCACGCCCACCGCGACCGTCTCGTCGTCGGCGGCCATCACCACGGCCACGCTCGCGCCCGGGGTGTCCGGCACGGCCGGGCCGGCCGCCATGGTCCGCGACAGCGGCAGGAACGGCACCACGTGACCCTCGTGTGCGAGCCGCCCGGTGGCCAGTGCCCCGGCGGTCTCGTCGGCGGTGAGCCGCACGCACCGGCGGACCGCGTCGAGCGGGACCGTGACCACCGCGTCGCCCGCCTCCACGACCAGCCCGTTCATGCTGAGCAGCGTCAACGGCACCACCAGCTCCACGGTGGCGCCCCGGCCCGGCGTGCTGCGCACCGACACGTCGCCGTGCAGCTGCACCGCGACGTCGCGGGCCACGTCCATCCCGATGCCCCGGCCGGCCACGTCGGTGACCGCGGGGGAGGTGCTGATCCCGCCGCCCAGCACCAGGTCGATCAGCCGCTGCGGGTCGGGCTCGCCGCCGCCGGGGGTGAGCAGGCCGCGCGCCTCGGCGGCGCGGCGCAACGCGACCAGGTCGAAGCCGCGGCCGTCGTCGGTGCACCGGAAGGCGGCCCAGCGGCCACGCCGGCTGACCTCGACGGTGATGGTGCCCTCGGCCGGCTTGCCCGCCGCGAGCCGGTCCGCCTCCGGCTCGATGCCGTGCACCACGGCGTTGCGCACCACGTGCAGGAACGCGCCGCTGACCAGGTTCAGCAGGTGCGGGCCCATCCGCACGTCGGCGCCCGAGGTGACGAACCGGACCCGTCTGCCCTCGGCGTCGGCGGCGTCGCGGACCGCCCGGTGCAGCGCCGTGAAGATCGACCCGGCCGGGATCAGCCGCAGCCCCTCCGCCCGGCCGCGCACCTCGTCCAGCTCACGTTCGATCTGGTCGACGGCGTCGGTGAACCGGCGGCCCAGCGCGCCCAGCTCGCCGGACAGGCGCAGCACCGTGCCGCGCCAGCCCGCGCCCGAGGCGGACAGCCGGCCCGAGCGCAGGCCGTCGGCGAGGCGGTCCACGTCGCGGTTCAGGCGGGTCAGAGCGGAGCCGCCCTCGCGCAGCGGCGCGATCCGGGCGTTGGTCTCGCCGATCGCGTCGAGCAGGTCGTCCAGGTCGGCGGTGGCCCCCCGGTCCGGCGCCTTCTCCAGTTCGACCAGCGTCTTCTGGGCGGGCTGGGGCTTCGGCGCCTCCTGCGGTGCGGCGTCGCCGGGGCCGCCCGGTGGCGGGGTGAGAGCGGGTCCGGGTTCGGGTTCGGGCTGCGGCGGCGAGGTCAGCTCGGCCACCCGCTGCGCGATCTCGTCGTTGAGGCGCAGCAGCTCGCGCATCTCGCCGGCGGCGAGCTGCCCGGCCTCGCCGCGGTGCGGGACGAGAAGCTCCTCGAAGGCGTGAGCGCGTTCGGCGATCTCCTGCTGGCGCACCACCCGGGCCGCGCCCTTGAGCGTGTGCGCGAACCGCAGCAGCCGCGCCACCAGATCGGGACCGGGCTGCTGGTCCAGGTCGAGCACGCCCGCGCTGATCTGGTCGACCAGTTCGCGCGCCTCCACCCGGAAGTACTTGAGGGGGTCGCGCCCTTCCATCAGTGCCGCCCGGTGCCGACCAGGTCCAGCAGGTCGCCGGAGAGCGAGCTCAGATGCGCGGCGGTCTGCTTGGTCTGCACCGCGCTCGCCTCGGTCTCCCGGGTCACCCGCGCGGTGTCCGAGGCGGCCACGTTGACCTGCTCCACGGCGGTGGTCTGCTGCTTGGTGGACAGTTCGATCTCCCGGGTGGCGTCGCTGGTGGTCGCCACGAGCTGGGCGATCCGGCGGAACGAGTTGGTCGCGTCGTCGAACTGCCGGGACCCCGCGTCGACCGCCTTCGCGCCGATCTCGGTGGCCATCACGGTCGTGTTCACCGCGCCGCGCACGTCCTCGATCAGCGTCCGGATCTCCTTGGCCGACCCGGCGGTCCGGTCGGCGAGCTTGCGGATCTCCTCGGCCACCACCGCGAACCGGCGTCCCCACTCGCCGGCGCCGCTGGCCTCGATGGTCGCGTTGATCGCCAGGATGTTCGTCTGCTCGGCCAGCTCGCTGACCAGGTCCACCACCCCGCCGATCTGCTGCGACTTCTCGCCCAGCGCCAGCATGTGCTGCACGATCTGGTCGACCTGGGTGCGGATCGCGTTGATCGAGGCACGGGTCTGGTCGATGGTCGCGTCGCCGGTGCGGGCCGCCTCCGCGGTCTCCTCAGCGATCTTCGACACCCGTTGCGCGCTGTCCGCGATCTGCCGCGAGGTGATCAGCAGCTCGCTGATCGTCGTGGTGATCTCGTTCATCGCGCTGGCCTGGTCCCGGCCGCCGCTGGCCTGCTGCGCGGCCGCCGACTCCAGCTCGGCCGACGAGCTCTGGATGTGCCCGACCGCCGAGGCCACCTCCCGCTTCAGGTCCCGGCTGAGCCGCCAGGCCACCGCGGCGGCACAGCCGATCAGCACCACCCCGATCGCGACGATGAAGACGATCGCCTGGGTGGCCCGGCGCGACGACTCCTGACGTTTGAGCTCCACCACCTGCTTCTGCCGGTTGATCAGCGCGTCCAGGGCGTTCTGCAGCGCCTCGCGGGCCGGCTTGAGCTGGGTGGTCGCGCCGAGCTGGCGGACGTCGCGCAGATCGGTGACGGCGGCGCGCCTGGTCATCACCGGGCCGAGGACGGCGTAGTGGGTGGACTCGGCCGCCTGGACGGTGTCCAGCAACCTGATCGCCGCCGGATCCTCCAGCGAGCCGCGCAGGGCGTCCACCTGCTGCAGGAACAGCACGCGGTCGTGGTTCGTCGCGTCGAGGTACTCGTCGGTGCCGATCAGCAGGTACGCGCGGTAGTCGGAGATGCGCGACTCCATGGTCCGGCTCAGCTGCTCGGCGCCGAACAGGTTGATCCCCGCCGACTTGATGACCGAGTCCTTGCTGGTCATCACGTAGCGCAGGGCCAGCACCGAGGTGGCCGTCATCAGCAGGGTGAGCGCCAGCGTCAGGCCGAAACCGGCCGCGAGCTTGGTGCCGAAGGTGCGTCCGGCCATCATGGTCGACTCTCCTCGTCGGTGACGTGGTCGTGTCCGGTCAGGGCGTGCACGGCGGCCCGGGCGGCGCTCACGTCGACGATCGGCCGGGTGCCGCCGGGCAGCGCCACCATGCCGCGCACCGGTCCGCGCACGGCGTCGCCGCCCGCCTCGCCGACGATCGCCGCCGCGTCCACGCGCACGTGCCCGTCCAGCTGGTGGAAGGCCAGCCCCAGCACCGGCCGGCCGATCGCCAGCACCAGCCAGCGCGGCCGCTCGGTCGCCGGGTGCCCGAGCAGCGCCGCCAGGTCGTAGACGGGCACCGCGGTGCCGGCGAACCCGGCCAGCCCGAGCAGTGCGGGCAGCGGCCCGGGCAGCGGCGTGACCGGCCGGTCCGGGTGCAGGCCTGAGGTCTGCGAGAGGCGGATCGCGTACGGTCGTCCCCCCGCCCGGATCGTCAGCAGCTCCACGTGTTCGACGTCGTGCCTGCGGGCCGGCTCGGCGAACGACCGGTCGAAGTCGTCGCGCAGCCGCCGGATCCGACCGGTGACGGTGCCGCCCGGGCTCACCGGTGCGCCCCGCAGGCGTCCAGTTCGGAGCGGCACACCACGGTCAGCGTGATCCGGCCGAAGCCGCCGCCGAACATCGCGATCCGCTCCTCGTCCTCCCGCGGCAGCAGCTCCAGCGCCCGTTCCAGCTCACCGGCCGCGGCCCGGTCGTCGCCGCGCCGCCGGGCCAGCTGGCCGAGCCGCAGCCGGGGCAGCGCGAACGACGGGTCCAGGTAGGCGGCCAGCCGGTACTGGGCGATCGCCTCGTCGGTGTCGGTCGCGTCCTCCAGGCACAGCGCGAGCAGCTGGTGCGCGTCGGCGTCCAGGCCGTCGGCGTCGATCAGGCGGCGGGCCAGGGTCATCGCCTCGGTGAGCCGGCCGGCCTGGGCCAGCAGCACCCCGTGCAGCAGCACGCCGCGCGGCTGCGGCCGGCCCGGCCGGTCCGCGGTGATCAGGTCGAGGGCGTCACCGAACCGCTCCTCGCGCAGCAGGCTCAGCGCCCGGTTGTAGACGTCCTGCTCGGTGACCGCCCCCGCGGCGGGCGGGCCGGGCGTGGCGGCGGTGCGCGGCGCCGGGGCGGGGCCGCCCGAGCGGCGGTAGTAGAAGCTGTGGTGGGTGTGCCGCAGCTCCAGGCCCGGCGGGGCGCTGCCCAGCGAGTCGGTGTGCCCGAGGAACAGATACCCGCCGGGGACCAGCGCCTCGGTCATCCGGGTCACCAGCGTGGCCGCCACCTCCGGGGTGAGGTACATCAGCAGGTTCCGGCAGAAGATGACGTCGTACTGGCCGGGCCGCCACAGTGTCTCGTCGTCGTCGGCCACGTTGTGCCGGCGGAACCGGACCAGCCGGCGCACCTCGTCGCACACCCGCAGGCCGCCCTCGCCGGCCCGGAACCAGCGCCGCCGCACCGCGTCCGGGGTCTCCCGCAGCGACCACGGCGCGTACCAGCCGGCCTCGGCCTTGCGGAGCATCGCCGGATTCGCGTCGACGCCCAGCACGTCGATGATCCAGTCCGGGTCGGGGCGGACCTGCCGGGCCACGATCGCCAGGGTGTACGCCTCCTCGCCGGACGAGCAGGCCACCGACAGCAGCCGCAGCACCCGCTGCGCGTCGCGCGCCTCGGCCCGTTCCGGCAGCGCCAGCTCGGTCAGCGCGCGGAACTGCTCGCCGTGCCGGAAGAAGTACGTCTCGGTGATGCTGAGCCGTTCGACCAGCTCGGCGGTCTCGGACACCCACGGCCGGGCGGCGAGCCGGGTCAGGTAGTCGCCGGGTGTCATCCGGTGCGCCGCGGCCCGCTCGCCGAGAAGGCGGGCGAGGTGGCCGGTGTCGACGTCGGCGAGGCTCCAGCCCAGCGACCGGCCGAGCACGTCGCGGAAGCGGTCGATCTCGTCGCGCCCGGTCATGGCACCCCCGCGGCGGCCGCGGCTTCCCACACCTCGTCCGGCACCGCGCGCATGCTCTGCAGCAGCAGCAACGGCTCCTCGCCGGCGGTGGCGACCCCGGCCACCAGGCGACTGCTGCCGCCGGTCAGCAGCGCCGGATGCCCGCCCGCCGCGTCGGCGTCCACCGAGCGGATGCCCAGGATCGCCCCGGTGGCCAGGGCGACCGCGCCGCGCTCGGCGCGCACCGCCACGTACCGTTCGGTCTCGCCGGCGCCGCCGCCGAGCAGCCGGGCCACGTCGATGACCGGGGTGGGCACGCCACGCAGCACGCTGATCCCGAGGACGAACGCCGGCGTCCCGGCCAGCGGCCGCGTCGGGAGCGGGCGCATCGTCTCGATGACGTCGTCCACAGCCAGCGCGCACAGCAGGGATCCGGCACGGAAGACGAGTGAGGTGACCTCGCCGGGATGCGCCGGTGCCTGTCCGTACTGCGGCATTTCCTCAGGTTAGCGGGATTTCGTCACCCTAATTCGAGATTCCTTCACTCTCGTACGGCCCACAGGTGATCACTCGTCGCCGGTGTCGCGCCGCCGGAACCAGTCGGACGGCGGCGGCTGCGGGGGCCGGCCGGCGACCGGCATCGCGGGATCGGCGGCCGAGGGCCGGCCCGCGAGCGGCATCGCGGGGTCGACGGCCGAGGGC
>NZ_CAKUCL010000092.1 GCF_934643405.1 uncultured Actinoplanes sp.
GGATACCCGCAGCCCGACGCGCCACCGCAGGGATACCCGCAATCGGGCGGGCCGCAGGGATACCCGCAGCCCGACGCCCCGCCGCAGGGATACCCGCAATCGGGCGGGCCGCAGGGATACCCGCAGCCCGACGCGCCACCGCAGGGATACCCCCAATCCGGTGCGCCGCAGGGATATCCACCGCCCGGTGCGCCGCAGGGATACCCGCAGTACGGCGCGCCCCAGGGGACTCCGGCGCCCGGCGGACCACAGGCGTACGCACCGGCCGCGCCCGAGCCCAAGAAGAAGCGCAAGAAATGGCCGTTCATCGTCGGCGGCATCGCGCTCGTCACGATCCTCGGCTGCGTCGGGATGTTCACCCTGTTCGGGCTGGGCGCCAAAAAGGTCGCCGAGGACCTCGACAACAACGTGAAAGGCAACAACGCCATCGAAGGCACGATGAACGAACCCGCGACCGACGGGAAGTTCCAGTTCACCGTGACCGGCATGCAGTGCGGCGTCAAGCAGGTCGGATCGGCCGACTTCGGGGAGAAGGCGCAGGGCCAGTTCTGCCTCGTCAGCGTGACCGTCAAGAACGTCGGCCAGAGCAGCGAGATCTTCAGCGACACGTCTCAGAAGGCGTACGACAAGGACAACACCGAGTACTCGGTCGACTCCGCCGCGGCGATCGACGCCAACAAGGGCACATCGACCTTTCTCGAGGACATCAACCCGGGCAACACCGTCAAGGGCAAGCTCGTCTTCGACGTCCCGGCCGGCACGAAGCTGACGTCCGTGGTCCTGCACGAGTCGGTGTACACCGCCGGCGTGCGCGTCGCGCTCAAGTAGCGCGGAAGCAGGCGGCCCGCGCAGGCGCAACGCGGGCCGCCGTCGAAGGTCACGCAGTGGACAGCGCCTCGGTGGGCGCCAGGCGGGCGGCCCGCACCGCCGGGTACAGGCCGGCCGCCGCGCCGATCGCGAGCGTGGCGGCCACGCCGCCGGTCAACGCCCACCACGGCACCACGGTCGGCCACTGCTGCGTGGTCGCGTACAGGCCGGTCACCAGGTAGCCGGCCAGGACGCCGGCCACGCCGCCCAGCAGGGACAGCAGCAGCGACTCGGCGACGAACTGGACCCGCACCTGGCCTCGGGTCGCGCCCAGGGACCGGCGCAGGCCGATCTCGGGACGACGCTCCAGGACCGAGATGACCATCGTGTTGGCCACGCCGATACCGCCGACCAGCAGCGCCACCGCTCCCAGGCCCAGCAGCAGAGCGGTGAACGTCGCCGACGTGGCGCGCTTGGCCGCCAGCGCGTCCGACGGCTTCGACACCTTCACCTCGTCGGGCGCGGACGGGTTCGCGGTCGGCGCCAGCACCGCGCGCACCGCTTCGACCTGGGACTCCACCGAGCGCGTGTAGACCGTGGTGGGGTGGCCGTCGAAACCCAGGTACGTCGACGCGGCCGGCCAGCCCACCAGCGCGGCCTGGTCCAGTTCCGGGGCCAGGGCCACCGGCTTCAGCACTCCGACCACGGTCCACCAGCGGCCGCCGAGATACACCGACGGGACGTTGCCGAGCCGGCGCGCGGCCACCGAGCCGAGCACCACGGCCGGATACCTGGCGGTCGCGGCGTTCAACCACGTACCGGAGGAGAGGCCGCCACCCACCGTGCGCAGGAGTTCCAGCTGGGCCGCCAGCACCGACAGACCGCCGGTCTCCGCCGGCGGGATCTGGTCGGTGCGATAGACGTGCGCGTCGCCGACCGCCCCCGTGGCGGTGGCCGACTGCACCGGGCCGATCCGGCGGATCATCGACACCGACTCGTCCGGCAGGGTGGCCTCGTCGCCGAACATCGTCTCGCCGGGCGCCACCGTGAGCAGGTTCGTGCCGAGCGCCGCCAGCTCGCGATCGAGGTCGGCGCGGCTGGACGCCGAGATCCCGACGACCGCCGTCATCGCCGCGATGCCGATCGCGATGCCCAGCGCGGAGAGCACCGCCCGCAGCGGTCGCGAGCGCAGTCCGTAGCCGCCCAGCCGCAGGAGGTCGGACGGGCGCAACCGGGCCGGTGTCAGCGCCATCTCAGATCACCTGCCCGTCACGCATCGGCACCTGCCGGGGCAGACCGTCCGCGATGTCGTGATCATGGGTGATCACCAGGACCGTCGTGCCCGCCGCGTTGAGCTCGCGCAGCAGCTCGACCACGCCCGCGCCGGACACCGAGTCGAGGTTTCCGGTGGGTTCGTCCGCGAGCAGCACCGCCGGGTCGCCGGCCACCGCCCGCGCGATCGCGACGCGCTGACGTTCGCCGCCGGAGAGCTGGTGCGGCCGGTGCGTGAGCCGGTCACCCAGGCCGACCCGGGCGAGCGCGGCCTCGGCGCGCCACTCGCGCTCCTTCCGCGGTACGCCCGTGTACAGCAACCCGTCCGCGACGTTCCTGATCGCGTCGCGGCCGGGTGCCAGGTGGAACTGCTGGAAGACGAAACCGATCCGCCGTGCGCGCAACGCGGACAGCTGCCGGTCGCTCAGCGTCGCGACGTCATGGCCGTCGATACGCACCGTGCCCCGGCTGGGCCGATCGAGCGTGCCGATCAGGTGCAGCATCGTGGACTTCCCCGAGCCGGACGGGCCGACGATCGCGACCAGCTCGCCGTACTCGACCACCAGGTCGACGCCACGGACCGCGGTGACCCCGCCCGGGTACGCCTTCGTGACGCCCGCGAGTTCGACGACGGCGCTCATGCCGGCATCCCCACCGTCGTCCCGGCCTGGATGCCGCCGCCGCTGACCTCGACCTTCCCGTCCGCGAACAGCCCCGTCTCGACGGCGACGACCTTGGTGGCCGTGCCGTCGACGACCTGCAACCCGTAGCCGCCCTCGGCCAGCGCGAGCAACGCCGCGACCGGCACGGCCAGCACGTTCGCCCGCTGCGCCGCGGTGAACGCGACGGTGACGGCGGCCTCGTCCATGCCCTTCGGCGCGCCGCCGAACGACACGGTCACCTCGATCTTGGTGGTGTCCTCCTCCTGTCCCTGCCCGGGCTCGACCACCGTGTCGACCGCGGTGATCCTGCCGGGCACGGTCTTGCCGTCCGGCAACGAGACCTCGACCCCGGCTCCCGTACGGGCGAGGCGCTGGTCGTCCACGTCGAGGTCCACGGTCGCGACCAACGCCGTACCCGTGGTCCGGAGAAGTTCGGTTCCCGGCTGCACGAGCGCGCCCAGCTCGGCGGCGCGCGAGTCCACCCGTACGGGGCCCGGGGCGTATTTGATCCGGCTCGTCGCGACCGTGCCCGTCTCGCGCAGGCCGAGGTCGTCCTGCCAGTCCCGGACCGCGTCCGCGGTGGCCGGCGTGTACTCGTCGTCGACCGTGAAACCCCGGTATCCCAGGGCCCACAGGTTCTTCTCGAACTGCTTGACGTCACTGCCCTCGACGCCCGGCCTCAGCGTGCGGTAGGCGGGCAGTGTCCCGTACAAAAGCGTCACCGGTTTGTTGTCGACCTTGAAGATCGGCTTGCCTCGCGTGACCGTGGCGCCGACCGCGGGCAGCATCGTGACCGTTCCGCCCTCACCCGTCGCGACCGTCGCGTCGTCGCCGTGACCGAGAGTCCCGTCGTGGTCCTCACGGTCGATGAGCGTCTCCCTGGTGACCTCCGCCGTGGTGGTGGGGGCGGACGACTCCGGGGAGGTGCTCCGCGCCGCCGGCAGGTTGACCGCCGTAACCGCCGCCGCGACCGCACCAGCCGTCACGACTCCCGCCACGACGGCGGTGGTACGTCGCCGGGTCATGCCGTCTTCCGCCGTTCGGTGCGACCCTGCGGCAGGTACTTCGAGCAGGCCTTCTCCGCCTTGTCGAAGGTCGGGTCGCCGGGCTTGCTGCTGATCTTGTCGCGGTCGAGCCGGATGCTGCCGTTGGGCTGGGGGTCGGGGAAGTCCGGTACGCCGTTCTCCCGCATGCATTTGGCCATCTGCCGGGCGCGCTCGATGTCCTCCGGATTCGGCTGGTGATTCTCGCCGCCGTCCGGCATGAGCTTCTCGCAGGCCTGCCGGGCGGCGTCGAACTTCTTCGGATCCTGACTCTGCGGCACCTTGATGGTCATACGTCCGCTGTTGTCCGGGTCCGGGAACCAGGTGATGCCGTGCTCCCGCATGCAGCGGGAGAACTTGAGCGGGGCGTCCGGGTCGCGCGAAGGCGTCGCACTGGGACCGGCGGATGCCGCCTTTGTCCCGTCCTGAGCCGTCGCCACGGCCGGGGTCTCGGCGTTGCCGGCACAAGCCGCCGGCACGAGCGCCAGAACCAGGCCGAGCGCAAGCAGAATGCGCATTGTCGTCTCCTTCCGTTCGGCCCCGAATACAAGCGGACCGGAGGTTTCCCGGACGTCACGGAAGAACGTGACGCTCAGTTGACGCGATCAGCCGTCAGGATGGAGACATGCGGATCCTGGTGGTCGAGGACGAGCCGCTGCTCGCCGACGCGGTGGCGCAGGGCCTGCGGCAGGCGGCACACGCGGTCGACGTGGCCTACGACGGCACGGCCGCGCTCGACCGGCTCGACGTCAACGACTACGACGTCGTGGTGCTCGACCGCGACCTGCCCGGCGTGCACGGCGACGACGTGTGCCGCACGCTGGCCGAACGCGACGGCGAGACCCGCGTGCTGATGCTGACCGCGGCGGCCGGCATCGACGACCGGGTGACCGGCCTGTCCCTCGGCGCCGACGACTACCTGCCGAAGCCGTTCGCCTTCCGCGAGCTGGCCGCCCGGGTGGCCGCGCTCGGCCGGCGGTCGCGTCCGGCCACGCCGCCGATCCTTCGCCGCGCCGGGATCAGCCTCGACCCGTACCGGCGGGAGGTTCACCGCGACGGCCGTTACGTTCCGTTGTCGCGCAAGGAGTTCGCCGTCCTGGCCGAGCTGCTGCGCGCCGACGGCACCGCGGTCTCGGCCGAAACCCTGCTGGAGAAGGCGTGGGACGAGAACGCCGATCCCTTCACCCACGCCGTACGGATGACGATCTTGAAGTTGCGTCGCAAGCTCGGCGAGCCGCCGATCGTCCTGACCGAACCGGGAGTGGGGTACCGGATCCCATGAGACTCACCGTCCGCGGCCGCCTCACGCTCGTCTACGGCGGGATCTTCGTCCTCGCCGGCCTGATCCTGATCGGCGTGACGTACCTGCTGGTCAACCAGCAGCTGCCGATCGTCGCCACGCGCATCTCCCGGACCGCCGAGCCCGGCACCGCGGGTTTTCCGCCGACCGACGTGCGCGAGGTCGTGCAGAACACCCAGGCCTCGGCCCTGCACACCATGCTTACCCAGGGCCTGATCGCGCTGGCCGTGGTCAGCGCCGCCGCGATCGCGCTGGGCTGGCTGGTGGCCGGCCGCATGCTCCAGCCGTTGCACCAGATCACCGCGACGGCCCGGCGCATCGCGACCGCCCCGGACGCCGACCGCGGGTTGCACGAGCGCATCGCCCTGACCGGGCCGAACGACGAGATCAAGGAACTGGCCGACACGTTCGACGTGATGCTGGCCCGGCTCGACCACTCCTTCGACGGCCAGCGCCGGTTCATCGCGAGCGCCTCGCACGAGCTGCGCACGCCGCTGACGCTCAATCGCACGCTGCTGGAGGTCGCGCTCGACCGGGAGACGGCGTCCGAGGAGGTACGCCAGCTCGGCGCCACCCTGCTGGCGATCAACGACCGGCACGGCCGGCTGATCGACGGCCTGCTGCTGCTGGCCCGCTCCGAGCGCCCGGTGACCGAGCGCTCCTATGTGGACCTGGCGGACATCGTCGACCACGTGGCGGTCTCGGACACGGTGAAGGTGGCGGCCAACCCCGCCGAGGCGACGGTCCTGGGCGACCCGGTCCTCCTGGAACGCCTGGTGCAGAACCTGGTGGAGAACGGCGAGCGGCACAACCTGCCGGCCGGCGGCTGGGTTTCGGTACGGACGTGGACGCGCCTCGACGGCTGGGTGGTGCTCGAGGTGGCGAACTCGGGCCCGGTCGTGCCGCGATACGAGGTGCCCGGCCTGTTCGAGCCGTTCCGCCGTTACGGAACCGAGAGACTGCCCGCGCCGGGTGCGGGGCTGGGGCTTTCCATCGTACGGGCGGTGGCCCGGGCCCACGGTGGCGAGGCGACCGCCGTGGCCCGCGACGAAGGTGGCCTGCTGGTGACGGTCACCCTTCCGCGCGCGGTCCTCTAGGGTCGTGGACATGGCCAGACTGCGTTCATGCTGACCCACCAGTACCGCGTGGCGGAGCACGTCGCCTCCGACGAGGTCACCCACGACCGTGTCGGGCGCGCGTGACCTGGCTGTCCGACACGCGCACGTCCTACGACACGGTCGCGGACAGCTACGCCGACCTGCTGCGCGACCACCTGACGTCCTCGCCGCACGAGCGCGCGATCCTGTCCTGGTACGCCGATCTCGTTCGCACTTGCGGCGACGGCCCGGTCGCGGACGTCGGCTGCGGCACCGGACGGGTCACGGCGTACCTGGAAACCCTGCGCCTCGATGTCTTCGGCCTCGACCTGTCACCCGGCATGATCGCCGCCGCCCGCCGCGAACACCCACGGTCGCGATTCGGCGTGGCCTCGATGACCGCCCTGCCCCTGCCCGGCGACGCGCTGGCCGGCCTGCTCGCGTGGTGGTCCCTGATCCACGTCCCGGACGAGGCGGTTCCCGGTGTGCTGGCCGATTTCCGCCGGGTCCTGCGCCCGGGCGCCCCGCTGATGCTCGGCTTCTTCACCGGCGACCGGACGCGCTTGAAGACGTCCGGGTACGGCGGGCATGCGATGAACGTTCACGTCCACCATCGCCCGCTCGCGCGCGTGGCGGACTGGTCGCGCGAGGCGGGCTTCACCGTCGAGACGGAGATTGCCCTCCACGCGGATCAGCCTTTTCCGGGCGCAGTGATCATCGCCCGCTGACGACATCCGATCCACAGGATGCCGGCCGACCGCGCCCGCGACTGACCCCCGAGGGATTGCCCGTCGGCCTGATCGGGCCTCGGCTCGGCGCGTCATGCCGCCTTTGTGCCGCCGGGTCTGACTTGCACTCCCACCGCGTGGGTTAAGTCCGCCCCGGTCAGGTCCGCGTCGTCGAGATCCGCCAACCGCAGATCGGCACCTCGCAAATTCGCGTTTCGCAAGTCGGCGCCGCGCAGATCGGCGTGTATCAAGACCGAACCGCGAAGGTCGAGCGGATTCGCGTCCAGCCGGCTGTCACGACGACGGAGCACTGCGACCGCCGCCTGGAAGTCGGTGCGCAGGCGAAACGACTCCGGGCTCACTTCCTCGTCCGTACCCAGCTTGTATTCCCTTCGAAGGTAGTCGGACTTCTCCCGGAGGTAGGCGCAGACGACCTCCATCACGACGGGATGGTCGCTGGGCGAATCGCGGGAGATTCTTTCCAGAGCGAAAACCCCGCCGACCCTGACCGGGAGACTGAATTCTCCGCCCAGCAGCTCGACAGCCTTCGTGAACCGGTCGGTGATGCTCTGGTCCCTGGCTGTCCGGTAAGTTCGGGCCGTGTAGAGCAGGCCCCCGATCAGACCGATCCCGGCCAGGATCTGAGCGAGGTTGCCTCGGGTGTCGGTGATGGCCTTGTGGACGTTGTTCGGCGGGATGCTCTTCGGGTGCCGCGTCAGCACAATGGGGAGCACCCAGACGATCAGAACAAGCGCCGCCAGTGCGCCGATGACCGCTATCACCCGATACACGAGTATTCGATCAGCCGTCTTGATCCAACGCACCGGCTTCCCCTTCCAGGCACTCCTGTGGCTTCTCAGGTCCATCTAGTTGATGGGGCATGGAAGGCGTGCATGTCGGTAAGGAATCCGACTCAACATCGGGTGCGGGAGAGAGCTTGCGGGACGCCGGCCCGGGTTCCCATGACGCCAGGTCACCGGAACCCGTGCCGGGATCAGACGCCGGCCGGCGCCGTCCGCGCCGCAGCGCCTCCCAGCAAACGCTCCGCCATCGGGGCGAAGACCAGGCCGATCGTCGCCCACAGGATCAGCTGGGCGCCGACCGAGTAGAGCCGGAAACCGAACAGCAGATCGGCCGGGAAGCCCGGGAACACGATCTGCCCGCCCGGGCCGGTGAGCGGCTCCGGCGTCTCGTGGAACGACGGCAGGATCAGCATCACGACGGCCGTCGCCGCGATGAACACCGCGCCGGCGATCAGCGTGGCGTTCCAGGTGCCGAAGCGGTCCTGCAGGCGCTTGCCCAACGAGACCGTGAGCACCAGGAACAGCACCGAGGCGGCGACCATCAGCAGGTAGAAGGTGCCGCGCTGCTCGATGGTGTCGTCGCGGCCGACGGCCGGCGGGCTCACCGGGTACTTCAGGAACGGCACCAGGTACATGCCGAGGAAGCCGCCGCCGGCCACCAGCAGAGCCAGCGTGCGGGGACGCAACCGGCCCGCACGCCCGAGGTACAGGGCGAACGCGACGGCGAACAGCGCACCCATCGCGGCGCCGAAGAAGATCAGCGCCACGCCCATGCCGACGTTGCCCTGCACGGCCCGCGAGAACGACTCGTGCGCGTGCTCGAGCGCGCCCTCGGCATGCGAACGGCCGTCCTCGTAGTCGATCGACTGCTGGATCAGCGGTTCGGCGAAGACGCGGGCGAAGACGAAGGCGAGCAGGCCGCCGGCGGCGCCGGCCAGAATGCCGCGCCAGATGATCCGCCGTTCCATCAGTGGCAGGGGAAACCGAGCAGGTGCCGTCCGTCGTGGACGAACTCGTGGATGTGGGTGTCGTTGCCGAACACCGACACGGCACCCTGGTCGATGCCGATGAAGTAGTACGCGGCCAGTGCCAGCAGGCCGACGCCGACCAGCCAGAACACCGCCTTCGAAGCGGGAATGACCAGCGGGGTCGCCGTCGTCGCGGGGGTGTGCGGCATGGAACTCATGTAAAGCCTCCTCGGGGATCGTGCGTCCCTCGTCTCGGATGGGGCATGGGCGACGGCGGAGTATCTGACTTCCCGGTCCGGGACCGGGTTCACAGTGGCGCGACCGTGCTGGACCTTCCCCAGCTTCCTCACGCCGTCCCAGCCAGGACGCTAACGTCTGGTCCGACGGGCGTCAATCAGAAGTCGTCGTCGAACGTGACGGTTCCGGTCACACCGACCTGGTAGGCGGAGACGCGGCGCTCAAAGAAGTTCGACAGCTCCTGGACGTCCTGCAGCTCCATGAAGGCGAACGGGTTCCTGCTGCCGTAGAGCGGCTCGATGCCGAGCACGGCGAGCCGCCGGTCGGCCACGTGCTGGAGGTACTCGCGCATGTCACCCAGGGACATGCCGGACACGCCCTGGTCGAGCAGGTCGGCCGCGAACTGCACCTCGCACTCGACCGCCTCGGCCAGCATGTCCTTGACCTGGCGCTGCATCTGCTCGTCGAAGAGGTCGGGCTCCTCCTGGCGGACGGTGTCGACCACGTCGAACGCGAAGGCCATGTGCATGGACTCGTCGCGGAACACCCAGTTGGTGCCGGAGGCGAGACCGTGCAGCAAACCCCGCGAGCGCAGGAAATACACGTACGCGAAAGCGCCGTAGAAGAACAGGCCCTCGATGCACGCGGCGAAGCAGATCAGGTTGAGCAGGAAGGCCCGCCGGTCGTCGCGGGTCTTCAGGGCCCGCAGCTCGAAGACCGAGTCGATCCACTGGAAACAGAACTCGGCCTTGCGGGCGATCGACGGAATGTTGTCCACAGCGGCGAAGGCAGCGGCGCGTTCGCCGAGATCGCGTTCCGGCGCGTCGGAGGGATCGATCAGCGACCATTCGCCGTCGGCCTCGACCCGCCGCATGAACTCGTCCGGGATCCAGTTCGCGAGGTTCAGGTTGTGCGTACGGCGTGATTCCTCGCCGGTGTTGTCGCGCAGTTCGAGGAACTCCTCGATGTCCGGGTGCCACGGCTCGAGATAGACGCACGCCGCACCCTTGCGCCGGCCGCCCTGATTGACCGCCGCCACCCCGGCGTCGAGCGTCTTGAGGAACGGCACGATCCCGTTCGACCGGCCGTTGGTGCCCCGGATCAGCGCACCGCGGCCCCGGACGCGGGACCAGGAGATGCCGATGCCGCCGGAGAACTTCGACAGCCGCGCCACCTGGTGGTACCGCTCGTAGATCGAGTCCAGCTCGTCGCGGGGCGAGTCGACCAGGAAGCACGACGACATCTGGGTGTGCCGGGTGCCCGAGTTGAACAGTGTCGGGGAGCTGGGCAGATAAGCCAGCGACGACATCAGGCGGTAGAAGCCGATCGCCTCGGCCGGCGTGGCGGACAGCCCGCAAGCGACGCGCAGCAGCCAGTACTGGGGAGTCTCCACGACGACGCGCGTCTCGGGATGACGCAGCAGGTAACGGTCGGCGACCGTACGCAAGCCGAAGTATTCGAATCTCCGATCGCCGTCGAGGTCGATGGCGTCGTCGAGCTTGCGGGCGTTCGCGGCGACGAAGGCGGCGGTCTCGTCGCCGATCAGACCCTGCTGGTGCGCGTGCCGGATGGACTGGCTGAAACTGGCCACGCCCTGGAGGCGAACTTCCTTGTCCACGTACGCCGCAAGCAGCCGGGCGGCCAGCCGGGAGTACTGCGGTTCCTCGCCGATCAGCTCGGCCGCCGTCTGGATGGACAACTGCATCACGTCCTCTCCTCGCGCCTGGACACCGAGGCCGGGGGACGCGCAGGAGGACGCCGCCGGAACCCGCACGGGTCCGGCTCCGGGCGTCGGCCGTCCCACGCGGCCTTCGACCGCCGCACACGCTTGCCGCGTGCGGCGCGCTGGCAGGTCTTCGGACTCGTGGGCGTCGTGCTCGTTCCTACCGGCCGTCGCTTCCCAGGCCGGGTGGCCCAGTGCTTCGTTGACGGCTTTCGTTCCCACTCACCGCTGCGGGGCAGTCCCGGACTCGCACCGGGTTCCCTCTTGCCTCGACCACCGGATGATGATCGAACCAGCTGCGGACGAGACTATATATGGGCGCCCCGCCGATTGAGCAACACCAGATGTCGTGCCGGGCGTGTCCGGAGACACGGCTAGTCGAACAGGATCGTCCGCAATGTGCGGGCGAGGCGGTCGATCAGCTCGCCGGCCGGCATGGCGGCCAGCGGGCCTTCGGCCAGCACGTAGCGGTTGAATGTCACCCCGAGGAGGTGGGCGCCGGCCATGTCCACCCGCGCGTCGACGTCCGGCGCGGTCAGCATCGCGCGGTACACGACGAGAGTCTCCTCACGCATGGCCCGCAGCAGCTCCTTCGCCAGCTGCTGGTCGCTGGCCGCGCTGCGCACGACGGCGAGGAACGGGTCGGCGCTGTCCCCGGACTCCATCCGCTCGACGAAGGCCTTCGCCACCCGGGCCGGGAACTCGTCGAGGTCACCGGGCTCGCTGGCGGCCAGGATCGACGCTCCCGGCACCGCGGCCAAAAACAGCTTCTCCTTGCTCGCGAAGTGCAGCACGACCAGCCCGTGGGTGACCCCGGCCCGGCGCGCGATCTCCCGGATCGTCGCCTTCTCGTAGCCGTTCTCGGCGAACACCGCGCGGGCCGCGGCCAGGATGGCCGCGCGCTTGCCCTCGGGGTCGCGGGTCCGTTTCCGGGGTTCGGCGCCGTGTGACACAGCCCCTAATGTACGCAAGGTCAGTAGTGGCTACCTTAATGACCAGGTGGTCAGTACCGGCTGCCCGTGACCCGAGGAGCCGCATGAACCACGCGACTGCCCCGCAGCCGACCCGAAGCCGTGTCATCTCGCTGCTCTGGTTCCCGTACTTCTTCGTCGCCGCCATGTCGGCGCTCTACACCCTCGTCTACGCCCACGCGCGACCGCACGGCCTGCGCCTCGGGGTGATCGGGCTGGCGCCGCGGCTGCCGGCGGGCATCGACGTGGAGGAGGTCAGCAGCTCCGCCGGCGTGGCCCACAACCAGCTCGCCGGCGTCTACGACGCCCACGTCCACACGCTGTATCTCGCCTCGGCCGCCAGCGGCTCACGCGCCGCGTATCTGACCGCGCTGCTGCACCCGGCGAGCCGGATCGACGTCGCACCGCTGACGTCCGGCGACAGCAGCGGCATCGGCCTGCTCTTCTACGGCCTGCCGATGCTGCTCGTCGGCATGATCACCTCGATCGTGCTGCTGCAGTTCGGCATGTGGCCGACGCGCAAGAAGGTCGTCACCATCGTGTCCATCGGCGCCTTCGCCGCGATCGTGACCTTCACGGTCGCCGTCGCCCGCGACATGATCCCGGCCGACGGGTGGCTGCTGCTCTACGGCTTCCTGCTGACCCAGGCGATCAGCCTGATCACCACCGCCCTGCCGCGGCTGGTCAAGCAGTTCTTCCTCCCGGTGGCGATGACCTTCGTGCTCATCCTCGGCATCCCGACCTCGGGCGTCCCGGTCAACGCCGACATGATGCCGACCGGCCTGCGCTGGCTGCACGACATCCTGCCGTTCGGGCAGTTCATCGACGCCGCGCGGGCAAGCGCGTACTTCGGCGATCGCGGCCTGGCCCGGCCACTGATCATCCTCGGCGCCTGGACGGCCGCCGCGATCCTGCTGCTCGCCCGGACCACCAGGCCGGCTAAGCCGGTCGTCCCGCCGCGGCACAGTGCCCAGGCCGGACATCGGCGGCTGCATGGAACGGTCCGCAGCACGGGGCTGGTGCCGGTCGCGGGCGCGACCGTGCTGACGCTGAACGACGACGGCCACGAGCTGGTGCGCACCACGACCGGGCCGGACGGCAGTTACCAGGTCTACAACGTGCGGCCCGGCCTGCACCACCTGGTCGTGACCGCCGCCCACCACGAGCCGGAGATCGTCACGATTGTCGTGCACCGGCACCGCGCGGAGCCGGCCCGCGACATCATGCTGATCGACTGGGACGACCCGGCGGGCAACCTCACCGCCGAGGAGGTCGCCGACCGGCGCGCGCCGATCGGCTGATCTCAGGCCACGACGTGGTCGGGCCGGTCGGCCGGCGACTCCTCGTGGGAGGCGGTCGTGGCGGAGTGCCGGGACAGCCCGAACACACCCACGGTCATCACGACGCCGGCCACCGCGACCGCGACGCGGCCGCTCACGCCGTACCGGAAGCTCTCGTCGAAGACGACGATGCCGGCGATCGCGGCGACCAGCGGATTGGAGACGCTGACCGTGGCGAGCGGGGCCGCCAGGCCCGCGCCCTTGTAGGACAGCTGGCTCAACAGGTATCCCCCGACGGAGAACAGCACCACGGCGCCGACCACCAGCCACGGGATCTCGCCCATGCCGCGCTCGGTGAGGGCGGCCAGCACCGCCTTCGACATCACCGACGCGATGCCGAACGCCACGCCGGCCGCGGCCGCGAGCAGCACGGCCCGCAGGCGGGCGCCGGACGGCCAGGCGGCCGCGGCCAGCACGATCACCGTCGCCAGGGTGATCCCCGAGAGGTATCGCGCGTCATGGTTCGACAGGAGCGCGGGCTCGTCGGACTCCACCGACAGCGACAGGATCAGCGCGAGGCCTGCCACGGTGAGCAGCGCGTCGATCCAGTCGGCCCGGCGGACCCTGGTGCCGTACCGCCAGACGGAGATCGGCAGCGCGAACAGCAACGTCAGCGTGCCGAGCGCCTGCACCACCGCGACCGTGCCGAAATTCAGCGCGACCACGTGGAGCGCCACGCCGCCGCCGGTCAGCAGCAGCGCGATCGCCCACCGCGACAAGCCGCGGTTGTTGTGCTCGGCGAGACGTTCCTGTGCGACCGCGGCAGCCGCGTAGCTGGCCGCCGACAGCATCGACAGCACGACCGCCCACCACAGCGAGACCATGGACACCCCTTTTCGAGCTTGCCTCAAGTGCTACCCGGCAAGCCTGCTCAAGACGCGCGAAACGGACGTCCGCCTTTGGTCTTACTCCTCACCCCGTCCCGAGCAGGAACGCAGTCTGGCAGGTGGGTACGACAAAATCGCCTTCCGGCGCGCGCGCCCGCCTGCCAGGATCGGGCGATGGTGCGGGCGGCGGGCGTACGGATCGGGTGGCGGGATCTGCCGTCCGGTGTCCGGCAGCGGGTCGAGGCGATCGTCGGCGGGCGGGTGACCGAAGCGGTCTCGCAGCCCGGCGGGTTCTCCCCCGGCACGGCCGACCGGGTCCGCACCGCGGACGGGCGGCGCGCCTTCGTCAAGGCGGTGACCCCGGCGATCAACCCGCGGTCGGCCGACCTGGCCCGGCAGGAGTTGACGATCACCGCGGCGTTGCCGGCCCACGCGCCGGTGCCCCGGATGCTCGGCGGGTTCGACGACGGCGACTGGGTGGTGCTGGTTCTCGAGGACATCGAGGGCACGCATCCCCGTACGCCGTGGGAAGCGCACGAGATCGACGTCGCCGTCACCACCCTGCGGGAACTCGCCGCCGCGCTCACCCCGGCCCCGCCGGTCGACGTGCCGTCCGCCGCCGACAGCCTGGCCGGCGACTTCGCGAGCTGGGAGCGGCTCGCCGGCGACCCGCCCGCCGACCTCGACCCGTGGACCGCCGCACACCTGCCCGACCTCGTCGCCGCCACCGCCACGGGCCTGGCGTCGGTCGCCACCGGCAACACGCTCGCGCACTGCGACATCAGGGCGGACAACATTCTCGTACGGCCGGACGGTCGCATGATCGTCGTCGATTGGCCGTGGGCGTGTGTCGGGCCGCCGTGGCTGGACGCCGTCCTGCTGGGAATCGAGGTTCTGGCCCGGGGCGGCGACCCCGAACGGATGACCTCCGGGGTGGATCCGGAGGCGGTGACCGGTCTGTACGCCGGGTTCGCGGGCGCCTTCCGGCACATGTCCCGGCTGCCCCCGCCGCCCGGCATCCCCACCGTCCGGGCCTTCCAGCGCTGGCAGGCGGACGCCCTTATCGCCTGGTTACGGGGCAGGTTGGGCTGACTTCGCTGCCGGTTGCCCCCGGACCGCCATCGCACCAGGTGGGAGCCCCGGCACACAGGTCCGGGCCACCGGCAGGCGCGCACTAGTCTGGTAGACCGGGCTTCGGCGTGGCGGCCCGGACGGTGAACCACACACGGAACGGAACAAGATGATCGACCAGGCCAAGGTACGAGTCCTGTTGTTGGAGAGCATCCACCCCGACGCGGTGTCCCGGTTCGAGTCCGCGGGGTATCAGGTCGAGACCGTCCGCAGTGCCCTGGACGAGTCCGAGCTGATCGAGCGACTCCCCGGCGTGCAGCTGCTCGGCATCCGTTCCAAGACCAAGGTCACCAGCCGGGTGCTGGAGGCGGCGGACAGCCTCGTCGCGATCGGCGCGTTCTGCATCGGCACCGACCAGATCGACCTGCACGCCGCGTCGGCCGCCGGTGTCGCGGTCTTCAACGCGCCGTTCTCCAACACCCGCTCGGTCGTCGAGCTGGCCATCGCCGAGATCATCGCGATGACGCGCCGGCTCACCGAGAAGAACGCGCTCATGCACGACGGCGTCTGGGACAAGTCGGCGGACGGCGCGCACGAGATCCGCGGCCGCCGGCTGGGCATCGTCGGGTACGGCAACATCGGCACCCAGCTGTCGGTGCTCGCCGAGAACCTCGGCATGCACGTCTCCTTCTACGACACGGCCGACAAGCTCGCGCTCAGCAACGCGCACCGCTGCGCCAGCCTCGAGGAGCTGCTCGAGACCAGCGACATCGTGACCCTGCACGTCGACGGCCGGCCCGGCAACGCCGGCTTCTTCGGCGCCGAGCAGATCAAGCGGATGCGGCCGGGCTCGCTCTTCCTGAACCTGTCCCGCGGCATCGTCGTCGACCACATCGCGCTGCGGGAGGCGCTGGAGAGCGGCCACCTGGCCGGCGCGGCGGTCGACGTCTTCCCGTCCGAGCCCAAGGGCCGCGGCGACGAGTTCGTCTCCGAGCTGCGCGGCCTGCCGAACGTGATCCTCACCCCGCACATCGGCGGCTCGACCGAGGAGGCGCAGTCCGACATCGGCGATTTCGTCGCGGGCAAGCTGACCGGTTTCGTCGAGGAGGGCAACACCACGCTCAGCGTGAACCTGCCCGGCGTGGCGCTGCCCGCGCAGACCGGCGTCTCCCGCATCGTGCACGTCCACATCAACACCCCGGGCGTGCTGGCACAGGTCAACAGCATCCTGGCCGAGCACCGGGTGAACGTCGAGGGCCAGCTGCTGAGCACCCGCGGCGAGTACGGCTACCTGATCACCGACATCGGCGGCGACTTCAGCGACGAGGTGCTGGCCCGCCTGGAGGCGATGGAGCAGACGGTCCGGCTGCGCGTCGTCTCGTAACTACTTCCCAGGTACGCCCCCGGGCCGGTGCCGGCGGCCCGGGGGCGTACCCGGCTAGGCGCTCTCCACCGTCAACGACGTGATCCGTGCCCCTGCGGCCACGTCGTACCGGTTCTGGGTCGCCCAGTTCTTGGGGGTCAAGGTGGAGCCGGCCGCGACGTCCTTGATCGTCCGGCGGCCGGCCACGACCGTCTTCGCGCCACCGTCCACCCGGATGCGCACCGGACTGTCCGACGGCGACGTCAGGACCAGTTCCTCCACCGCACCGTTGATCTTCACGGGCACGGTGCCGCTCGGCCGGGACAGCACCACCTCGGCCTTGCGGGTGCCGGCCACCATCTCGATCCCGGTGACCTGCCCGCCGGTGAGATCCAGCAGCTGCCTCTCGACGTAACCGGAGAACCGCAGCGACCAGTGCACCTTCGCGGCCAGCACCACGTCCAGCTCGCCGCCGGTGCCGTCGCCGTCCTTTGTGACCTGAAGCTTCACGTCGTCGTTGCGGATCTGCGGGCTCGGCCTGATGCCGGCGTCGTCCGGTGTGGAGATCCGGTACAGGTCGTCGCCCAGCTCACCGATGCGCAGCCGGACGACGTTGGCGCCGGCCAGGAGCTCGAAGCCGGCCTTGGTGCGGTTCTCCAGCGGGGCGCTCACCGTGGTTCCCGCGCCGTCATCGGCGCCGAGCTGCAGGACGTCGTCCAGCTTGTCGTCCGACCCGGAGAAATAGGCGACGCCCACGATCGAGCCGACGAGCAGGACCGCCGCGCTGAGCAGCACGACACCGGCGGTGAAGAGCTTGGAGCGCCGGTGCGGCTCCTCTTGCGGTACGGCCGGGTGCCGCTCCCCACCCCCGTCGGCCTGATCGCCGCCCGGCCGCGGCAACTCATCGCCCGCCCCGCGGTTGGCCCCCCGCAGAGCCGCCACCTCACCGGTCCCGCCGCCGATGGCGGGCCGCAGGGCCGCGAACTCATCTGTCGCGCCGCCGTTGGCGGCCCGCAGGGCCGCCAACTCCCCGGTCCCGCCACGGTTGGCCGGCCGCAGGGCCGCGAACTCCTCGGTGGTGATGCCGCGGGCGCGATCGGCGACGTCGCCGCTGAGGTCCCACCGGCGCAGCCCCGCGATCTCACCGGTGTCGCCGACCATCCCCTGCCGGGCAAGGCCTCCCATGTCGTCCCGTCCGCCTTGCCGCGCCGGCTCGCCGATGACGCCGCGCTCTCCTTGCCGGGCCAGCATGCCGGGATCGTCGCGCTTCTGCCACGCGATGCCACCGGTGTCACCGCTGCTCGGCCGGGCGAACCCGCCGATGTCTCCGCGGTCTTGCCCGGCGGGTTCGCCGGTGTCGTCTCGCCCGGCCGGTCGGAGGGCGGCGGACTCGTCGGGGCTGGTTCGGCGGGCTGCCAGATCGCCGGTGCGGTCGCGGTGGCCGGGGCGCAGGGCCTCGAACTCGTCGGTGGTCACCGGGCGATCCGCTCGCACGGCATTGTCCGCACTCGCGGCCCGGTCGGCGAGGGCCGGCTGGGCGCCGGTGGGCCTGCGGGCCGGCGCCGCCGCCTGGCGGTTCGGCGAGATCGGCTCGGCCGAGAAGCCGAACGAGACGCGGCTGTAACTGCCCGGCGCCGGGGGTTCTTCACTTTTCGGCGCGTCGGCGGCGGCGCCGCCGCCGCCGAACCAGGAGCCACCCGGCTCGTCCGCGACCGGCCGGGCCGGGGGACGGCGGTAGATCATGTCCCCGTCCCGGCCCCTCCGGGTCTCGACAGCCGACTGAGCGGTCACCGCCACATCGGACGATGCGTCGTCTGTTCGGTCCACGCGAAGCCCTCCCCTGTCGCCGCGGCTGCGGCTTGCCACCCCCGCTGACAGGTACGGATTTCTCGTCTTCCCGGATGAGTGCAGACCAGAAATACTTAGAGTTACTGGCGGCCGGGTCTGATCAGGCCTCGCCGGGTGGCGATCGCGACCGCCTCCAGCTGACTGTGCGCGCCGAGTTTCGCCAGCACAGCCTTCACATAGCCGCGGCACGTGTGCAGGCTGATGCCGAGCCGCCGGGCGATCGCGCGGGCGTCCAGGCCCGCCGCCATCAGATGGAGAACCTCGTCCTCACGCACGGTGAGTCCCCCGCCACGTGGTCCGACGACCGGCGACGTACTGCGAAGCAATCTTGCGAGAATGTCGGTGGACACCGTCATTCCGCCGCCGTGTGCGGTGCGTAGCGCATTCAGCACGTCACCGAGCGCGCCATTCTTCGAGAGGAATCCGGCGGCGCCGGCCGCGGTCGCGCGGGTCACCAATGACGATTCATCGCTTGCCGTGAGGATCACCACACGCGTGTCCGGTTGCCGGTGGCGGATCAATTCCGCGATGGCAATACCGTCCCCATCGGACAAATCGGGATCGAGCAGGATGACGTTCGGCTGCAGCTCCGCGGCCAGCCGGATCGCCTCCGCGCCGGTCAGCGCATGGCCGACATACTCCAGGTCAGGCTGGCCGGCCAGAGCGTGTCCGAGCAGCTCGGCGAACGTCTGGTGGCCGTCCACGACGAGGACGCTGATCGCATCGCCGTTAGTCATGCGCCACCTTTCTCCGAACGTTCCGAGGAAGTCTAAGGAGTACCAGCACTCATCTTTGCCGTACCAACAGGCTGGCGGTCCACCGGCCCGGTTCCGATCCGCCGGTACGCCCGATGATCGGATGAGTCCGAGCGGCCGAGATCACCAGTCTTTCGGGTGAGAGGCACCCTCACTTTGGGGCTTGCTGGCCCAACTCTCTCACTTGCAGAGTTCCGAAACATGTTCGACATCCAGCTTTTCGGCCGCGTCGAGGTGCGAACCCGAGGCATTCGCCTGATGGGAGAGGATTTCGGCGGTGATCGGCCGCGACACTTGCTGGCGCTGCTCGCGCTGCGCGGCGAGGTGTCCACGTCGGAGCTGGCAGCCTTACTGAACACTCCCCAAAAGACGGTCGAAACCGACATGTCGGTTTTGCGCGCGAGCCTCCAGCCGGGCGTCCCGTCCCGGGATTCGGTAGTGATGGCCCACCGGGACCGCTGGTCGCTGAACCCCGAGCAGGTACGGATCGACGTGGCCCGCTTCGACGAGCTGATGGCCGCCGCGGCCTCCCGCCCCGCCGACCGCGCCGCAAAGCCCCTGAAGGCCGCCGCTTTCGTGGCAAACCGCCCCTTGCTCGAGGACGAGCAGGCCCCGTGGGCAGCCGAGGCCCGAGCCGAATACCGGGCAAAGCTCCAAATCGCCCACCCCGCTTAGCCCAGCCCGCCGGTCGGCGGACTCTCACACCCCAGCAGGCCAAGCGCCCACACCCGCCCAGCCCACCCCAAGCGTGGGGAATACAGCCGGCCTGACCGGCGCGCCTCCCCACACGTCTGCCAGGTGGAGAGACGGGCCGGCCCAAAGGTTCGAAGAGAGGGTTGGGTCCGAGGGCTTTGGCCAGATGGCCGGCCTGAAGAGCTGGAGAAAGGGGCCGGCGAGAGGGCCTGGCCCGAAGGGTTGGCCCGGCCTGAAGGGTTGGCCCGGCCTAAAAAGTTGGCCCGGCCTGAAAGGTTGGCCCGGCCTGAAAGGTTGGCCCGGCATAAGGGGTTGGCCAGAGGGCCCGGCCGGGATGACCGGCGAGGCCCACCATGAAGGCCTGCCCACAGGGTCGGCCGAAGCCGCGTCCGACACAAAGCCGGCCTGAAGCGCCTGCCAGAAAAGGCCGCCCATGGGGGCCGGCCTGAAGCGTTGGAGAGGCGGGCCCGCCTGGCCGGGCCGGGTGGCGCTGTGACGCGGGTCAAATGGGGGGCGCCCGGCAAGCCAGGCGGCGGAGAATCACCGGATGCCTCAGCCGATCACCACGCTGATGCCGGTGCCGCTGGTGCCGGAGATTTCGTTGCATCTTGTCGCCGGGACGGTGGGGCTCTTCGACCTCAGCGGCGGTGAGTACCGCAGCGACGAACCTCCGCCGTTCTGGGCGTTCGTCTGGGCCGGCGGCCAAGCCCTCGCCCGCTACCTGCTCGACCATCCGGAGAAGGTGGCCGGGAAGAGGGTGCACGACCTGGCCACCGGCAGCGGCATCGTCGCGATCGCGGCGGCCAAGGCCGGCGCGACCGAGGTGGCGGCGACCGATCTCGACCCGGCGTCCGTGGCGGCGGCCCACCGCAACGCCCGGGCGAACGGCGTCGCTTTGAGCAACACGAGCGAGAAGAGCAAGCTCAGCGCGAAGGGCGCGGACGGCGAAAAGAGCCTAAAGATGGACGTACCGGACGTCCTGCTGGCCGGGGATGTCTACTACAGCCCGGCCGTGGCGCCCCAGATGACGGCGGCGTTCCGGGCGGCCCGGCGGGAGGGCGCGGAAGTCCTGGTCGGCGACCCGGGGCGCGGTCATTTCCCGGAGCGGCTCTTCGAGCGGGTCGCCGAATACGTGGTGCCGGTGCCGCCCGCCCTGGAAGAAGCCGAGACGCTGGTGACCGGCGTCTGGAGACTGCGCTGACGGGCGTCCCGCCGAGCCGGCGCTGAAACATTGCGACGAGCGTCACTCGAGGGCCACTGAACTCAGATGTGTTCAGCACCCAATCAGTTGTAGGCTACACGCATCCAATCGACCCTTCGGGATGGCGGCGCGTGTACGAATCGGACATCGAGAGCAGCACCTCGCGCCTGGCCGAGGAACTTGTGCGATTCCACCGGCTGGTCGCCCGGGCCAAGAGCATGCTCGACGTCGGAGACCTCGGTGCGGAGCTCTCCGCGCTGCTGTTGCTCTATCCGTTGCGGGCGAAGGGTCCGATGCGGGTGACCGACCTCGCCGAGATCAAACAGGCCGATCCGTCCACGATCAGCCGGCAGGCCGCCCAGCTGGTGAAGGCCGGGCTGGCCCGCCGCGAGGCCGATCCGGACGACGGCCGCGCCTCGCGCCTCGCGATCACCGAGGCCGGGCACGCCGCCTGCGAGCAGCTGCACGAGAGACGTCAGGCGTGGTTGCGCGGCTCGCTGAGCGAGTGGCCGGCCGAACGCGTCGCGACCTTCGTCGGCCTCTTCCAAGAATTCAACAGCTCGGTCGAGGCGCAGTTGCGCAACGACCCGGCTGGTACACCACCACGGGAGAACGCGTGAGCAACCCCACGACCACCGCACCCGCCGGGGCCGGAACGACGGGCGGCCCACCGGCGGCGGCCCCGTCGGCAGAGTTCACCCATCGGCAGATCCTGACGATCCTGGCCGGTCTGATGATGGGCATGTTCCTGGCCGCCCTGGACCAGACCATCATGGCGACGGCCACCCGGACGATCGCCGACGACCTGCACGGCTTCAACCTCCAGGCCTGGGCCACCACGGCCTTCCTGATCACCTCGACGATCTCCACCCCGCTGTACGGGAAGCTGTCCGACATCTACGGCCGGCGCGGCTTCTTCCTGTTCGCGATCGCCATCTTCATCGTCGGCTCGTTCCTCTGCGGCATGTCGCAGAACATGTACGAGCTGGCCGCCTTCCGCGCCGTACAGGGAATTGGCGCCGGTGGTCTGATGTCGATGGCCCTGGCCATCATCGGCGACATCGTGCCGCCCCGGGAGCGGGCCCGTTACCAGGGCTTCTTCCTTGCTGTCTTCGGTACGGCGAGCGTGCTCGGCCCGATCCTGGGTGGCTTCTTCGCGGGCGCCGACACCCTGCTGTGGCTGGACGGCTGGCGCTGGGTGTTCTACCTGAACGTCCCGATCGGCATCGCCGCCATGATCGTGGTCGCGAAGGTGCTGCATCTGCCGCACCACCGGGTCAACCACCGCATCGACTGGCCGGGCGCGATCACCCTGATCGTCGGGTTGGTGCCGCTGCTGACCGTGGCCGAGCAGGGCCGCGACTGGGGCTGGGACTCCGGGCGGGCGCTGCTCTGCTACGTGATCGGAGCGGTGGGCCTGATCGGCTTCGTGCTGGCCGAACGGGCGTACAAGGAAGAGGCCCTTCTGCCGTTGCGCCTGTTCCGCAACCGGACCGTCTCGGTCGGCGCGCTGTCCAGCTCGATCCTGGGCATGGCGATGTTCGGTGGCCTGCTCACCGTCCCGCTGTACCTGCAGATCGTGAAGGGCTCCTCGGCCACGCTGGCCGGTCTCCAGATGATCCCGTTCGTGGTCGGCATCATGGCCGGCTCGATCACCGCGGGTCAGTTGATCGCCCGCACCGGCCGGTACCGCATCTTCCCGATCGTCGGCAGCTCGCTGATGCTGATCGCGCTCGGTCTGTTCGCGCTGATCGGCGCCGACACCCCGCTGTGGAAGACCATGCTGATCATGGTGCTGATGGGTCTCGGCCTGGGTGGCAACATGCAGCCGATGATCACCGCCGTGCAGAACGCGGTGTCCCCGCGGGAGATCGGCGTGGCCACCAGCTCGGTGACCTTCTTCCGGTCCATGGGCGGCACCCTGGGTACGGCGATCTTCCTGTCCGTGCTTTTCAACGTGCTCCCGGGCAAGATCTCCCACGCGTTCGGCGCCGCGCGGAGCACGCCGGAGTTCCAGCAGGCCCTCCAGCAGCACCCGGATCAGGGCCGGATCCTGCAGCAGGCGACCGCGGGCGGCGGCGACCTGAGCGACACCTCCTGGATCAACAAGCTCAGCGACGCGATCTCGCACCCGTTCAAGGTCGGCTTCGCGGACGGCACCCACGTGGTCTTCCTGATGGCCTTCGCGGTCATGGTGATCGGCCTGATCGTGGTGTTCTTCCTGCCGGAGATTCCGCTGGCCCAGCGCTCGGCGCAGCAGCAGCGGGCCGACGACATCCTGGCGGCGGAGAACAGCGACGGCGTGCCGGGTGAGGTCGGCGCCGGGCCGCTGCACGACAAGGGCGCGTCGACGGCCTGACGACCCGCACCACAGGGAGGAGCCCGGCCAGGTGCCGGGCTCCTTTTTTGTCAGCTCTGCCGGGCCACCGCGGCGATCAGGCGCTCGGCCACCGCCTGCCGGTCCAGGCCGAGGCGTTGCGCGGTGTCGCGCAGGACGTCGTACGCCTCCTGGACGCCGCACCCGCGCTGCGCGATGATCACCCCGGCCGCGCGGTCGACGG
This sequence comes from uncultured Actinoplanes sp., assembly GCF_934643405.1. Lineage (GTDB taxonomy): Bacteria > Actinomycetota > Actinomycetes > Mycobacteriales > Micromonosporaceae > Actinoplanes. The sequence goes on from NZ_CAKUCL010000092.1 coordinate 23,271, forward strand.
TGGCGCCGGCGCTCAGCCCGTCCCGCCGGCGCAGCTCGCCGAGCAGCACCTCGGCCTGGCTGACCAGGGCCATCGCGGTCAGCAGGAGATCCGGCGACGGCGCGCCCGGCCGTTGCAGGTAGAGGCTGAGCGCGCCGACTTCGGCGCGCTGCACGTCCAGCGGGATCGCCACCACGGCACCGAAGCCGTCGGACACCGGCAAGGCGGCCACGTCCGGCACGGTGACCACAGTTCGCGTACGGGCGGCTTCGAGGCCCGGGCCGGAGCCTGCGGCGTACTGAAGCTCGTCGAAGGCCTCCCCCGCCGTGCCGTGACCGGCGGTGGACAGGGGGCCTCCCTCGCCGATCAGCACCACCGAGCCGCGCACCACGCCGGGCAGCATGCCGGCCGCGAACGCCGCCAGACGGTCCAGCGCCGCGGCGAAGGTGTCCGCGGTGAGCAGGCGCACCGACAGCTCGTGCAGCAGCCCGGCCAGCTCGACGGCGTGCGGGCCGATCGGCTCGGCGCCGCCCGGGGACCGCGCGCTGACCGGCTCGGCGCCGCCCGGGGACTGCGCGC
>NZ_CAKUCL010000093.1 GCF_934643405.1 uncultured Actinoplanes sp.
TGACCGCCCAGCGCCCCACCCGGATGCTGCTGGGGAGGCTCGGGGCGGCCCTCCGGACCTCCGGGGTCGACCAGAGAGAGGGCGGGCGCACCCGCGACGTCTCAGTCGCTGGGCTGGGGGCCGCACAACGTGCGGATCGCGCCCAGCAGCGTCGACCGGGTGAACGGCTTCTCGATCAGCATGCTGTTGTCGTCGAGATGCAGCTGCGGGCCGAGCGACGCCGCCGTGTAGCCGGACATGTAGAGCACCGGCAGGTCCGGGTGGTGGGTACGCAGCGCGTTCGCCAGCTCGGGGCCGGTCATGGCGGGCATCACCACGTCGGTGATCAGCAGGTCCGGATGCGCGCCCGCGGCGACCTGGGTGACGGCGGTCAGCGCGTCGGTGGCGACCGTGATCGCGTAGCCGGCCGGCTCGATCAGGCGCTGCACCAGCTGCGCCACCTCAGGTTGGTCCTCGACGATCAGCACGCGGCCGATGACGGCCGGCGCGCCCTGGCGGGCCTCGGCGGGTGACGTACGCTCCTCGGCCGCCGGCAGGTACAGGTGGACCGTGGTGCCCATCCGGGGCTGCGACTCCAGCTCGATGTGACCGCCGATGCCCTGCACGATCCCCGCCGTGGTGGCCAGGCCCAGGCCGGCGGCGGTGGGCCGGGTGGTGAAGAACGGCTCGAGCGCCCGCCGGCGTACCTCCTCGGTCATCCCGACGCCGGTGTCGGTGATGACCATGTGCACCAGGCGGCCGGGCGGCACGCCGTCGGGGGCCTGCTCCTCGTCGACCACCTCGTTCATCGCGGCCACCCGCAGCATGCCGCCGTGCAGCATCGCGTCACGGGCGTTGGCGGCCAGGTTGACCAGCGCCTGCTCGAGCGGACCGCGCTCGGCCCGCACCGGCCAGACGTCCGGACCGAACGCCAGATCCAGCCCGATGTGCTCGCCGAGCGTACGGCTGAACAGCGATTGGACGTCGGTGAGCAGGTCGGGGATCGGGATGATCTCCGGGCGGTTGCCGTCGCTGCGGCCGAAGGCCAGCAGCTGATGGGTGAGCGTGCGCCCGGTGCCGACCGCCTCCAGGATGTCGGCCGCGAGCCGGTGCTGCGGCGAGCCCTCCTCGGCGGTCGTCGCGATCATGTCGGCCGAGCCGCCGATCACGGTCAGCAGGTTGTTGAAGTCGTGCGAGATGCCGCCGATCAGCTGGCCCAGGCTGTCCAGCCGGCGCAGGTGGTCGAGCTGGCGCTTGAGGCCGCGGGCGTCGATGTGGTCGGTGGTGTCGGTGACCATGCAGACCACGCCGTTGAACGCGCCGTGGTCGTCGGTCAGCGGCATCATGCTCATCCGGACGCTGCGCTGCGAGCCGTCCGCGCGCATCAGCCGGGTCGCGCCCACCGTCGACCGTCCGGCCTGGCACTCGCTGATCCGCCGGGCCAGCTCCTTCTGCCCCTGGTTGTCCAGGAAGCCCCGCAGCGAGACCCCGACCAGCTGGGACCGCGGCATGCCCAGCACGACGCCGATCGGCTCGTTCGCGTACGTGACCACGCCGTCCGAATCGAGCTGGAGCACGCCCTCCGGGATCGTCTCGAGAACCCGCCGGTAACGCTCCTCGCTCGCCCGCAGCCGTTCCAGGGCCCGCGCGCTCGAACAGGCCAGCGCCAGCTCACCGGCGATGTCGCGGGCGAGCTCGACCTCGGCGGTCGAATAGAAGGCGCCCGGGGTCTCGCGGGTGAGGACCAGATATCCCGCGAACGTGTTGTCCACGATCACCGGGCACAGCACCGCCGCGTGGATCTGGTGCTCGTCGCCGGCCAGCGGTTCGACACCGTCGCCGGCCAGCACGATCGGACGGCGGCTGGCGGCGAGCGTGGTCGAGAAGTCGTCGTCGGGCAGCCGCCCGCCGTGGTCCAGCACCCGGCCCAGCGAGGCCGAGCGTTCGTCGTCGATGTGGTGGTACGTGATCGCGTCGTACCGTCCGTCGTCGCGCAGCAGCTGCACACCCGCGCCGTCGCCGATCATGTCGGCCGCCGCGCGGGCCGCCGTGGAGCGGACCTCGGCGGGATCGTCGGAGACCCGGCTGAGCGCCAGGGCGAGGTCGGCGAGCGCGTACCGGAGGGGGTAAGCCATGACACCCATGGGCACATGATCCGCGCCTGCTGGGGCCCAGGAGGCCGGTTCGCCAGGTTTGCAACTTATCGGGGCATCCGCGTCGCGGGCCGCACATCCACCACCGGCAGTCCCTTTCATTGACGCCAGTGAATGGTACGGTGGACGGCACCTCCGCCGGTTCGCGCTTGTTCCCCGTCGAACCGTGGCCGTGTCCACCCGGCCGCCTTGCTTCGCAACCGGAGTGTCATGACTTCTCGTATCCGCTTGTTCTCCCTGGCCGGCGCGCTCGCACTCGTGCTCGGCCTGCTCATCGTCCCGACCGGTCCGGCGTCGGCACACGGCAATGTCACCGGGCCCGCCTCCCGCAACTACGGCTGCTACGACCGCTGGGGCAGCAGATTCCAGGATCCGGCCATGGCCACCGAGGACCCGATGTGCTGGCAGGCCTGGCAGGCCGACCCGAACGCCATGTGGAACTGGAACGGCCTGTTCCGCGAGGGCGTGGCCGGCAACCACCAGGCAGCCATCCCCGACGGCCAGTTGTGCAGCGCCGGCCACACGCAGAGCGGCCGGTACAACGCGCTGGACACGGTCGGCAACTGGAGGGCCACGCCGGTCGGCAACTCGTTCAACGTGCGCCTGTTCGACCAGGCGTCACACGGCGCCGACTACATCTGGGTGTACGTGTCCAGGCCCGGCTTCAATCCGACGACCCAGGCCCTGAAGTGGTCGGATCTGGAGCGGGTGTCCCAGATCGGCAACACGCCGGCGGCCCAGTGGACCCCGGTCACCGGCGGCGTGCAGATCGACGTTCCGGTACGGCTGAGCGGTCGCACCGGCCGGGCGATGGTCTACACGATCTGGCAGGCGAGCCACCTGGACCAGTCCTACTACTTCTGCAGCGACGTCGACTTCGGCGGGGGCGGGTCCACGCCGCCGCCGGCAACCACTCCTCCGGCCACTCCGCCGGCCACCACTCCGCCTGCCACCACTCCCCCCGCCACCACTCCCCCCGCCGCCGGATCGTGCTCGGCCGGCCACGCGGTGAGCAGCTCCTGGCAGGGCGGCTACCAGGCCGCGGTGACGGTGACGGCCGGCGCGTCGGCGATCCGCGGCTGGAGGGTGACGCTGACCTACCCCGGCACCCCGCCGATCCAGCAGGGCTGGAACGCCACGCTGGCAACGAGCGGCAGCACGGTGACCGCCACCAACGTCGCCTACAACGGCGGATTGGCCGCCGGCGCCTCCGCCACCTTCGGTTACCTGGCGTCCGGCTCCCCCGTCACGCCGACCATCACCTGCACAGCCACAACCTGACACTTCCCACACCGCCCGCGGCACCGTTACAGTCCTTGATTGGGAGCGCTCCCAATCAGACAGACCCCAGATCCCGGCGTCGAAAGGAGACCGCAGCCAGCATCATTTCGCGCGAGATTCCGGCGGTAACACCACGCCGGGGGACGGGGTGCCCTCCTCGTCCCCCGGCAACCGCAGTTGAACGGGCAGTCCGTTCTTCGGCCGCGGGGGCGCCGAACCGAGGACGCCCACACGAGCTGGCGCCCACCCACCGAGGACGGCGGCGGGTGGGCGCCGCCTTCCCGGCCCACCTCGTCGGCGGCGCTCCCCCAGCACCCCAGCCCGGGTGGGCACCAGCTCCCCAGGCCACCATCAGCACGGATCCCTCAGCACACCAGCCCGGGAAGACCCCAGCTCCCCAGCCCACCATCAGCACCGATCCCCCAGCACACCAGCCCGGGAAGACCCCAGCTCCCCAGCCCGCCATCGGCACCGACCCCCAGCCCGCGGGCTTAAGCGCGGTGAACGGGTGGGCGCCAGCTCCCCGCCCGCCATCGGCACCGACCCCCCAGCACCCAGCCTGAGGGAGGAGAACTCCGCCCATGCGGCCGCCGCCCACGTGTCCGGACCTTCGGTTGCCATTTCTGCCGACCGCCAGGGTCACACCGCGCAGCGGCGCCATACCGCGCGACGCACCGTGCCGCAGCGCCAAACCTCGCGACCCACCGTGCCGCAGCGCCAAACCTCGCGACCCACCGTGCCGCAGCGCCATACCGCCCCACCCACCGGGGCCCCGGCGACCGCGCGAGCCGAAGCATCGCAGGCGGCGGCTGGTCATTTGGTGCATCGCGCGAAAGCCCAGCACGACCCACCTACGGCCGACTACAGCGAGCCGTCCTGGTTCACCTTCGACCGCTCCACGCGGGTCCTCGTATGGTCGGCATACCGGCGGCCGAAAGAGTCGCCCGGGAAGCTGCAGCCGGAATTGTGGCAGACCCGCCAAGACTTTCGTTCGGCCGGTCGGCCGGGGCTGCGCCCTGGCGAGTTGCGCCCGTGCCGCCCACCGAAAGCGTTGAAATGCTGCACCCTACGACGGCTCCCGTGGCGGCGCACGCGGCGGAGCTGCGGCCACGACGGCACCCGAAGCCGCGGGAATCGGCTGCCAGCGCCTACGACGGCATCGCCGTTTGCGGCGGGGACGGCCGCGCGGTTCTGGGGGTTGGGCGCAACCACTCACTCAGGTCGCCGGGGTGGGGGTCGCGTTCTGGACGCGCCAGCGGCCAGCGACCCCACCCCGCTACGACATCCGCATGTGACCTCGCATCATGCGAACAACGCGCTGACCGATTCACCATTGTGAATGCGACGCATGGCCTCGGCGAGGGCGGGGGCCACCGAAAGGACGGTCAGCTTCTCGGTCCGGTTCTGGGCGGGGATGGGGACCGTGTTCGTGCAGACGATCTCCTCCACCTCCTTTTCGGCGGAGAGGCGCTGGACCGCGTCGGCGGCGAACAAACCGTGCGTGCACGCCACCCGCACGCTTCGGACGTTGCGTTCGCGCAGACGGGCCAGGAGCTCGAAAACGGTGCTCCCCTTGGCGATCTCGTCGTCCAGGACGATGACGTCGCGGTCGGTCACGTCACCGATCACCGTGCTGATCACGACCTTGTCGTCGGCGAAGCGCTGCTTGGCTCCGGCCGCCACGTCGATGTCGAGCATGCGGGCGAAAGCGGCCGCCTCCTTGGCGTTGCCGAGGTCGGGCGAGACGACGACCGTATTGCTCAGGTCATAACCGCGGAAATGGTGTGCCAGCTCGCGCAAGGCGTGCAGATGGTCGACCGGGATGCTGAAGAAACCGTGCACCTGCGGAGAGTGCAACGTCATGGCGAGGACGCGGTTGGCGCCCGCCGTCGTCAGCAGATCGGCCACCAGACGACCGCCGATCGAAATGCGCGGGGCGTCTTTCTTGTCACTGCGCGCATATGCGTAATGCGGCAGCACCACGGTGATCCGCCCAGCCGACGCCCCGCGCGCCGCGTCGAGCATGAACAAAAGCTCGACCAGATTCTCCTGTACGGGCGGGACCAGCGGCTGAATGAGAAAGACGTCGCGTTCCCGGCAGTTGTCCTGCAGCTGCACCTCGATGCAGTCGTTCGCGAACCGGGAAATCTTGGCGGGCAGCAGCGGCACGCCGAGATGCAGGCAGATCTCGGCGGCGAGTTCGGGATGGGCAGAACCGGTGAAGACGGCGATGTCGCGCACGGGAACCACCCTAGGAGGCCGGCTGCGGACACTGGAGAGTGACCTCACGCCCGGAAAGGAGCGCCGGCCGGTGGTGACGCCAGGCGAGGGCGATGGGCGATGGGTGATGTCCGAGCCGAAGACGGGTCGTCAGGATGCACGGATCTTCGCTAGCGTGAGCGCATGAACGGACTTGCCGTGGCCTGCCGCCGCGTGGTGCACATCTATCGCGCCGAAGCCGGCGACGTCGTCGCCCTCGCCGGCGTTGACCTTTCCATCGCGCCGGGCGAGACGCTCGCGCTGGTCGGCCCGTCGGGTTCCGGCAAGTCCACGCTGATCGCCCTGCTCGCGGGCCTGATGCGGCCTTCGGCCGGGCGGATCAACATCGGCACGTACGACATGGGCAAGCTCTCCGACGCCGAGATCTCCCGCCTGCGCGGCACCGAGATCGGCGTCGTGCTGCAGGGCGCGGCGAGAAACCTCCTCCCGTACGCGTCCCTGCACCGCAACATCTGGCTGGCCCAGCGCCGTGCGGCCCACACGCGCGGCATCAAGCTGGACGACCCCGACCGCATTCTCGACCTGGTCGGCCTGCCCGGGCAGGGCCGTCAGAAGCTGGCCGACCTGACGCCCGGCGGCCGGCAGCGCGCCGCGCTCGCGGTGGGCATCGCCACCGGGCCCGGCCTGCTGCTGGTCGACGAGCCGACCAGCCGGCTCGACACCGCCGGCCGTGACGAGGTGCTGGCCGCGATGGAGACGGTCAACGCCGAACGCCAGACCACGATCGTCGTGGTGACCCACGACAACGAGGTGGGCGCCCGTCTGGGCCGGGCGGTGACCATCCGGGACGGCCGGGTCGGCGCCGAGGGCCGCGACGGGCAGGACTTCGCCGTGGTGGCCGGTGACGGCACGGTGCAGCTCCCGCCGGAGGTTCTGGGCAGCTACCCGCCCGGCACCCTCTTCACGGTCCAGCACATCGACGGCGAGGTCACCCTGGTGCCGGGCGGCACCGAGACCGCGGCCTGACGGCCGGGCCGGCCGAAGGCGGACGGTCAGGGGCGCGCCCAGACCGCCTCGCCGTCGACCAGGTGGAGTTCGCGGTCGCAGGCGGCCGCGGCCTCCGGGTCGTGGGTGGCGAAGACGACCGCGGCGCCCCGGCCGGCCTCGGCGCGCAGCAGCTCGAGCACCCGCTGACGGTTCGCGGCGTCCAGCTCGCTGGTGATCTCGTCGGCCAGCAGGACGTCGCCGCGCAGGGCCAGGCCGCGAGCGATCGCGGTGCGCTGCTGCTGACCGCCGGACAGTTCCTCGATCAGCTGGTTCGCCTGGCCGGCCAGGCCGAGCGGCTCCAGGGCCTCCGCGGTGCGCCGGCGCGCCTCGGCCGGGGTGCCACCGGTGGCGATCACCGCGACCGAGATGTTCTCGGCGGCGGTCAGGATCGCGGCCAGGCCGTTGTCCTGCGGGATCAGCACGACGCCCAGCGACACCGCGTGGTCCCGGTCGCCCAGCGGCTCACCGTCCACCAGCACCTTCCCGGCGACCGGGGGCAGCAGGCCGGCCATCGCGCTGAGCAGCGTGGTCTTCCCGGCGCCGGACGTGCCGGTCACCGCGAGGATCTCGCCGGGGCGAGCCGTCACCGAGACGCCGCGCAGTACCGGGGCGTCGCTGCCCCACGCGATGTCCGCTTCCTCAACGCTGAGCGTCTTCACCCGTTGTCCCCTTCGGTCGAATGCGCCGCCGCAACGGCGGCGGTCATGTGGTGTCCCCGCGGTCGATGCGGCTCCGCAGGTCCCGGCCGGTCAGGGCGGCCACCACCGCCAGCAGCACCAGCACGCCCAGGGTGGCGACCGGGATCGCCAGGAGTGCCGGCCACGACGGCAACGGCAACGGCGGCGTGTCCAGGCCCGCCAGCGGCAACGCCCACCCGGTCAACGCCCACGTCACCCAGCCGATGACCGCGCCCACGACGGCGGCGATCGCCACCAGGACCGGGTATGTCCACAGGGTTGCCCGGCTCACCGCGGGGCGGCTCATACCCTGGACGCGCAACGCCGACAGGTCCTCGACCCGCCGGGACCGGTCCACGGCGGCGGCCAGGACCAGAGCGCCGGCCCCGAGCAGCACCGACAGAACGCCGGCCAGCACGTAGAACCACAGCGCCAGGGCCGGGCCCTGCTCGTCGAGTTGTTTGCGGACCTGCGACGCGAGCGTGTCGCCGGTGACGATCAGGCCCTGTGCCGAGATGCGGTCCAGGATGTCGGCCGGGGCCTTGTCGTTCAACCAGATCTGCGGTTGCAGGGCCGGGGCGCTGTCCACCGCGAGCCGGTCCGCGTAGTCCAGATCGACCAGCGTGGCGTGCACGCCCAGCCGGGGTACGGCGGGCAGCGAACGGACCGGGTCGACCGGCAGGGGCTCCCCGCCGATGCCGGTCACCGCCTTGCCGATCGGCGGCTCCCCCGCGTAGGCGATCGGCAGCGGATAGGGCGTGTCGACCGGCTGCACCCAGGCGCCCCCGGGGAGACCGCCCGGACCGTCGACGTCGATGCGCAGGCCGTCGCCGGACGAGGAGAGCCGGCCGAAGCGCGGCATCCTCCACTGTGCGGCGTCCCCCGGCGGATGCATCCGGGACGGGTTCTTCGTGCCGATGCCGTCGATCACGACGGTGCCGGTGACGCCGACGATCGAGCCACTCGCAATGAACTGGATGCCGTTGAGGCGGCACCCCTTCGCGCACAGGCCGACCCGCTGGCTGTACTCCCACCGGCCCTGGTGCACCTCGCCCAGCTCGATCACCTTGTCGCCCAGCCCGGCGAGCGACGACACCTCGAGGATCAGCCGCAGGTCCTCGCCCCGCGGGATGCCGCTCCCGGTGGCCAGAACCGTGATGTCCTGGCCACCGAAGACGAGCGGCTCGGCCGCCGGCGGATGCAACCGGCGAGCCACCTCGGTGGCGGACGGACCGCCGGCCGGCCAGGTCGCCACCGCGGCCAGCCGGGACGAGTCGACGGCCAGGCCGAGCGGCTCGGAGGCGGCGCTGTTGGGCAGCCGGCTCACCGCCATCGCGTACCGGCCGTCCGGGTCGACGGCGCGGACCGCGTGCAGCAGCTGGCTGCGGTAGGCGCGCTGGATGTCGAGCACCCGGGCCGCGCCGACGCCCAGCCCGGACGAGACGGCCCGGCCGCGGGCCGCCACGTCGATCGCGGCCGCCGCGTATCCGGCCACCGCCACGGTCGCCACGATCAGCGCGAACAGCCGCTGGGCGCCGGGGCGGCGGGAGAGCTGGAAGCCGGCCAGCGCGATTCCGAGCCGGCCGCCGTCGAGCGCCCGGCCGGCGTACCGGGTGACCGCGGGCAGCAGCGCCCGGGCGGCCAGCAAGGCCAGAGCCAGCATCAGGAACGCCGGGGCGAGCAGCCCCACCCCGGTGAGCGTGCCACCGGAGATGGCCAGTTGGACCGCGCTGACCACCGCGAGCAGGACGATCAGCAGTTCGACGGCGAGCGCGCGCGGGCCGTTCGCCGCGACCGGATTGCGCCGCAGCAGCACCGCGACCGGGCTGAGCAGCTGCCGGCGCTGGGCCAGCACGGCGGCGACCAAGGCCGCGGCCGCGGCGACCGGCGCGTACCGCAGCGACGACCAGTCCGGGTCGGCCCCGACGCCGGGGAAGCGGGCCGCGGCCACCGCGTTGACCAGCAGCTGCCCGGCCACGCAGCCGACCAGCGCGCCGGCCAGGATCGCGGCCAGGCTCTCGCCGGTGGCCAGCCACCACCGCATCCACCAGCGACTGCCGCGCAGCGCCACCACCGCGAGCTCGGGCTGGCGGCCCTGGGTGCCGTAGCTGACCGCGAGGAAGATGCTGAAGCAGGCGAGCAGCACCAGCGGGACGGCCAGCACCGGGATGATCAGCCGGGTGGCCGAACGGCCCGCGTCGATGCGGTCCAGCATCTCCGGCATGTCGGTGTTGACCTGGATCGACGCGCCCATCCGGTCGGCCGTCGGCTTGAGCTCGGCCAGCCCCTCGCGCAGCGCCGGGAGCCGGTCGATGTCCAGCGCAGCCGCCCCCGCGGTGCCGTCGATCGACATGTCGGTGGCGCCGTGGTCCATCCCGGTCATCGTGGCTTGGCTGGTGAAGACCGGCTCACCCAGGCCCAGGCCGGGAATCGTGGCGAAGTAGCGGTGGGTGCCCCAGTAGGTCTCGTCGGGATCGGCCACCGTGTAGGTGCCGGCGATCGTGAGGCTCTTCGGCACCCCGTCCGGCGACCACTGCGGATGCCGCGGGTCGTCCTCGAACCGGGCCGCACCCAGCGTGATCGGGTAACCCGCGGCCAGCTCGAGCCGTTTCGCGGTGCCGGTCCCGATGATCACGTCGCCCTCGCCGATCAGGCAGCGGCCGGTGACCATGGTGACGTGGGCGCACACGTCCTGCCGGAAGACGAACCGGGAGGCGTGCTCCTTGTCCGGCTCGATGCCGATGGTGTCGTATTCCGCCGCATACACGAAGGTGAAGCCGGGCAGGTTGAGGAGCGCGTCGCCGATGTCGGTGAAGGCCGGGCCGTCGCTCTGGAGCCGGTTGTCGCGGGTGCCGCTGATCACCAGGCCGCGCTCGGCCGGCGTCGCGGTGGCGATCTGCCCGGCGGCGACCGCGCGGTCGGCGGCGATCAGGTACGCCGGGGAGGCCACCGCGGCGGCCACCGCGAACAGCGCCAGCAGGGCCAGCGTGACCGCCTGGCCACGTCTGGTCCACACCATGGCCAGCACGAGCCGGATCATGGGACGCCCTCCCCGGTGCGCAGGCCGCGCACCAGCGGCCGCACCGACAGCCAGCCGGTCAGTCCCAGCAGGACAAGCCCGGCCAGCCCGGCGAGCACCAGCGCGACCGTGCCGAGCGCGCCCGGCGGGGCCAGTACGTCCCAGCCGTCGGTGAACGGCGGCACCACGACCCGGACCAGTGGTCCGGCGAGCGCGGCGGCGAGGAGCCCGGCGATCAGCCCGGCCAGGACCAGAACCACCGGTCCGGCGTACGCCGTGGCCACCGCGACCCGTCCGGACAGGCCCTGCACCCGCAACGCCCGCAGCTGCTCGAGGCGGGTCCGCCGGTCGACCGCGCCGGCCACCCCGATGGCCGCGGCCGCCAGCAGCAGCGCCACCACGCCGCAGACCAGCGCGAACCGGCTGACCGCGGCCGGCCCCTGCTGGGCCAGCTGGCCGGACCGGGCCGCGACGCCGGCCTCACCGGCCACCTCGAGCCCGGCCGCGGTCAGCGCGTCCACCACTTCGCGGCCGGCGCCCGGGGCGAGCCAGACCTGGAACTGTGCGGGCGGGTTGGCGTCGCCGATGACGCGCCGGGACGCCTCCAGATCCACCAGCACCCCGACGCGGCCGAGCACCGGCAGCGCGGCGGCGGTCCCGCTGACCCGGACCGGGGTGTCCCCGCCACCGAACGAGGTCAGGACCGGGTCGCCGAACTGCCATCGGACCGACGGCGGACCGGCCAGGACGATCGGCAGCGGCAGCCGCGTGTCGACCGCCCACACCGCGTCGCCCAGGGTCGGCTCCAGGTTGAGGTTCTCGTCGAGGGACAGGCGCAGTCCGCCGTCGCGGGCCGCCATGTTCATCGCGGCGCCGGTGGTGCCGGACCGCCAGCGGGCGATGTCGCCGAGCGTGGCGGCGTCGAGGATCTCGGCCGGCGGGTTCTGCTGGGTGACGCCCCGGATGATGACGGCGCTGCCCTCCGGCGCCGGGTCGGAGCGGCCGGCCCGGTCGGGTGGCGCGGTCACCTCCCAGCGCATGATGCGGCAGCCGGGCGCGGCGGTGCAGCCCCGCACGCCGGCCGAGAGCGTCTGTTCGCCGGGGCCGAGCCGCCCGAACCGTACCGGGACCGGGGTGCCGTCCGCCTCGTTCTGCAGCACCAGGCTCAGCACCGCGGCGCCGCCCCCCTCGTGCTTGAGGCGGACGCTCAACCGGTCGCCGGTGACCGCGGGCAGCGGGGCCGGGCCGAAATCGTCGGCGTTCGCCGACGGCAGCACCGAGACCGGGCCGAACTCCGGCCGCCAGCGGGCGACCGCGGCCAGCCGGGAACTGTCCACGGCGAGCACCGGCGGGTTCGCTGCCCGGTCCAGCACGACGGCCATGGCCCGGTCGCCGCGCGGATCAGCGGTCCGGACCGCGGTCAGCAGGGCGGTCCGGTTGGGCGCCTGGACGGTCAGCACGCGGTCCGCGCCCAGCTCGGCGGCGCTGCGGTGGTCACGCGCGGTGGCCTCGCCGCGCCAGCCGCCGAGCGCCGTGGCGAAGAGCGCCACCGCCACGACCACCAGGGCGAACACCCGGTCGGTGCCGAGCTGCCGGGACATCTGCACGGCGGTGAGGCCCAGCCGCAGATGGCCGGTGCGGACCGCGGCGCCGCCACCCCGGTCGGCGACCCGGCCGGCCAGCCGGGCCAGCAGCAGCGCGACGGCCAGCGCGACCAGGGCGGGCGCGGCGAGCGCGAGACCGCTGCGGGCCGAGGTGGACCGGTCCTGGTAGACGGCGGCGACCGCCACCGCGAGCAGCAACAGGTCGACCAGGCCGGCCCGCCAGTCGCCGCGGCCGGCGCCGATCTGCCGCAGCAGCGCGGCGACCGGCTGGCGCAGCACCAGGCCCTCGACCGCGGCCAGCACGAGCAGACCGCCGACCAGCACCGCGGCGACCGCGGCGAGCGAGAGCAGCAGGGCGGTGGTGCGCTCCGAGGTCACCGGGATCGGGCCGGCCAGCGCACGGGCCAGCAGCCAGCCCAGCGGCAGCCCGGCGGCCGCGCCGAGCACGAGCGGGACCAGATGCTGGCCCCAGGCCAGGCGCAGCATGCCGGCGCGGGTGCTGCCGCGCAGCTTGAGCAGGGCGGCGTCGCCGCGGCGGTCGCGCCCGGTGTACCGGCCGGCCAGACCGATGGCGAACCAGCTGACGATCAGGATCTGGAGCATGGCGACCAGCACGCCGAGCCGGATCTCGGAGCGGTCGCGGGCGATCATGTCGAGCAGCCGGCCGGTCGGGTCGACCAGGCGCAGTTCAGCCGCGCTCATCCGGACGTCCAGCTCGCGCAGCACGCCGGCCAGGTCGTACCCGCCGTCGCCGCGGAGCAGCGCGTCCGGCACCTGCACGTCGAGGCTGACCGTGGGCTCGGACAGCTGCGGGTCGCGGAATGTCTCGATCGGGGTGAACAGCGGGTCTAGCCCGGTGCCCTCGGCCCTGTAGAGCCGGTTGCTCCAGTACGGACCGGTGGGCTCGTCCGGCGCGTACTGCGCGACGACCGTGAACCGCACCGGGTCGGCGGTCGGCGTGGACCGCAGGGTGACCGACGATCCGAGCCCGAGGTTGAGCTGCTGCGCCGCGCTCTGACTGATCGCCGCCTCGAACGGCTTGGCCGGGCAGGCGCCCTGGAGGCGGGCGTGGCCGCAGAACCCCTCGCGATAGGCCACCCCCATGGCCGGTTCCGCGTTGCCGCGCGGCACGGTCAGCGGCACCACCAGCCCACTGATCGGGGACGCGGCAGGCAGCGGCAGCAGCCCGCGCACCTTCGTCGCGAACTGGCCGAGCAGGCTTGCCGGGTCGCCGCTGGAGTCGGCCTGCTCACGGACCGACAGGGTGCGCTGCTCGGCGGGGGCGGCCGCCACGTCGGCGGCGGCGGCCCGGGTGAGGCTCGCATACGCGAACCACGGGCCGGCCGCGGCCACGGCGGCGGCCAGGGCGGTCAGGATGAGCACCGTCAGCACCTGGGCCCGGCGCGTCCGCACCGCGCCCCAGATCAGTGCGAACATCTGCCCTCCCGATGCGGCCCGCCGACGGGTACGGGCCTAGATCACCCGGCAGGTTACGCCAACCGCGCCAGGCGCGGGGACCCGGCGGATCACAGCCAGTGACTCCTGCGGAGGAAGACGTAGAGACCGCCGGCCGACACCACGATCAGGCCGAGACTGAGCAGGAAACCCCAGTGCTTCTCGAAACCGGGGAAGGGCAGGTTCTGCCCGAAGTAGCCGGTGATCGCGGTGGGCACCGCGATGATCGCGGCCCATGCGGCGAGCTTGCGGGTGACGTCGTTGAGCGCGTTCCCCTGCTCGGCCAGGTCGGCCTGCAGCAGCCCCTCGATCCGGTCGCGCAGGTGTTCGACCTGGTCGACGGTGTGCTGGGCGTGGTCCTCGACGTCGCGGTAGTACGGCGCGAGCCGCTCGTCGACCAGCCCGCTGTCGGTGCGCATCGCGCTGGCGACCAGCTCCGGCATCGGCGCGACCGCCCGGCGCAGCATCGCCACCAGCTTGCGCAGCTCGATGCCGCGAAGCCGGATCGCCCGGGGCGCGCCGCCCTCCTCGAGCAGGGCGTCCTCGACGCTGTCCATCGACTCGTCGAGCCGGGTGCTGGCCGCGAAGTGACCGTCCACCACCTCGTCCAGCAGCCCGTACACCAGGAAGCCGACGCCACCGGCTTCGGCGAGCTTCGCGTCGGAGTCCCACCGGTCCACCAGCCGGCCGGCGTCGCTGGCCGATTTCCGTACGGTGATGAGCGCGCGCGCCGTGACGAAGGCGCTGATCTCAGCCTTCGAGAACTTCGACTTGTTGTCCCCCACGGTCAGGTCCACGGCGTACACGTTGAGGAAGAGGTGGCCCTGGTAACGGTCGAGCTTGGGGCGCTCGTGCGGCTGGGTCGCGTCCTCGACGGCCAGCGGGTGCAGCCGGAACTCCTCGGCCACCGCCTGCAGGTCGGCGGCGGCCGGGCGGTACAGGTCGAGCCAGAGCACGGCGTCGGGATGCTCGGCCAGCCGGGCACCGATCTCCTCGGCGGGGAAGTTCTCCGCGATGACCTTTCCGTGCTCGTACAGCCGGGTCGCGGTGGGGCAGGACGGTGCGCTCACGATCACACTATGCACGAACCACCGGCGCACCCACCAAAGTCCTACCATGAGCTGTGGATTGGCTGGATCACCTGCTGACGATGTTCTACAACGCGAAGTGGCAGGTCACCGCGGATCAGGCGATCTATTGGCGGGAGATCGCCGGCAACGCGTTCGGACTGGGCTCGGCGCTGTTCGGACTGCGCCGCAACGTGTGGGCCTGGCCGGTCGGCATCGCGGGCAACGTCCTGCTCTTCACCGTGTTCGCGGGCCAGGCGATCGGCAACGACCAGGGCACCCCGCTCTACGGTCAGGCCTCCCGACAGGTCTTTTTTCTCATCACCAGCGTGTACGGGTGGTGGCGGTGGCGCCGCAACAAGCGCATCACCCAGGGGGTGTCCGTCGAGCCGCACTGGGCGAGCCCGCGGCAGCGGCTCGGCTACGGCCTGGCCGCGCTGGCCGGCGTGCTGGTCTGCTTCTTCGTCTTCCGTGCCGTCGGCGCCGGTTTCCCGGCCCCCTGGTGGTACTACCTGGCCGACTCCTGGATCTTCGTGGGTTCCATGCTTGCCACGTACGGGCTGGCCCGCGGCTGGGTCGAGTTCTGGCTCTGCTGGATCGCCGTCGACCTGGTGGGCGTCCCCGAGCTGATCCACTTCCGGTACTACCCGTCGGCCGTCCTCTACGCCGTCTACCTGGGCTTCGTCGTCTGGGGATTCGTGGTCTGGCTGCGCCTGTCCCGCGCGGCCCCGCCACCGCGCCGCAACGGCCGGCCGATCGAGGCGGTCGCCTGACCCGAGGTGCCCGGTCCGAGCTCGCCGGCCAGGCGGTCCACCACGTGCCGGATCAGCGCGGCCAGGTCGGCGCAGTAGACCGACGGGTTGTCGAAGCCGTTGTCCTCGCGGTACCGGTGCACGTAGGAGCCGCCGCCGCAGATCGTCACGATCGGGCACCGGCGGCACGTCGCGCACAGCCCGTCCAGGCCTCGCCGGCGCGCCCGCACCTCGGGGTGGTCGAGCACCTCGTCCATCGAGTGCGTCCGGACGTGCATGCCGGTGCCCATCGCGCCCGCGCGGACCGACTTGAGCGTGTCCACCTGCTGCAACGCGCCGTCGGTGTCGACCACCACGAACGCCGCCGGGCTCAGGCCGACCTGTTCGCCGCGCGCGGCGCCGCCGGCCGCGAGCCGGATCACGTCCTCGAACAGGCGCACGGTCGTCTGCGCCGGCCGGGCGTCGTACCAGCGGTCGAACGCCTGGCGCAGCCATGTCCCGTACGCACCCGGGGCCGGCGGCCGTGACCAGTTCCCGTGCGGCAGGAGGAAGTCGATCGCCGGTGGCCGGAAGGCCGCCAGTTCGTCGTAGACCTCGACCGGGTCGTTGGCCGTGTCGACCACGCAGAGCAGCCCGGCGAACAGCGGCCGGAACCGCTCGGACGTCAGCCGGCGCAGGCCCCGGACGGTCTGTTCGTGACTGCCCCGCCCGTCCGCCCGCCGCCGATGCCGGTCGTGGTGGGCCGCGCCGCCGTCCAGGCTCACCCCGACCGTGATGTCGTGCTCGGCCAGCACCGCCAGCATCGCGTCGTCGAGCAGCCCGCCGTGCGTCTGCACCTGGAGATCGGCCGGGACGCGCCGGCGGATCGTGCGCGCCGCCGTGGCGAGGTATTCCGGACCGGCCAGCAGCGGCTCCCCGCCGTGCAGGACCACCGACACCCGCCGCAGCCCGTGTGCCTCGGCGTGCGCCGCGATGCGGTCCGCCGTGATCGCCAGCGTCGCCGGGTTCATGAACCGGGGCTGCCGCGCGAAGGAGCGGTCCGCCATCCGGTAGACGTAGCAGTAGTCACAGCCCAGGTCGCAGCGGCTCGCCACCTTGAGCACGAACTGCCGCAACGACGCCGCCACGGAAGCGGACGCTACCCGGCGTCGTGCACGGGCGCCCGCGCCGGGCGGATAGCATCGTCAACGGCCCGGAACCAACTTCTGAAGGAGAACACCGTGTCCGCACCCCGTACCCCCGCTGTGGCCGACCCTCTCGTCGTCCCGGCCGGGACTACGGCCGCCGACGCGGTGGCCGCGGCCGGCCTGCCGACGAGCGGGCCCAAGGCGGTCGTGGTGGTCCGCGACGCCTCCGGCCGGCTGCGCGACCTGGACTGGCAGCCCGAGCTCGACACCGACGTCACCCCGGTGGCGATCGACGAGCCGGACGGGCTCAACGTGCTGCGCCACTCGGCCGCGCACGTGCTCGCGCAGGCCGTGCAGGACATCTTCCCGGAGGCGAAGCTCGGCATCGGACCGCCGATCACCGACGGCTTCTACTACGACTTCGACGTGCCCAAGCCGTTCCAGCCGGAAGACCTGATGAAGCTCGAGAAGCGGATGCAGGAGATCGTCAAGGCCGGGCAGACGTTCCGCCGCCGGGAGTACAAGTCGCTCGACGAGGCGAAGGTCGAGCTGGCCGGCGAGCCGTACAAGCTGGAGCTGGTCGACCTCAAGGGTGACGTCGACGCCAACGAGGTGATGGAGGTGGGTCACGGCGAGCTGACCCACTACGACAACCTCGACAAGGAGGGCAAGCGCGTCTGGGGCGACCTGTGCCGCGGCCCGCACCTGCCCACCACCCGGATGATCCCGGCGTTCAAGCTGATGCGCTCGGCCGCCGCATACTGGCGGGGCAGCGAGAAGAACCCGCAGCTGCAGCGCATCTACGGCACCGCGTGGCCGTCCCGGGACGAGCTGAAGGCGTACCTCAACCGTCTGGCCGAGGCCGAGCGCCGCGACCACCGCAAGCTCGGCACCGAGCTCGACCTGTTCTCCTTCCCCGACGAGATCGGCTCCGGCCTGGCCGTCTTCCACCCGAAGGGTGGGGTGATCAAGCGGGAGATGGAGGACTACGTCCGGGCCCGGCACATCGAGGAGGGCTTCCAGTACGTCGGCACGCCGCACATCACCAAGGAAGGCCTGTTCCACACCTCCGGCCACCTGCCGTACTACAAGGACACGATGTTCCCCCCGATGCACCTCGAAGGGGCGGACTACTACCTCAAGGCCATGAACTGCCCGATGCACAACTTGATCTACAAGTCGCGCGGGCGTTCGTATCGTGAGCTGCCGCTGCGGTTCTTCGAGTTCGGCTCGGTGTACCGGTACGAGAAGTCGGGCGTGGTGCACGGGCTGACCCGGGTGCGCGGGCTGACCCAGGACGACTCCCACTCGTACGTGACCCCCGAGCAGGCCCCCGGCGAGATCAAGCACCTGCTGAACTTCGTGCTCTCGTTGCTGCGCGACTTCGGCCTCGACGACTTCTACCTGGAGCTGTCCACCCGGGACCCGAAGAGCGACAAGTTCATCGGTACGGACGAGCAGTGGGCCGTGGCGACGAAGGTGCTCGAGGAGGTGGCCGTCGAGTCCGGCCTGGAGCTGGTGCCGGACCCCGGTGGCGCGGCGTTCTACGGGCCGAAGATCTCGGTGCAGGCGCGCGACGCGATCGGCCGCACCTGGCAGATGTCGACCATCCAGTACGACTTCAACCAGCCGGCCCGCTTCGGCCTGGAGTACCAGTCGGCGGACGGCGGCCGGCAGGAGCCGGTGATGATCCACTCGGCGAAGTTCGGCTCGATCGAGCGGTTCTTCGGCCTGCTGGTGGAGCACTACGCGGGTGCGTTCCCGGCCTGGCTGGCGCCGGTCCAGGTGGTCGGGATCCCGATCCGCGACGACCACGCCGCGTACCTGTCGTCGTTCGTCGAGAAGCTCCGCAAGGCGGGCATCCGCGCCGAGGTCGACTACTCGGACGACCGGATGCAGAAGAAGATCCGGACCGCGCAGCAGCAGAAGATCCCGTTCATGGCCATCGCCGGCGACGACGACGTGGCCGCCGGGACGGTGTCCTTCCGCTACCGGGACGGCTCGCAGCGCAACGGCGTGACGATCGACGAGGCCGTGGCGCACGTGGTCGAGGTCGTGAAGTCCCGGGTCAACACCGGCCCGTCGGCGGCGTGACCACCAGCCCCGAACGGTAGGCGAAGACCACCAGCTGGGCCCGGTCGCGGGCCCGCAGCTTGACCATCGCCCGGCTCACGTGAGTCCGGGCGGTGGCCGGGCTGATCACCAGCTCGGCGGCGATCTCGTCGTTGGTCAGGCCGTGGGCGGCGAGCGCCACCACCTCGCGCTCGCGCGCGGTCAGCTCGGCCATCTCGGCCGGGGGTGACGCGCTGACCTGCGGCCCGGCGGCGAACTCGGCAATCAGCCGGCGGGTCACGCCCGGCGACAGCAGCGCGTTGCCGGCCGCGACCTCGCGCACGGCCCGGATCAGCTCGGCCGGCAGGGTGTGCTTGACCAGGAAGCCGACCGCGCCCGCGCGCAACCCGGCGAACACGTACTCGTCCAGGTCGAACGTGGTCAGGATGAGGATCCTGGCGGCGCCGGCCAGCTCCCGCGTCGCCGCCACGCCGTCCATCACCGGCATCCGGATGTCCATCAGCACCACGTCCGGCCGCAGTTCGGCGGCCAGGCGCACCGCCTCGGCACCGTCCCCGGCCTCACCGACCACCTCGATGTCGTCCTCGGCACCGAGGATCAGCGCGAACCCCGCCCGCACCAGGGGCTGGTCGTCGGCGAGCAGCACCCGGATCACTCCCATCGGGCGCCCACCCGGAAGCCGCCACCGGCGATCGGACCGGCGGCCAGGCGCCCGCCCGTGGACTCCGCCCGCTCCCGCATCCCGGTGATCCCGACGCCCGCGCCGGGCCAGTCCCGCGCGCCCGCGCCGTCGTCGCGCACCTCGACGGTCAGCCCTCTCTCCCCCGCGGTGACCGTGACCAGCGCCCGCGACGCCCCGGCGTGCCGCACCACGTTGGTCAGCGACTCCTGCACGATCCGATAGGCCGCCGTGCCGACCGCGCCGGGCACCGTCTCGACCGGCCCGTCCACGGTCAGCGACACCGGCAGACCGGCCGCGCGGACCGTGCCGGCCAGCTCGGCGAGGGTGCCCAGGCCCGGCGCGGGCGCCCGGGCGGCCGGTTCGCGCAGAAGCTTGAGCATCGCGGTCAGCTCGTCCAGGGCCTCGCCGCTGGCCTGGCGGATCGCGGCGAGCGCGGCGCCCGCCGCCTCGGGGCGTTTCGCCAGGACGTGCGAGGCCGCGGCGGCCTGCACGTTGATGGTGGCCATCGCGTGCGCGACGCCGTCGTGCAGGTCCCGGGCGATGCGCAACCGCTCCTCGGCCACCCGCTGCCGCTCCTCGGCCTGCTTGACCGCCCGGGTGCGGTCGGCCCGCGCCCGGATCGCGTCGGCGAGCAGGAAGGCCGCCGCGGACCAGCCGAGGAACACCACCGGCAGCAGGACCTCGCCGCCGATCAGCGCGGTGGCGCCCAGAACGGCGACCATCGCGGCGGCCCCGGCCAGCGCGGTGCGCCGGCCGGTGGCCATCCGCAGCGCGAACACCGACGCCCAGCCCAGCGCCCACACCGGACCGGGCGGGTCGTGCCGGGCCAGGGCGACGGCGAGGACCACGGTGACCAAGGCGAACAGGGCTTTCACCACTGGGACGTTAGAGAGTCTCACCCGCGGGCGCGTCCGCCCACGGGCGTACGTCGGCGGCTGGCCATGACGATCAGGCCGGCCAAAGCCAGCACCAGGCCGGCGAGCTGAATCAGGCTGCCGGCGAACAGGGTGGCGGCCCCCGGGTCGGAGAGCTGGTCGCGCAGATTCGGGGCGAGGACCGCGCCGACGCTGATGAACAGGGTCGCGACGGCGGCCAGGAGCACCGCCCAGCGCCAGGGCGCGAACAGCATGAGCAGCGCGGCCACGGCCAGGATGATCAGGCCGGGCGGCACGGTCGGGTAGTCGGCGCCGCCGGCGATCTGCACCGGGATCCCGATCGCGGCGGCGATCAGTCCGAGGCCGGCGAGGCGGCGTCCGTTGTCTCTGGTCATGCGGCCCAGTGTTCGGCCCAGGACCGGGTCGCGTCGTCCGGCGGCGAGCGGCTTTCTCCCGTACGTCGGGGAACGTAGTGCGCCGTTACGAGGCCAGCCCGCGGAAGCGCCGCAGCCGTAGGCTGTTGGCCACCACGAAGACCGAGGAGAACGCCATCGCGGCCCCGGCGATCATCGGGTTGAGCAGCCCGGCCGCGGCCAGCGGCAAGGCCGCCACGTTGTAGGCGAACGCCCAGAACAGGTTGCCCTTGATGATCGCCAGCGTCCGCCGGGACAACCGGATCGCGTCGACGGCAGCCGTCAGGTCGCCGCGCACCAGGGTGAGGTCGGACGCCTCGATCGCCACGTCGGTGCCGGTACCCATGGCCAGGCCGAGGTCGGCCTGGGCCAGCGCCGCCGCGTCGTTCACGCCGTCGCCCGCCATCGCGACCACCTTGCCGGCCGCCTGGAGCCGCCTGACCGCATCCACCTTCCCGGCCGGCAGCACCTCGGCGATGACCTCACCGATGCCCACCTCGGCCGCGACCCGCTCGGCAACGAGCTGGTTGTCCCCGGTCAGCAACACCGGAGTGAGACCGAGCCTCTTGAGGTCGTCGACCGCGCGCCGGCTGCTCGGCTTGACCATGTCGGAGACCGCGAGCGCGCCGCGGGCCGCGCCGTCCCATCCGGCGACGACCGCGGTCTGGCCGCTCTCCTGCGCCCGGCGCACCGCCTTCTCGACCACCTCGGGCACGTCCAGCCCGCACTCGCGGACGAAGGAGGGCCGCCCGACCACGACGAGGCGGCCGTCGACGGTGCCCTGAACGCCGAACCCGTCGCGCGAGGAGAAGCCCGACACGCCACCCTCATCACCGTGCCGGCCGGCCGCGATCGCCTTGGCGATCGGGTGTTCCGAGGCCGCCTCGACCGTGGCGGCCAGGCGCAGGAGTTCGTCCTCGTCCTGACCCGGCGCGGGCTCCACCGCCATCAGGGTCATCCGGCCGGTGGTCACCGTGCCGGTCTTGTCCAGCAGGACCGTGTCCACGCGCCGGGTCGACTCCAGCATCTCGGGCCCCTTGATCAGGATGCCGAGCTGGGCGCCGCGGCCGGTGCCGACCAGCAGCGCGGTCGGGGTGGCGAGGCCCAGCGCGCACGGGCAGGCGATGATCAGCACGGCCACCGCGGCGGTGAACGCGGCCGTCCAGCCCGCGCCCGTGCCGAACCACCAGCCCAGCGTCGCCGCGGCGAGGGCGATCACGATCGGGACGAAGACACCGGAGATGCGGTCGGCCAGGCGTTGCACCGCGGCCTTGCCGGTCTGCGCGTCCTCGACCAGCCGGGCCATCTGCGCGAGCTGGGTGTCCGAGCCGACCCGGGTGGCGCGCACGATCAGCCGGCCGCCCGCGTTGACGGTCGCGCCGGCCACCTCGTCGCCGGGCCCCACCTCGACCGGCACGCTCTCGCCGGTCAGCATGCTGCGGTCCACCGCCGACGCGCCGTCCTCGACCACGCCGTCGGTCGCGATCTTCTCGCCCGGCCGCACCACGAAACGGTCGCCGGCCGCCAGCTGCGCCACCGGCACGCGCACCTCGGCGCCGTCGCGCAGCACCGCCACGTCCTTGGCGCCCAGCTCCAGCAGGGCGCGCAGCGCGTCCCCGGCGCGGCGCTTCGACCGCGCCTCGAAATACCGTCCGGCCAGGATGAACGTCGTCACCCCGGCGGCGGCCTCCAGGTAGATGTTGCCGGCGCCCTCACCGCGTGCCACCGCGAAGGTGAACGGATGCTGCATGCCGGGCGTTCCGGCCGTACCGAAGAAAAGCGCCCACAACGACCAGCCGAAAGCCGCCAGCGTGCCGAGCGAGACCAGGGTGTCCATGGTCGCGGCGCCATGCCGCAGGTTGATCCACGCGGCGCGGTGGAACGGCAGCCCGCCGTAGATCACGACCGGCGCGGCCAGCGTCAGCGACAGCCACTGCCAGTAGTCGAACTGCCAGGCCGGCACCATCGCGAGAACGACCACCGGCACGGTGAGCACGATCGAGACCCACAGCCGCGTACGGAGGGTGTCGCGCGGCGACTCCACCGGCGCCTGTTCCGGCCGCGGCAGTTCCGCGGTGTACCCGGTCTTCTCCACCGTCGCGATCAGGTCGTCGGCGGTGACCGTGCTGTCGACCGTGACCGTGGCCTTCTCGGTGGCGTAGTTGACCGTGGCGGTGACCCCGTCCATCCGGTTGAGCTTCTTCTCGATGCGGTTGGCGCAGGCCGCGCAGGTCATGCCGCCGATCTCGAGCTCGATCCGGTTCACCGGACACCTCCCGCCGTCGCCGTGAAGGCCACCGTGCGCACCTTTCCGCCGTGCTGGAAGTCGAGGAACAAACCGTACGAGCCGGCCGACGGAACCTCCGCCACGAAGGTGATCCGCGGCCCCGCACCGGGCGTCGCCTCCGGATGAACGTGCAGGTAGGCGAGGTCTCCGTCGCGCAAGGCGACCAGATGCCCGTACGCGCCGAGGTAGGGCTGAAGATCGGTGACCGGTACGCCGTCCTTCTCGACGGTCAGCGTGAGCGTGGACGACCGGCCCGGCACGAGATCCCCGTCCAGCGTCACCCGGTAGTCGTCCACGGTAGCGGTCCGCGACGGCGCCGCGAGCGCTCGTGGCTGATAGTCACCGGGGGCTGCCACGTCCGCGCCGAGCGTCAAGCCGTCCGCACGACCGGCCGGCTGGAAGTCGGCGAACACGCGATACTGCCCCCGCTCGGCGACCGACAGCGGAACGCTCCAGGTGCCGTCCGCGCCGAGCGTCGGATGCACGTGCCGGAAGCCGGTGAGGTCGCGCCGCACCACGATCAGGTGCAGGTCTTTCTCGTGGGTGGGCGTGTACCTGGTCAGCGCCGCGCCGTCCGGCCCGAGCACCCGGAACGCGAACGGCCGCGCCGCCCCCACGGCGAGGCTCGTGGTCAGCGGCTGCAGCCGGTACCCGTCCTCGGCGATCTGCAGACCCCCCGGCACGTGCTCCTCACCGCCCGCGCCGCCCCCCATGTCAGCGTGACTCTCGGCAACCGGCGCAGGCGCCGCGTCCGGCCCGATGACCTTCCCGGCCCCCGCAGCCGCACCGAAGATCAGAACCAGACCGACGGCGTACGCCCCGAGCTTCGTCCCGGCGTTCATGCGATCCCCTCCTCCGTGCACCGTATCTTACGGATACCGGGTAGGGGTATCAACCCCCGATCGTTTTGTGACTTCCCTCAGCCCGGCCGGCCGCCGCCGACCTCGATCTCCACACCCACGACCGGCGCCCGCGCTTCGCGCCTCGCACCTGGCGGTCGCGTCTCGCCGTTCGCGCCTCAGCGTCCGCCCCTCGCGGTCGCG
>NZ_CAKUCL010000094.1 GCF_934643405.1 uncultured Actinoplanes sp.
TTCCGGGAGCACCAGCTGCGCCCGCCGAAGGGCATCCTGCTCTACGGCCCGCCCGGCTGCGGCAAGACCCTGATCGCGAAGGCGGTGGCCAACTCGCTGGCCAAGAAGATCGCCGAGCGGCGTGGCGAGGAGAAGCACACCAGCTACTTCCTCAACATCAAGGGTCCGGAGCTGCTCAACAAGTACGTGGGCGAGACCGAGCGGCACATCCGCCTGGTCTTCCAGCGGGCGCGGGAGAAGGCCGGCGAGGGCACGCCGGTCATCGTGTTCTTCGACGAGATGGACTCGATCTTCCGGACCCGTGGCTCGGGTGTCTCCAGCGACGTGGAGAACACGATCGTTCCCCAGCTGCTCAGCGAGATCGACGGCGTCGAGGGCCTGGAGAACGTGATCGTCATCGGCGCCTCGAACCGGGAAGACATGATCGACCCGGCGATCCTGCGGCCCGGCCGGCTCGACGTGAAGATCAAGATCGAGCGTCCGGACGCGGAGGCGGCGAAGGACATCTTCGCGAAGTACATCCTGCGCGACCTGCCGCTGTCCACCGACGACCTGGCCGAGCACGGCAACGACCGCGACGTCACGGTCGCCGCCATGATCGAGGCGGTCGTGCTGCGGATGTACACCGAGAGCGAGGAGAACCGCTTCCTCGAGGTCACCTACGCCAACGGTGACAAGGAGGTCCTGTACTTCAAGGACTTCAACTCCGGCGCGATGATCCAGAACATCGTCGACCGCGGCAAGAAGATGGCCATCAAGGAGTTCCTCACCTCCGGCAAGAAGGGGCTGCGCCTGCAGCACCTGCTCGACAGCTGCGTCGACGAGTTCCGCGAGAACGAGGACCTGCCCAACACGACCAACCCCGACGACTGGGCCCGCATCTCCGGCAAGAAGGGCGAGCGGATCGTCTACATCCGCACGCTCGTCTCCGGTGGCAAGGGCGCGGAGGCCGGCCGTTCGATCGAGACGGCGACCAACACCGGTCAGTACCTGTAAGCGACACCGAGCCGCGGGGCGGGGGGTTTCCTCCCGCCCCGCGGCCTCGTTGCAGTGGGTGTGACCGCGAGGATCAGCTGGCTGGACGCGCTTCGAGGCTGGGCGGCCCTGGTCGTCGTCCTCTTCCACCTCAGTCCCCAGATACTGGGCAACGAGCGGCATCTCGCCGTCATGCGCCACATCGACCTGGGCAAGTACGGCGTGCTGCTGTTCTTCCTGGTCAGCGGCTACGTGATCCCGATGTCTCTGGAACGCCACGGCAGCCTGCGCCGGTTCTGGACCGGGCGGCTCTGCCGGATCTACCCGGCCTACCTGGCCGCCATCGCCGTCGTCGCGCTGCTGGCCGCGACCGGGCTGCTCAGCTGGCCGGAGTCGCTGCGCGCGGAGACCGTCACCGGCGTGCTCGCCCACGCCACCATGACCCCCGACCTGCTCGGCCTGCGCGGCGCGGTGCGCGTCTTCTGGACCCTGGCCTACGAGATGACCTTCTACCTGGTCGTCGCGGGCCTGTTCGCCTGGCGGCTGCACCGGCACAGCCACTGGTGGGCCGCCGGCCTTGCCCTGGGCGCCCTGCTTGCCGGCGACCGTCTGCCCGACGACCTGCTGGGCGGCACCTTCGCGGATCGGCGCCTGCTCGCCGCCGTCCTGCTGGTCGTGGTGGCCCTCAGCGTCACCGCGTACCTCCAGCGCCGCCTGGTCCTCGTCGCCGGCGCCGCGGGCATCGCCATGCTGATCGTCCCGGCGGTCAACGGGCACGCCTCCCGCAACAGCACGGTCGTCGCGTCCTGGCAGGGTCTGCTGTTCCTGGCGGTGATGTTCGCCGGCACCGTCGTCTACCGCGCGCAGCACGGCCAGATCCGGCGTGCCTCCGCCGTCGCCTCACTTTCGGTGGTCACCCTCAGCGTGATCGTCGCGCACGGGATCAACGGCGTGGCGCCGCCGACCTGGGTGGTCACCGTCGCGGCCGTCGCGGCGACCTTCCTGCTTGCGTACGGCCTGAGGCAGCGCACTGTGCCATTCGTCTGGACCTGGCTCGGGCAGATCAGCTATTCGCTCTATCTGCTGCACGCCGTGCTCCTGCTGGTGCTGACCCGGCTCGTCCCGGACCTCGGGACCCGCCCGCCGCTGATTCGCCTGCTCATCGGGCTGGCGTACCTGACCGTGGCGCTCGCCGTGGCCTGGCTGTCGTACCGAATGGTGGAACTTCCGGGCCAGGCCCTGGGCCGCCGGCTCACCGCCGGACCGCTTCCGGCCGCCCGGGTCGCCACCCAGCGTGCCGCCTCCGGCACGGGGCGGGGCGAGAACGCGCGCCAGAGCGTCTAGGCTCGATGCATGAGCGGTATGGGCTGCGTCGTGGCGGGCAGGGTGATCGCATGAGCGTTCGACGGATTATGGGTACCGAGGTCGAGTACGGCATTTCCGTGCCCGGGCAGCCCGGCGCCAACCCGATGGTGACGTCCTCGCAGGTCGTCAACGCGTACGGCGCGCGGCCCGAACTCAACCGGGGCGGCCGCGCCCGCTGGGACTACGAGGAGGAGTCGCCGCTGCGCGACGCCCGCGGGTTCACCTACTCGGGGGCCGCCTACGACCCGGCCGACGCGCTCGCCGACGAGGATCTCGGCCTGGCCAACGTGATACTGACCAACGGCGCCCGCCTCTACGTCGACCACGCCCACCCGGAGTACAGCACGCCCGAGTGCACCAACCCGCTGGACGTGGTCAAGTGGGACAAGGCCGGCGAGCGGGTGATGGCCGAGGCCTCGCGCCGCGCCGCCACCATCCCGGGCACGCACCGCATCCAGCTGTACAAGAACAACACCGACAACAAGGGCGCCTCGTACGGCTCGCACGAGAACTACCTGATGCGCCGGCAGACGCCGTTCGCCGACATCGTGGCGCACCTGACCCCGTTCTTCGTGACCCGGCAGATCTTCACCGGTGTGGGCCGGGTCGGCATCGGGCAGGACGGCTCGGGCGCCGGCTTCCAGATCTCCTCGCGCGCCGACTTCTTCGAGGTCGAGGTGGGGCTGGAGACGACCCTCAAGCGGCCGATCATCAACACCCGCGACGAACCGCACGCCGACGCCGACAAGTACCGCCGCCTGCACGTGATCATCGGCGACGCGAACCTGTCCGAGATCGCCACCTACCTCAAGATGGGCACCACCTCGCTGGTGCTGAACATGATCGAGGAGAAGGTGTTCACCGGCGAGCTCGGCATCGCCGACCCGGTCAGCGAGCTCAAGGCGGTCAGCCACGACCCGGCGCTGGGACACCTGATCCGGCTGCGGGACGGCCGCCGGCTCACCGCGCTCGACCTGCAGTGGGCGTACTACGAGCGGGCCCGCGCGTTCGTCGACGAGCGGGAGGGCGACGACGCCGACGAGCAGACCAAGGACATCCTCAACCGCTGGGAGGACACCCTCGACAGGCTCGGCCGCGACCCGATGAGCTGTTCGGACACCCTCGACTGGGTGGCCAAGCTGCGGCTGCTCGAGGGCTACCGGGACCGGGAGAACCTCGGCTGGTCGTCGCCCAAGCTCCAGCTGGTCGACCTGCAGTACGCCGACGTGCGTCCGGAGAAGGGCCTCTACCACCGGCTGGTCGCGCGCGGCTCGATGAGGACGCTGCTCGACCCCGAGGAGACGCAGCGGGCCATGTACGAGCCGCCGGACGACACCCGCGCCTACTTCCGCGGCCGCTGCCTGGCGCAGTACGCGTCCGAAGTGGTCGCCGCGAGCTGGGACTCGGTCATCTTCGACGTCGGGCGCGAGTCGCTGGTCCGGGTGCCGATGATGGAGCCGGAGCGCGGCACCAAGAAGCACGTCGGCGCGCTGTTCGACAAGTGCGAGAGCGCGAAGGATCTCCTCGAGGTGATCACCAGCCGCTGAGAAAACACCGGCCCGGCGCGGCGTTTTGTCGCACCCGCGAGGTAGGTTTTCATCAACCCGTAGTCGAGAGACTCCGGGCGGCTGAGAAGGGGGACATCCATGGCAACCCGAGACACCGGTGGTCAGTCGCAGTCCGGAAAAGGCCGGTCGGACGAAGAGGTCGAGGACGTCACCGTCGAGGCCAACCCGGAGGTGGCCGAACGGCACGCGGAGATCACCGAGGACGTCGACGACCTGCTCGACGAGATCGACTCCGTGCTGGAGGAGAACGCCGAGGAGTTCGTCCGGGGCTACGTCCAGAAGGGCGGACAGTAGCCTCTTTGTCCGTTTCCGCTGACTCGTAGCTGATCCGACAGTCGGCCGTGCCAATTCGGCGCGGCCGCTGCAATTGGTCCGGACGCCCGGACACAGGGTCGTGCACGGCAAGCCGACACAGCAACACGTCGATCAACATCGTCGCACCGGCGGGGCGTGCGGGATAGGGTTCCTCAACCGCACGGCGCGCCCCTCGCGCAGCCGGTGCGAACACGTATCTGAAAGGAACCACGTGGCAAGGGACTTTGATCCGTCCGGGCGGCTCCCGGACTTCTTCACCAACGCGGGGACGTCCTCCTTCACGCAGTTCCTGACCCATGCGGCGCCCGAGCTGCTGCCGGGCCGCCGTCCGCTGCCGCCCGGCCTGTCCGCCGGTGACGTCGCGCCGCACGGCACCACGATCGTCGCGCTCACCACGGCCGAGGGCGTCGTGATGGCCGGCGACCGGCGCGCCACGATGGGCAACCTCATCGCCAGCCGGGACATCGAGAAGGTGCACCCGGCCGACGCGCACTCGCTGATCGGCATCGCCGGCACCGCCGGCATCGGCATCGAGCTGATGCGGCTGTTCCAGGTGGAGCTCGAGCACTACGAGAAGATCGAGGGCATGATGCTGTCCCTCGACGGCAAGGCGAACCGGCTCGCCGGCATGGTCCGGGGCAACCTGGGCGCCGCGCTGCAGGGCCTGGCCGTGGTTCCGCTCTTCGCGGGGTACGACCTGTCCCCGGCCGACCCGGCGAAGGTGGGCCGGATCTTCAGTTTCGACGTGGCCGGCGGCCTGTACGAGGAGACCGGCTACGACTCGATCGGCTCCGGCTCGCTGTTCGCCAAGTCCGCGCTGAAGAAGAAGTACCGGCCGGGCATCAGCACCGACGAGGCGGTCCGGCTGGCGGTCGAGGCGCTGTACGACGCGGCGGACGACGACACCGCGACCGGCGGCCCCGACCTCACCCGCAAGATCTACCCGGTGGTCATGTCGGCGACCGCGCAGGGCACGCACCGGCTCAGCGAGGAAGAGATCAACGCGGTGGCCGAGCAGGTGGTGGCCGGCCGGATGGAGAACCCGGGCGGCTGATCCCCGGCATTTCTCAGCGACTTCACGAGGGACGAGAGGGAGTAGCCACCCGTGGCCATGCAGTTCTACGCATCACCCGAGCAGGTCCAGCGCGACCGCTCGGAGTACGCCCGCAAGGGCATCGCCCGCGGCCGCTCCGCCGTGGTGCTGACGTACGAGGGCGGCATCCTGCTGGTCGCCGAGAACATCACGACGCTGCGCAAGATCAGCGAGATCTACGACAAGATCGGGTTCGCCGCGGTCGGGCGCTACAACGAGTTCGAGAGCCTGCGCCGGGCCGGCATCCGGATGGCCGACGTGAACGGCTACAGCTACGACCGGCGCGACGTGACCGGCCGGGGGCTGGCCAACGCGTACACCCAGACTTTGGGCGCCATCTTCAGCGAGACGCAGAAGCCGTACGAGGTGGAGATATGCGTCGCGCAGGTCGGCGCCTCGCCGGAGGCCGACGAGCTGTACCGGATCACCTACGACGGCTCGGTGATGGACGAGCCGGGCTTCATGGCGATGGGCGGGCAGGCCGAGGCCATCTCGAACGTGCTGCGCGAGCGGCACGACACCAACGCGGGCCTCACCGAGGCGCTGGCGCTGGCCGCGGAGGCGCTGGGCAGTGTGGGCGGCGAGAACGGCACGCCGCGCCGCCTGGAGTCCAAGCAGCTCGAGGTCGCGGTGCTGGACCGCCGGCGCAAGGGCCGCGCGTTCCGGCGGATCGCCGGCCAGTCGCTGATCACCCTGCTGCAGGGCGACGCCGAGGTGCCGGAGGAGAAGCTGGGCGACGTGGACGCCGCCCCGCCGCCCCCGGCCGAGGACAAGCCGACCGTGTCGGCCGCGCCGGTCCTCGAGGAGCCGCGGCCCGGCCCGGTGTCCGACGACCCGCAGGAGCCGGCCGACGACGTGAACGGCGACGGTTCGTAACGACGCCCGTGGTGGCGCCTCAGCCGGAGAGCAGGGGGCGCCACCAGTCCGGGTTCTCCCGGTACCACCGGACGGTCTGCGACAGCCCGGTGCGGAACTCGACCTCGGGCCGCCAGCCCAGCTCGCGGCGGATCTTGTCGTCGTTCAGCGCGTACCGCCCGGCGCCCGGCGTGGGTGCGGGCGTCTCGCGGTCCCCGCCGGTGCCGAGCTCGTCGAGGATCTCGCCGATCAGGTCGCGATCGGACAGTTCGACACTGCCCCCGATGTGGTAGGTCTCGCCGGGCCGCCCGTTCAGCAGCACCGCCGCGATCGCCCGGCAGTGGTCGCGGGCGTGCAGCCACTCCCGCACCGGGCCGCCGTCGCCGGCCGGCGGCAGCGGTCGCCCGTCCAGCAGGCCGGTGACCAGCCGCGGCATGAACCGGTCCGGGTGCTGCCGCGGCCCGTAGGTGTCGGCCGCCCGGGTCACCACGACGGGCAGGCCGTGCGTGCGGTGACAGGCCAGCGCGACCAGGTCGGCGCCGGCTTTCGTTGCGGCGTACGGCGTGGACGGCGCGAGGCAAGCGCTCTCGTCCCAGGCGTCGTCGTCGGCCGGCCCGTACACCCGGCCCGTGGAAACCTGGACAAAACGCCCGATTCCGCGTCGGACCGCGGCGTCGAGAAGCACCTGGGTCCCCACGACGTTGGCGCGGGCCAGGGCCTCCGAGCCGGCCGGACCACTGCCGGCGGTCCCGGCGGTATCGGCCGGATCGGCAGTCCCGGCGGTATCGGCCGGATCGGCGGTGTCGGCGGCGAAGTGCACGATCGCGTCGTGCCCGCGCAACGCCATGTCCACGACCGGCGCGTCGCTCACGTCGCCGGGCACGAAATCCAGGCGGGGGTTCTCGGCCACAGCGGAGAGGTTCGCGAAGCCACTGCCGTACGAAAGCCGGTCGTAGACCGTGACCGAGGCACCCTGAAGACCCGGCAGCCGGTCCGCGAGGACCGCCCGCACGAAATGCGAGCCGAGGAAGCCGGCGCCGCCGGTCACCAAGAGGTTCATTCAGCGGGAGTCTATGCCTTCCGCGGCGCGGCGCATCCTCCCCGTCGTGACGCTGGGTGCCGGAGAATGCGCGAGTGGCGACTGCCAATGGGTCGGCAATCCGGCTAGTGTTTCGACATGGAACGGCGAATTTTCGGCCTCGAGACCGAGTACGGAGTCACGTGCACCTACCGGGGACAGCGGCGGCTGTCGCCGGACGAGGTGGCTCGCTACCTGTTCCGCCGAGTGGTGTCCTGGGGACGCAGCAGCAACGTCTTTCTTCGCAACGGTGCCCGGCTCTACCTCGACGTCGGTTCCCACCCTGAGTACGCGACACCGGAGTGCGACTCGGTCACCGACCTGGTCGCCCACGACCGGGCCGGCGAGCGGATCCTCGAGGGCCTGCTGGTCGACGCCGAGAAACGCCTGCACGACGAGGGCATCGCCGGCGAGATCTACCTGTTCAAGAACAACACCGACTCGGCCGGCAACTCCTACGGCTGCCACGAGAACTACCTGGTGTCCCGGCACGGCGAGTTCGGCCGGCTCGCCGACGTGCTGATCCCGTTCCTGGTGACCCGCCAGCTGATCTGCGGTGCCGGCAAGGTGCTGCAGACCCCGCGCGGCGCGGTGTTCTGCCTGTCCCAGCGCGCCGAGCACATCTGGGAGGGCGTCTCCAGCGCCACCACCCGGTCCCGGCCGATCATCAACACCCGCGACGAGCCGCACGCGGACGCCGAGCGGTACCGCCGGCTGCACGTGATCGTCGGCGACTCGAACATGAACGAGGTCACCACGCTGCTGAAGGTCGGCAGCGCGGACATCGTGCTGCGCATGATCGAGGCCGGCGTGGTGATGCGCGACCTGACCCTGGAGAACCCGATCCGCGCGATCCGGGAGGTCAGCCATGACATCACCGGCCGTCGCAAGATCCGCCTGGCCAACAACAAGGAGGTCAGCGCGCTGGAGATCCAGCAGGAGTACCTGGCGAAGGCGGCCGAGTTCGTCGAGCGGCGCGGCGGCGACCAGACCGCGAAGCGTGTCGTCGAGTTGTGGGGCCGGGTGCTGTCCGCGATCGAGAGCGGCGACCTCGACCCGGTGTCCCGCGAGATCGACTGGGTGTCGAAGTACAAGCTGATCGAGCGTTACCAGGCCAAGCACGAGATCCCGATGAGCCACCCGCGGATCGCGCAGCTCGACCTGGCGTACCACGACGTGCGCCGCGGCCGCGGGCTGTATGCGTTGATGGAGAAGCGCAAGCAGGTCGACCGCATCTCCAACGACCTGGAGATCTTCGAGGCCAAGGAGACGCCGCCGCAGACCACCCGGGCGCGGCTGCGCGGCGAGTTCATCCGGCACGCGCAGGAGAAGCGCCGCGACTTCACCGTCGACTGGGTGCACCTGAAGCTGAACGACCAGGCGCAGCGCACGGTCCTGTGCAAGGACCCGTTCCGCGCCTACGACGAGCGCGTGGAACGCCTCATCGCCAGCATGTGATCGGCGGGGATACGCTGGTCGGGCCATGACTGTTCACGAACCCGACCAGCAGCCCGCCAAGCGTTCCGACCTCGATGCCGCGGCCAGCCGCTGGGCCCGGGTGGAACGCCGGCGGGACAAGATCCGCACCGAGATCGAGCGCAACCGCGAGGGCGGCCACAAGGTCCCCACGTGGGCGCTGGCCGCAATCCTCGGTCTGGTGCTGCTCGCCTGGCTGCTGCTGATCATCACGTCCTGATCATCACGTCCTGATCGGCCGTCGGCGCGGCTGCGGGGCGCGGTCGCGGGAGCGGCGCCTGCGGGGCGGCACGGTTTCAGGGGTTGCGCGAGACACGGTCTTGGCGAAACGGTGTACGGCATGGCTAACCTCATCAGCCCGGACCTCAACGAGTACGTGCTGGCGCACTGCACGCCCGCCGACGACGTCCTGCGTGACCTGGCCGCCGAGACCCGCGACGCCTTCCCGGACGCGGCCGGCATGCAGATCTCGCACGACGAGGGCGACCTTCTCGGCATGCTGGTGCGGCTGTGCGGGGCGCAGTACGCGGTCGAGGTGGGCGTCTTCACCGGCTATTCGGCGATCTGCATCGCCCGCGGCCTGGGCAAGGGCGGCCGGCTGGTGGCATGCGACGTGTCCGAGGAGTGGACGTCGGTGGCCCGGCGCTACTGGGTGCGCGCCGCCGTGGACGAGCTGATCGACCTGCGGCTCGGCCCGGCGATCGACACGCTGCGCGCGCTGCCCCGGGAACCGGAGATCGACTTCGCCTTCGTCGACGCGGACAAGACCGGCTACCCCGCCTACTACGAGGAGCTGGTGCCGCGGATCCGGCCCGGTGGCCTCATCGTGCTCGACAACGTGCTGCGCGAGGGCCGGGTGCTGTTCGGCACCGACCGCTCCGACCAGGCGATCCGCGACGTCAACGACCGGATCGTCGCCGACGACCGGGTGGAGTCGGTGATGCTGCCGGTGCGCGACGGCGTCACGCTGGCGCGGAAGCTGGGCTGAGCAGACCGGCGGCGTGCCGTCCGGCGGCCGCGGCGGCCAGGAAGTAGCTGTGGTCCTGGTCCAGCCGGCGGCCCATGGTGGACAGCGGGACCGGGCTCGCGCGCAACGCCTCGTCCAGCCCGCCCACCGGGACGCGCACCAGGCGGTGCCGGGCGGCCAGCGGCCGCAGAGCCTCCTCGACCGCCGGGTCGACCTTCTCGGGCACCGGCAGGTCGGCGGGGACGAGAGCCACCCTCCCGTACGCCGTGAGACTGTGATGCGACAGGCCACGATGCCGGGACCGGCCGTCGGAGCCGGAGATCCGCAGCGAGCCGACCGGCCGGCCGCCGAGGGTGCCGATGGCGTTGACCGCCTCGCCCAGAGCCACCCCGGAGAAGCCCCAGGTGGTGCCGGTGCCCAGGTTGCCCGGCCCCTGCGCGACGATCGTCACGTCCGCGCCGAGCACGTGCCGCGCCGCGAGCAGCCCGGTGTGGACCGTGCTCGCCTCCAGGTCGCCGCCGAACGCCTGACCGGTGGTGACCGTGCCGGCCAGATGGCCGCGCAGGCCGTCCAGCGTGCGGGAGAACCAGGCCGGCAGCGCACCGCCGTCGGTCATCACGTACGCCACCCGCGCGTCCGGCCGGTCGGCGCGGATCCCGGCCAGGATCGCCGGCAGCGCCGAGTGCAGGTCGGCGGTGACGACCGGCATGCCGTCGAGGGACTCGGCGGCGGCCATCACCGTACGGAAGGGGGAGGCCTCCTCGTCGACGCCGAGCCGGATCGCCTGCAGCGGGGTGTACCGGGCCTTGACCAGATGACCGGCGTCGCGGGTGGTGCCGTCCGCCGGCGGGTCCCCGGGCAGCCGGTCGGGCAGGGCCACCACCAGCGCGTACCCGCCGGTGCCCAGGCCCATCACCAGGGCGCCGACGTTGAGCAGCACCCGGTCGCCGGGCTCGGGCCGCCCGACCAGCTCGGGGTAGGCGAGCGCGCGCAGCGCCTCGCCGCCGTCGGTGACGACCTCCAGCTCGGCCGCGCCGTGCCACTCCCGTCGTACCGCCTGCACCGTCCCGGACCGCCACCGCACCATGGCCGGAACCCTACAAGTCGACGCCGCCGTCGACGTGGTTGCGCCCGGCCGCCCCGCGCGTCGGGTCCAGGAACACGTACCGGATCGCCGGGTACCTCGACCGCAGCCGCCGCTCGGCCTCGTCGGACGCGGCCTCGATCTCGCCGCCGCTCACGTCGTCCTGGAAGTCGACCTTCGCGGCGACCAGGATGTCGCCGGGCCCGAGCTGCATGGTCAGCAGGGTCGGCACGGCCACCACGATCGGGATGCTGTTCAGGTCGGCCGCTATCTGGTTGTGCATCCGGCGCGGCACCGCGCGGCCCACCAGCAGCGAGGCGTTGCTGCGGGCCAGGATGCCGGCCACCACCAGCAGCAGCAGGCCGATCGCGACCGAGGCCAGCCCGTCCCACATCTCGTCGCCGGTCAGCTGGGACAGCGCGAGGCCGGCGGCGGCCAGGATCAGGCCGATCAGCGCGGCCGAGTCCTCGAAGTAGACGGCCTTGACCGTGGTGTCCGGGGTGACCCGCAGGAACCGGTACGGGCTGATGCCCCAGCGTTTCGACTCCCCGGCGACCTGTCGGCGGGCGCGCAGGAACGAGGTGCCCTCGGCCAGGAACGACACGCCCAGCACGAGGTACGACCAGAGGTAGTCGCCGGTGTGCTCGCCGTCGACCATGGTGGTGACGCCGTGGTAGATCGAGAAGCCGGCGCCGCCGATGAAGGTGAACAGCGCCGCGATGAACGCCCAGACGAAGCTCTCCTTGCCGTACCCGAACGGGTGCTCCTCGTCGGCCGGGCGGGCACCGCGGCGCAGCGCGACGAACAGGAACACCTCGGTCACCGTGTCGGCCAGCGAGTGCGCCGACTCGGAGAGCATCGCGGCGGAGCCGGAGACCAGGCCGGCGAACAGTTTCGCGCCGGCGATGACGAGGTTCGCGGCGCCGGCGAGGACCACCGTGCCGACGCTTTCGTTCTCCGGCGGTTCCGACGCCTCGGACGATTCCGGCAGGGGCAGCGGCAGGGCCGCGTCGAGGCCGACGGGCGCCTGCTCGTCGGGGGAGTCGGTCGTTGTCACCCGGTCGGTCCTTCCCCTCACCGGTCAGGAATAACCGTTCCAGCCTTGCGCGTGCGTCACAGGAGCGTCCAGGCTGCTAGCGTTGCCTCTCGTGTCGCGGACCCGCACCGAGCGCCTGGTGAACCTGGTCATCTGCCTGTTGTCCACGCGACGGTTCCTGACCGCCGCGCAGATCGCCGCGACCGTCCCCGGTTACGAGCACGACCCGGAGGACCCCAAGGACCACGAGGCCTTCCAGCGCAAGTTCGAACGGGACAAGGCCGAGCTGCGCGAGCTGGGCGTTCCCCTGGAGACCGGTACGGCGAGCGTCTTCGACATGGAGCCGGGGTACCGCATCGCCCACCGCGAGTACGCGCTGCCGGACATCATCCTGGCACCGGACGAGGCCGCCGCGGTCGGCATCGCGGCCCGCCTCTGGCAGCACGCCGGCCTGGCCGCGGCCGCGTCGTCCGGGCTGGCCAAGCTGCGCGCCGCCGGCGTCGAGGTGGATCCGCAGGCCACCCTGGGCGTCGAGCCGGTGGTGACCGTGGACCCCGCGTTCGGCCCGCTCACCACCGCGGCCCGCGACCGCCGCGCGGTGACGTTCAGCTACCGCGTGCCCGAGGTCGACGACCCGACCACGCGCCGCCTGGAGCCGTGGGGCGTGGTGTGCTGGCGCGGCCGGTGGTACGTGGTCGGCCACGACCGCGACCGGGACGCGACCCGCTGCTTCCGGTTGTCGCGCATCGTGGGCAACGTCCGCCCGGTGGGCCGCCCCGGCGCGTTCACCCCGCCGGAGAACGCCGACCTGATCAGCCACGTGGCCGGCTGGGACGGCTCGGTGCCGCACACCGGCCGCGCCACCGTGATCGCCCGCCCGGGCCGCGCGGCGGGTCTGCGCCGCTGGTCGGTGGAGGCGCTGCCCGGCCCGGACGGCGACCGTCTGGTGGTGCCGTACGCGGACGCCGAGCGCCTGGCCGCCACCCTGGTCGGTTACGGGCCGGACGTGCGGGTGGAGGGGCCGCCCGAGGTGCGCGAGGCCGTGATCCAGCAGCTCAAGGAGATCGTCGCCCGGCACGAGGGGGTGGCCGCGTGACCGGCCCGAAGCCCTCCGTCGACCGCCTCGGCAGGCTGCTCAACCTGGTGCCGTACCTGCTGACCCGGCCCGGCATCCTGATCGCCGAGGCCGCCGCCGAGTTCGGGGTCAGCGAGCGCCAGCTGCGCGAGGACCTGGAACTGCTCTGGGTGTGCGGCCTGCCCGGGTACGGCCCGGGCGACCTGATCGACATGGCGATCGACGGCGACCGGGTGACGATCAGCCACGACGCCGGCATCGACCGGCCGCTGCGGCTCACCCAGGACGAGGCGCTGGCCCTGGTGGTGGCGCTGCGGATGCTCGCCGAGACGCCCGGCACCGGGACCCGCGACGCGATCGAGCGGGCCCTCGCGAAGATCGAGAACGCGGCCGGCGACCTGGCCGACGCGCCGGTGGCGGTGCGGCTGCCGGCCAACGCCGAGCGGCTGGACCGGCTGCGCGCGGCGGTCGAGGGCGGTCACGCGCTGCATCTGACGTACTACACGGCGGCCCGCGACGAGACCACCGAGCGGGTCGTCGACCCGATGCGGGTGCTCATGGTGGGCGGCCGGGCGTACCTGGAGGCGTGGTGCCGCCGGGCCGAGGCCACCCGGCTGTTCCGGGCCGACCGCATCGACGCGTTCACCGAGCTGGACGAGCCGGCCGCGCCGCCGGTCGGCGCGGTGCCGCACGACCTCAGCGGCGGCGTCTTCCGTCCCGGGCCGGAACTCCCGCTGGTCACCCTGCGGGTGGGGCGGCACGGCCGGTGGATCACCGAGTACTACCCGGTCGAGGAGGTGCGGCGCGACGGCGACGAGTGGATCGTCACGATGCGGGTCACCGACCTGGGCTGGGCGCAGCGGCTGCTGCTCGGCGTCGGCCCGGACGTGACCGTGCTCGGGCCGCCGGAGCTGCTGACCCGCATCCGTGATCAGGCCACGGCCGCGCTCGACCAGTACAGCTCGCCGGCGGAGGTAGGGTGACGCGGTGCTGATGTGGATCTGGATCCTGGTGGCCGTGCTCGCCGTGATCATCCTGGCCGCGGTGTCCGGCCGGGTGCTCGGCCGGCTGCGCGAGCTGCAACGCGCCGGGGCCCGGCTGCGCCATCGCGAGGCCGAGGCGAGGAAGCTGCAGCACGCCGCGGAGAATCTGCGGGAGCGGCTGGAGGCTCTGGAGCGGCGCGCCGAGACCACCCAGGAACGCCTCGCCGGCATCACCGGAAACCGGAAGTAACCTTTACAGTCCGGTCCGTTGCGGGTAGCGTGCGCCGTTCCTTCCTGGTTGTCCGAGAGTTTGCCGGGATGGTGACGAAACAGCAGCGGTCCGGTGGGCTTCGTCACCGCAAGAGACACGTACGATGGACCCCGCACACCCTGATCCGATCGACTGGAGTTCTCCATGGGCGCCCTCAAGCCATGGCACATCATCATCTTTGCGATCGTGCTGATCCTGCTGTTCGGCGCTAAGCGCCTGCCCGACGCCGCCCGGTCGCTCGGCCGCTCGCTGCGGATCATCAAGGCGGAGACCAAGGGCCTGATCGACGAGAACAACGACGTCGCGGAGAAGGCCGAGCCGCAGCACGGCCGTCAGCCGCTGCAGGGCGACGTGCAGCAGCCGGGCTACCAGCAGGCGCCCCCCGCGGGGTACCCGCAGCCCGGGTACCAGCAGCCGGGCTTCCAGCAGGCCCCGCCGCAGGGCTACCAGCCGCCGCCGGCCGGGCAGCAGCCGCCGGCGCAGCCGTACGTCGACCCCGTTCAGCGCACGAACGACCGCTGACCCGGCGCCATGGCTCTGACCCTGCGTCGCCGTCAGGGGCCCAGCAAGTTCGAACAGGCCGCCGACGGCTCGATGACGCTCATCGAGCACATCCGGGAGCTGCGTAACCGGCTCTTCTGGGCCTCGCTCGGCATCGTCGCCGGCCTGATCGTCGGCTTCATCATCAGCAAGTGGACGTTCGACCAGCTCAGCCAGCCGTACTGCTCGCTGGACACGTCCTGGCAGATCAACGCGATCACCGGCCAGCGGGAGTGCCGGTTCATCACGCTCGGCGTCGGCGACCAGCTGCTCCTGCGGCTGAAGATCGCCCTGTGGGTGGGCCTGATCGTGGGCGCCCCCGTCTGGCTCTACAACCTGTGGGCGTTCATCGCGCCGGGCCTGCACAAGCACGAGCGCAAGTGGGCGTACGTGTTCGTGGCGATCGCCGCGCCGCTGTTCATCGGCGGCGCGGTGCTGGCGTTCTTCGTGGTGAAGCACAGCCTCGCGTTCATCATGGACGCCGGCGTCATCGGCGGCACCACCCAGCTCGAGATAACGAAATACACGTCGTTCGTGACCAGCATGATCCTGCTGTTCGGGGCGGCGTTCGAGTTCCCGCTGATCCTGCTGATGCTGAACTTCACCGGTGTGGTGTCGGCGCGCAAGCTGCTCGGCTGGTGGCGGATCGTGATCTTCCTGTCGTTCGCCTTCGCCGCGATCGCCACCCCCGACCCCGGCCCGTTCGGCATGACGCTGCTCGCCGCGTGCATGACCCTGCTGTACTTCATGGCCGTCGGTGTCGCGGCCATCAACGACCGGCGCCGGGGCCGTGGCAAGGAGATCTACGCCGGCCTGAACGACGACGAGATCTCGCCGCTGGCCGACGACCGCGTCCCGGTCGGGGCGGCCGACCCGATCGCGGCGCCTTCGCCGATCGATCCGCCGGCGCCGGTGACCCGGCCGAGGCCGTTGGAAGGCCGTTTCGACGACATGACGTAGTACCCTCCCGCGCTGTGACGAGTGACGAGATCGCGGTGCTGGCCAACCCCTCGGCGGGGCGGGGCCGGCACCGCGATCTGCTTCCCGGGGTGGTGCGGCGGCTCGCCGCGGACGGCCGTGCGGTGCGGCTGCTGCACGCCGCCAGCGGCGCCGAGGCCGAGCAGGCCAGCCGGGCGGCCGTGGCGGACGGGGTTGCCGCGCTGGTCGCGGTGGGCGGGGACGGCACGATCCACCACGCTCTGCAGGCCGTGGCGGGCAGCGAGGTGCCGTTCGGCGTCGTGCCGGCGGGCACCGGCAACGACTTCGCCGCGGGCACGGGCGTACGGGGAGACGTCACCGAGGCCGCTGAGGCGATCGCCGCGGCGTTGCGCGATCAGCGTGACCACCGCATCGACCTGGCCCGCATCGACCGGGAGGGCGCCGCGCCGCGCTGGTTCGGCGCGGTGCTCGCGGCCGGTTTCGACGCCGTGGTGAACGAGCGGGCCAACCGGATGCGCTGGCCGCGGGGTCCGAGGCGGTACGACCTGGCGATCGTGCTGGAGATGGCCCGGCTGCGCCCGTGGGTGTACGAGCTGTCGCTGGACGGCGCCGATCACGGTTTCGAGGGCACGCTGGTGGCGGTGGGCAACTGTGCGAGCTACGGCGGCGGGATGCGGATCGTGCCGGACGCCGACCCGGCCGACGGGCTGCTCGACGTGGTGGTGGCGGAGCCGCTGAGCCGGGCCGCGCTGGCCCGCCTGAAGCCGAAGCTGCGCCTCGGCACCCACGTCACCGACCCCCGGGTCAGGGTCTTCCGGGCGCGGCGGGTGCGGCTGC
Organism: uncultured Actinoplanes sp.; assembly: GCF_934643405.1. Classification (GTDB taxonomy): domain Bacteria; phylum Actinomycetota; class Actinomycetes; order Mycobacteriales; family Micromonosporaceae; genus Actinoplanes. The sequence goes on from NZ_CAKUCL010000094.1 coordinate 16,458, forward strand.
ACGCCGAGGGCATCGTGGGGTACGCGGACGGCGAGCGGGTCGGCCCGCTGCCGCTGGACGTCACGTGCGTGCCGGGAGCAGTCCGGTTGCTGCGGTGACCTGACGGTCAGATACCGCGCCGCCGGCCGAACGGGTAGGCATGTCGCTCTCGCTCGGTTCGCTCGCGTCCTCCGCCTTCGACACCGCCCGGTCCACCTTCAAGGGCCTCGCCGACGCCGCCGTCACCGCGGGCCCCGCTCCGGCCGCCGCGCCGGCCCGGTCCGAGGCCGAGCGCGTGACCGGGCCCGAGGCCAAGCCGGTCAAGGGACGTCGGCTGGGCACCGTGCTCGACGCGTACGCCTAAGTCAGGCCGCGCACCCGGCCAGCGCGAGTGTCGCGCCCAGGCCGTTGGGTCGTCCCGGCTCGGCGGCCGGCAGCACCAGCGCCGCCAGGCCCGCCCGGACCGCTCCGGCGTCCGCCGGGGTGTCGCCGACCATCAGCGTGCGTTCCGGGTCGGCACCCAGCATGCCGCACGCCCGCAGGAAGATCCCCGGGTCGGGCTTGGTGCGGCCCACCTCGTAGCTCAGCGCGTACGCGTCCACCAGGCCGTCCAGCCCCCAGGCGGCGAAGTGCGGGCGGATGTCGAAGCCGATGTTGCTGACCACCGCCACCTTGATGCCGGCCTCGTGCAGCGTGCGCAGGGTCGGCCCGGTGTCCGGATAGGGAAGCCAGCCGTCGGCGTCCAGCAGCCGCTCGTACAGCGCCTCGGCCAGGCCGTCCACCCCGGTCGCGACGGACGCGGCCAGGCCCGTGAAGGCGGCGCGGTGGCTCTCCGCGTACAGGTCGCGGGCCGCCCAGTGCTCCGCGAGGTGCGGCGGCACCCGGTGCGGCAGCGGGCCGCCGGCCCGCCCGGCCGTCACCAGACGGTCGGCCAGCACCGTCGCGCGGCCCCGATCGAGGTCGTGACCGCAGGTCAGGGCCGCCTGGCGGACCCAGCGGACCGGGTCCTCGACCTGGGCCAGCGTGCCGTGAAAGTCGAACAGCACGGCGTCGACCTGGCGGCCCGGCCGATGGGGAGGGTGATCGGTCCATTCCACGGCTTCCGGCACGGGGTGCACCTTACCTACCGGTCCCGGAAGATCCAGGACCGACCGCCGGTGCTGCAACTTGTCGTACTCACGAACTAGCCTTGGGGTCATGACGAGTCCCGCCGAACGGTATGCGGAATCGAAGCGGCGGGCGGCCCGAGCGGCCGAGTTTCCGGCCCTCGAGGACTTCATGCTCGACATCGGCTTCGACCTGGACGATTTCCAGCGATCCGCCTGCGAGTCCCTGGAACGGGGCAGCGGCGTGCTCGTGTGCGCGCCCACCGGCGCCGGCAAGACGGTGGTGGGCGAGTTCGCGGTGCACCTCGCGTTGCGGGCGGGCGAGCGCAAATGCTTCTACACCACGCCGATCAAGGCCCTGTCCAACCAGAAGTACCACGACCTGGTCGAGCGCTACGGCGCCGACAAGGTGGGCCTGCTGACCGGCGACAACGCGATCAACGGCGACGCCCCGGTGGTGGTGATGACCACCGAGGTCCTGCGCAACATGCTGTACGCGGGCTCGGCCAGCCTCAAGGGCCTGGCCTACGTGGTGATGGACGAGGTGCACTACCTGGCCGACCGCTTCCGCGGCGCGGTCTGGGAGGAGGTGATCATCCACCTCCCGGCGTCGGTGACCCTGGTCTCGCTGTCCGCGACGGTCAGCAATTACGAGGAGTTCGCCGACTGGCTGGTCACCGTGCGCGGCGAGACCGAGGTGGTGGTCTCCGAGCACCGGCCGGTTCCGCTCTGGCAGCACATGCTGGTGGGCCGCCGCATGTTCGACCTGTTCCACGACGCCGACGCGGCCCGCAAGCACGACGTGCATCCCGAGCTGCTGCGGTACACGCGCGAGATGATGCGCCGGCTGGAACTGACCGAACGCGCCGGCGGCGGGTACCGCGGCGGCCGGGGCCGGCGCTGGCAGCCGCCGCCGCGCGCCGAGGTGGTCGACCGGCTGGAACGCGCCGACCTGCTGCCGGCGATCCTGTTCATCTTCAGCCGGGCCGGCTGCGACGCCGCCGTCCAGCAGTGCCTGGCCGCCGGGCTGCGGCTCACCGACGCCGAGGAACGCGCCGAGATCCGCCGCATCGCCGAGGCCAAGGTCGCCTCGATCCCCCGGGAGGACCTGTCCGTCCTGGGGTACTGGGAGTGGCTGGACGGCCTGGAGCGGGGCCTGGCCGCGCACCACGCCGGCATGCTGCCCGCCTTCAAGGAGGCGGTCGAGGAGTGTTTCGTGCAGGGCCTGGTCAAGGCGGTGTTCGCCACCGAGACCCTGGCGCTGGGCATCAACATGCCGGCCCGCTGCGTGGTGCTGGAGCGGCTGGTCAAGTTCAACGGCGAAGCCCACGTCGACCTGACTCCGGGGGAGTACACGCAGCTCACCGGCCGGGCCGGGCGCCGCGGCATCGACGTCGAGGGCCACGCCGTGGTGCTGTGGAGCCCCGAGGTCGACCCGCGGCACGTGGCCGGGCTGGCCTCCACCCGCACGTACCCGCTGCGGTCGTCGTTCCGCCCGTCCTACAACATGGCGGTCAACCTGGTCGGCACGGTCGGCGCGGACCGGGCCCGTGACCTGCTGGAGTCGTCGTTCGCCCAGTTCCAGGCCGACCGGTCGGTGGTCGGGCTGGCCCGTCAGGTGCAGCGCAACGTCGACACCATGCAGACGTACGCCCAGGAGGCCGAGTGCCACCACGGCGACTTCGACGAGTACTTCGCGATCCGGGTGGCCATCGCCGACCGGGAGCGCGCCATCGCCCGGCAGGGCGCCAGCCAGCGCCGGGCCGCGGCCATGGAGTCGCTGGAGAGGCTGCGCGTCGGCGACGTGATCCGGGTGCCGCAGGGCCGGCGGTCCGGTCTGGCCGTGGTGCTGGAGGCGGTGAACGGCGGGTTCGGTGAGCCGCGTCCGCTGGTGCTCACCCAGGACCGCTGGGCCGGGCGGGTCAGCCCCGCGGACTTCCCCGGCGAGGTGCAGGTGCTGGAACGCATCCGCGTGCCCAAGCACTTCAACCACCGCTCGCCGGCCGCCCGCCGCGACCTGGCCGCCCAGGTCAGCGCCACCGGGCTGGACCGGCACGACGCGCGCGGGCGCCGCGGCCGGCGGGGCGACCCGGGCGAGGACGCGGAGATCGCGCTGCTCAAGGTCCAGCTGCGCCAGCATCCCTGCCACGCCTGCCCGGACCGTGAGGAGCACGCCCGCTGGGCCGAGCGCCGGCACCGCCTGACCCGCGACACCGAGGCGCTGCGCGACAAGGTGGCCGGGCGCACCGGCTCGCTGGCCCGCACGTTCGACCAGGTGTGCGCGGTGCTCGCGGAGCGCGGCTACCTGTCGCCCGACGGCGAGGTCAGCGAGGCCGGCCGGATGCTGGGCCGCATCTGGTCGGAGGCCGACCTGCTGGTCGCCGAGTGTCTGCGCCAGGGCGTCTGGGACGGTCTGGCCCCGGAGGAACTGGCCGCCGCGGTGTCCATGGTGCTCTACGAGTCGCGCCGCGAGGGCGACGACCGGGTCTCGGTGCCGAAGGGCCCGGTCACCGCGGCCGTGGACGCCTGCACGAAGCTGTGGGCCGAGATCGCCGCGGACGAGAGCGACCACGGTCTGACGCTGACCCGCGAGCCGGACACCGGGTTCGTCTGGCCGATGTACCGGTGGGCGCGCGGCGAGCCGCTGGCGAAGGTGCTGGCCAGCAGCCACAACTACGACGCGGACATGCCGGCCGGTGACTTCGTGCGGTGGGCGCGCCAGGTGCTCGACCTGCTCGGCCAGATCAAGGAGGCGGCGTCGGCCTCGCCCACGGTCCGGGACACGGCCCGCAAGGCGATCACCGAGGTGAACCGCGGTGTCCTGGCGTATCAGGGCGGCCTGTAGTCGATTCCGGGCCTGCTCATTCGTGTAGACCGAGCAACGAACGAGGAGGCCACCATGAGGCAGTACCTGTTGAGCGTCTACCAGCCCGACGGCGACCCGCCGCCGCCCGAGGTCCTCGACCCGATCATGGCGGGGCTTCGGGAGCTCACCGGCCAGATGAAGGCGGCGGGCGCCTGGGTGTTCACCGCGGGGCTGCATCCGCCGTCGACCGCCACCGTGGTGCGCGATCAGGGTCTGCTCACCGACGGGCCGTTCACCGAGGGCAAGGAGCATCTCGGCGGCTTCACCGTGATCCGGGCCGCGGACCTCGACGAGGCGCTGACCTGGGCGAAGCGAATGGCGGCGGTCATCGCGCCGCTGCCGATCGAGGTGCGTCCGCTCGCATGACCGCCGCCGCCCGGGCAGGGAGCAGCGACGCCGGCCGGTCGTGCGGTCCGGCGCGGGTCGCGGAGGTCTTCCGGGCCGAGTACGGCCGCGCGGTGGCCGTGCTGATCCGGTCCTTCGGGGACATCGACCTGGCCGAGGAGGCCGTGCAGGAGGCCTTCGCGGCCGCCGTCGCGCGCTGGCCGGAGGCGGGACTCCCGCCCAGCCCCGCCGGGTGGATCATCACGACGGCCCGGAACCGGGCCGTCGACCGGCTGCGGCGCGAGTCGGAGCGCGCCGGACGGGAGGCGCAGGCCATGCGGCTGAGCGTCGCGGACCCGCACCAGGACGAGTTGCGGCTGATCTTCACCTGCTGCCATCCGGCGCTGGGCCTGCCCGCCCGGGTGGCGCTGACGTTGCGGCTGCTCGGCGGGCTGACCACCGCGGAGATCGCGCGGGCGTTCCTGGTGCCGGAGTCCACCATGGCGCAGCGCCTGGTCCGGGCCAAGGGCAAGATCCGCGACGCGGGCATCCCGTACCGCGTGCCGCCGGACGAGGAGCTGCCGGAGCGGCTGCCGGGCGTGCTCGCGGTGCTCTACCTGATCTTCAACGAGGGATACACGGCCGCCTCCGGCGACGGGCTGACCCGCGACGACCTGGCCGCGGAGGCGATCCGGCTGACCCGCCGGCTGGTGCGTCTCATGCCGGACGAACCCGAGGCGACCGGTCTGCTGGGGCTGATGCTGCTGATCCAGTCGCGGCGGCCGGCCCGGACCGGTCCGGACGGCTCGCTGATCCGGCTCGCCGATCAGGACCGCGCGCTCTGGGACCGTGAGCTCATGGCCGAGGGCCGCGACCTCGTCCGGCGGTGCCTGCGGCGCGGGCGGCCCGGTCCGTACCAGATCCAGGCGGCGATCAACGCGGTGCACAGCGACCCGGTGACCGACTGGGAGCAGATCCTGCGGTTGTACGACCAGCTGGCCGTGCTCACCGGCGGGCCGGTGGTGGCGCTGCACCGGGCGGTCGCGGTCGCCGAGGTGCACGGGCCGGCGGCGGCGCTGGAGGTCGTCGACGGGATCGCCGGGCTGGACCGGCACCACCTTTGGCACGCCGTGCGGGCGGATCTGCTGCGGCGCCTCGGCCGGCCGGGTGCGGCCGCCGTCGCGTACGGGAAAGCCCTTGCTCTGACCGGGAACGCCGCCGAGCGCAGGTTCCTCGCCGAGAGCCTGGCGCATGTGGCTGATCCTCTCGGCCATTCTGCGTCTCACGAGTCGCCGCTGTACGGAGAGGCATGACGAACACGACGCTTCTCATCACGGACCACGCCGCGCTTCGACGGGGACGACGAATCCACCTGGCTTGCGGCGCTGGACGGCGTCACCGCCGCCTACGTCACCTTCTCGCCGGATCTGGCCATCCCGGGAGCGGCGGAGAAGGTGGGCACGCTCGCCCGGATGGCGGCGGACCACGGCGTACGGCACCTGGTCCTGCTCTCCGGTCGAGGCGAGGAGGTGGCGCAGGCCGCCGAGCGCGCGCTGCAGCAGGCCGGCACCGCCTAGACCATCGTGACGTGCAGCTGGTTCAACCAGAACTTCAGCGAGGACTTCCTGATCGAGCCGGTGCTGGCCGGCGACATCAGGATCCCGGCGGGCGACATGGTCGAGCCGTTCGTCGACGCCGGCGACATCGCCGACGTGGTCGCCGCCGCGCTGCTCCCGCCGGGCCTGCTCTCGCCGGCCCTGCTCTCGCCGGCCCTGCTCCCGCCGGGCGCTGCGAGTACGTGGACGGCGCCGCCGACGTGACGCTGACCGGCGCAGGCGTGCGGACGTGGAGCGTGGGCAGGAACGGCGCGACGATCATGCTGAGCGGCACCTACCAGATGCACAGCGAGGTGAGCCGGCGGCTGCTGGACGCGCTGCCCGGCCTGCTCATCCAGCCGGCCGGTGATCAGGCGATCCTCGAGCTTCTCGTACGGGAGATGTCCGGCGCCGGGCCCGCGCAGGAACCGGTGCTGGACCGTCTGCTCGACCTGCTGCTGGTGTCGGTGCTCCGGGCGTGGCTGACCACCTCGGCCGCCGGTCCGGGCTGGCACCGCGCGCAGGGCGACCCGGTCGTGGGGGCCGCGCTGCGGTTGATGCACGACGATCCCGCGTACGGCTGGACCGTGGCCTCGCTGGCCGCCCGCGCGGGCGTCTCCCGGGCGTCGCCTGGCCGCCGGTTCACCGCGCTGGTGGGCGAGCCGCCGATGGCGTACCTGGCCGCCTGGCGGATCACCCTGGCCGCCGACCTGCTGCGGCAGGAGGACGCGACGGTGGCCGCGGTCGCGCGGCGGGTTGGCTACGGCAGCGCGTTCGCGTTGAGCGCGGCGTTCAAACGCGAGCGTGGGGTGAGCCCGCAGGAATACCGGCGCCGCCCCGCGGAAAGCGTTGTGCCGCAACGGTTGTGCGCAGATGTGCTGCGGCTGCCCGTGGCCGCGCACGGGTGATGGCGGCACCCGCGCACGGCCACGGTGTCCTTCACCCCATGACATCATCTCACACGGAAAGAACCGTCGAAGCAACACCTCTGTCGGGTGAGTCGTCGGGCCGCCCGGCCTGCACTTCCCGGGCGCTGCGGCGGCCGGGAACGCGGGCTCGGTGACGCTTGCGGCCGTGCGCGGCCTCACGCGTGACGATTCCCGCTCGCGCCGTCCTCATTTTCACGGGAACTCCAGAGTGATCTCATCTCTGATCGCGATCCCATGGTCACCGAGAAGCGGGATGCCCGGTTTGATCTTCCTGGCTTCGTCCACGGCCCCGGCCGCGACGGCGGTGATGCGAAGCCCGCGGCGCTGGTAGAAGCGCAGAGCGTCCAGGTTGTCGTTGGTGGTGACCAGCCAGAGGCGGCCGCCGCCTTGAGCCACGTCCGCGTCGCGGCCGGCCTTGTCCCGGTCGTTCGCGTCTCGGGCGTCCTTGTCCCGGTCGTTCGCGTCTCGGGCGTCCTTGTCCCGGTCGTTCG
>NZ_CAKUCL010000095.1 GCF_934643405.1 uncultured Actinoplanes sp.
CTCGATCAGTTCCCACAACCCGTCATCAACGATCCACGCCTTGCTCACGACGACCGAACGAGCCTGATCTTCGCCTCATCGCGCTGATCAGCATCGATTCAGCAGATCGTGTTAGGGCCTTTAAGGCTGGTACCGATAACGCATTCCCGGCTCGGTCAGCAGGTGGCGCGGCCTTGTCCGGCCCGGCTCCAGCCTTCGGCGCAGGCGGGCCATGCACTGGCCCAAGTAGTTGGTCTCGGGGCCGTCACGCGGGGCCGACATCTCGCACAGCAATCGCCGCTCCGTGATCAGCTGATCCGGCGAGGCGCCGGCGGTCGCGAGCTGCTCGGGGCGGTCCTTCTCGTCGAACGCCGCGCCGAAGCTGGCGCAGCCGCGCGTCGAGCGGGTCGGCGCCGCTCGCCACCGTGGCTCGACCGCGGTGAGCAGCGGCAACCCGGCGGGGCGGCGCCGCCGGGAGTGTCGCCCCCCGCGGTCATCCGTGCGGGCCGACGCCGGTGACCACGACCGCGGCGGTGCCGGCCTCGTCGGAGGCGGCCAGGTCGACGGTCGCGTCGATGCCCCAGTCGTGGTCGCCCTCGGGATCCTCGAACACCTGCCGGACGGTCCACACGGCCGGGCCGGCGTCGATGTGCAGGAACGCCGGGCCGCGGGCGGCCGGACCCGTGCCGATCTCGCCGTACTCGTCGAAGTAGTCCTCCATCGCGTCCTGCCAGCGGTCGGCGGTCCAGCCCGACTCGCCGTCCAGCTCGCCCAGCTCGTCCCAGCGGCGCAGCGCGGCCAGCTCGACCCGGCGGAACAGCGCGTTGCGCACCAGCACCCGGAACGCGCGCACGTTGCGGGTCACCGCCGGCGGCTTGTCGTCCAGACGCACCTCCTCCACGACCGCGCCCGGGTTGCGCAGCCGCTCCCACTCGTCGAGGAGGCTGGAGTCCACCTGACGGACCAGCTCACCGAGCCACTCGATCAGATCGGCGAGTTCCTCCGTACGGGCGTCCTCCGGCACGGTCTGACGAAGTGCCCGATAGGCGTCCGCCAGGTAGCGCAGCACCAGACCCTCGGACCGGGAGAGGCCGTAGAACGAGACGTACTCGGTGAAGGTCATCGCCCGCTCGTACATGTCGCGGACCACGCTCTTGGGCTTCAGCTCGTAGTCGGCCACCCAGGGGTGGCCGCGGCGGTACGTCTCGTACGCGTTCTCCAGCAGCTCCAGCAGCGGCCGCGGATGGGTCACGTCCTCGAGCAGCTCCATCCGCTGCTCGTACTCGATGCCCTCGGCCTTCATCGCGTTGACCGCCTCGCCGCGTGCCTTCTGCCGCTGCGCCGACAGCACCTGACGCGGGTCCTCCAGCGTCGACTCGATCACCGAGACCACGTCGAGCGGGTAGTCCGGCGCCTCGCGGTCGAGCAGCTCCAGGCAGGCCAGCGCGAACGGCGACAGCGCCTGGTTCAGCGCGAAGTCCAGCTGCAGGTCCTCGACCAGACGGTAGGTGCCCTGCTCGGTCCGTTCGATGACCCCGCCCGCCACCAGAGCCCGCGCGATCGCGACCGCCCGGCGGATGTGCCGCCGCTGCGCGCCCGGCTCCTCGTGGTTGTCGGTGAGCAGGTGCTTCATCGCCTGGAACGGGTCACCGCCGCGCGAGATGACGTTGAGCAGCATCGCGTGCGACACCTGGAACGAGCTGGTCAGCGGTTCCGGCTCGGCGGCCACCAGCCGGTCGAACGTCGGCTGGCCCCAGCCGATCGAGCCCTCCGGCGGCTTCTTGCGGACGACCTTGCGCCGCTTCTTCGGGTCGTCGCCGGCCTTCGCCAGGGCCCGTTCGTTGTCGATCACATGCTCCGGCGCCTGCACGATGACGGTGCCGAGCGTGTCGTACCCGGCGCGGCCGGCCCGGCCCGCGATCTGGTGGAACTCGCGCGCCTTGAGCAGCCGCGTCTTCACCCCGTCGTATTTCGAGAGGCCGGTGAACAGGACCGTACGGATGGGGACGTTGATGCCCACGCCGAGCGTGTCCGTGCCACAGATGACCTTGAGCAGTCCCGCCTGCGCGAGGGTCTCCACGAGACGGCGGTACTTCGGGAGCATGCCGGCGTGGTGGACACCGATCCCGTGCCGTACGAGACGGGAGAGCTGGCGCCCGAAGCCGGCGGTGAACCGGAAGTTGCCGATCGCCGCGGCGATCTTGTCCTTCTCCTCGCGGGTCGCCATGTTGATGCTCATCAGCGACTGCGCGCGTTCCAGCGCCGCCGCCTGCGTGAAGTGGACGATGTAGACCGGCGCCTGATGGGTCTGCAGCAGCTCCTCGATCGTCTCGTGCAGCGGCGTCATCGCGTACGAGAAGATCAGCGGGACCGGACGCTCGACGCTGGCCACCACCGCCGTCTGCCGGCCGGTGCGCCGGGTCAGGTCGTCGACGAAGCGGGTGGTGTCGCCGAGGGTCGCCGACATCAGGATGAACTGGGCCTGCGGCAGCTCGATCAGCGGCACCTGCCAGGCCCAGCCGCGATCCGGCTCGGCGTAGAAGTGGAACTCGTCCATCACGACCTGGCCGACGTCGGCGTCCTTGCCCTCGCGCAGCGCCAGGTTCGCGAGCACCTCGGCCGTACAGCAGATGATCGGGGCGTCGGCGTTGACGCTGGCGTCACCGGTGAGCATGCCGACGTTGTGCGCCCCGAAGACCGCGCAGAGGGCGAAGAACTTCTCACTGACCAGGGCCTTGATCGGGGCGGTGTAGAAGGTGGTGCGGCCGTCGGCGAGCGCGGCGAAGTGCGCGCCGGTGGCCACCAGGCTCTTGCCGGAGCCGGTCGGGGTGTTGAGGATGACGTTCGCGCCGGTGGCGATCTCGATGAGCGCCTCCTCTTGGTGGGTGTACAGGGCGAGGCCCTGCTCGGTGGCCCACTTCTGGAAGGCGTCGAAGACGGAGTCGGGATCGTTGGTGCCGGGCAGGCGATCGGTCAGTGTCATGATGTGTCAACTATATGGTTCTAACGGCGGGGCCATTTCGCCAGGCGCTGCCGCAGGATCCGGATGTCGTGGTCGGTCAGGCCGTACAGCCTGAAGCGGGCGTCGTCCAACCGGTCCAGATAACGTCCCGCGTCGGCGACGTCCTCCGGGTCGAGGGCGGGGTCGGCGGCGTGGGCCAGCTCGAGGACCCGGTCCAGAGGGTAACGCTGCAGCGCGGCGGCGACGTCGATGTAATCGCGCACCTCACGCCGGTTGACCAGGGCCGCGACCTTGGTGGCGACCAGGTCGTCGAGGTGCATGACCGGGCCGAGATCCATGACGACCGGGGCGCGGCTGCGGTCCAGGCGGCAGAGGGTGAGCCGCAGCGCCCGCTCCTCCGCGGCGACCAGGAACTCCTGGATGTCCTGCGACATCCCGGCGAACAGGTCGTCGGCCTCCTCGCGGACCACGCGGTAGCCGGCCGCGGTGAGGGCGGCGGCCACCTCGCCGGCGGCGGCCTCGACCCCGCCGGCCGTGTCGGTGAAGAGGTCGACGTCCTCGGTGGGGCGGTGGACGAGCCCGTTGACCAGCCAGGCGACGCCGCCGCCGAGCACGAAGCCGTGCTCGGCGGCGACGGTGAGGGCGATGCGGGCGACGTCGCGGAAGAAGGCATCGGCGTTGTTCGGCACGCCGGTCATGCTGCTCCCGCGCCGGGATGGCCCGGCGCGCCGGGGTGACCGCTTGGCCTGCGCTGCCTCGAGGACGCGGCTTGGTCGCGTCCTCGCCGGTGTCACTTCGTCAGCGCGGCGAGCTCGTCCGCCGTCTGGCGGGCGGCGGCGAGGCGCAGGCGCGGATGCCGGGCCTCCCAGGCGGCGCGCACGGCGCGGGGGAGATTGAGCTGCGGCCAGACCCGGACCAGGGTCGGCCCGTTCACGTACGCCCGTAGTTCGTCCACGCGGATGGCCTCGCGCAGCACGTTCTCGTACATCCAGGCGAGCATGGTCGGATCGTCGAGATCGAAGGCGCGCTGCGGCCCCCACCAGAGGCGCAACGGCAGCTCCACCAGCCCGCGGGTGGGCCCGGTGAGCTCGCCCAGGGTGCCCGCCACGAGCACCGGCCGGTGCGGCCGGGCGAGGGGAACAGCGTCGAGAGCGGCGCGCATGCGATCAGCGTAAACCGACATTCGCCCGCAGACTTAATTCCTAGAATCCTAGGACGCTGTACGAACGAAGATCAAAAGCACAAAAGCCGGCTTCGCCGACTGCCTCAGTGGTGCCGTGCCAGATGGCGGGCGATGAAGTCCTGCCACAGCGCGGCCGCGTCCGGCGGGGTTTCGGTGTGCGGCCCGGGGAAGGCGGCCAGCTGCTTCTCGCTGGAGCCGAGCAGGCCGAAAAGCTCGAGCTGTCCGTCGCGCGGGAAGACCTCGTCGTGCCACTGGACGTGCAGCAGGACCGGTGCGGTCATGCGCCCCGCATCCGCGGCGACACGGTCCGGGCACTCCAGGCCCGGGTGCAGTTCCGGGCTCTGACGGAGGCCGAACTTCCCGAGCACGGCCGCCCGGAACCGCTGATCGGTGGCCAGCAGCGGCAGGCCGAAGCGGGCTCCCATGGACATGCCCAGGTAGCCGAGCCGGTCCGGGTCGGCCACGCCTTCGGTCGCCAGCGCTGCGATCGTGGATCGCCAGTCGGTGGTCATGCGGTCGAGCACCCGTTCCACCCCGGCGGCGGCGATGCGTTCCTGATAGTCCGCGGCTTTGCGGTCACCGTGGTACGGGCCGTCGATGGCGACCGCCGCCAGGTTCGCTCGGGTGGCGAACCACCGCGCGAGGCCGACGACGCGGTCGCTGCGTTTGTGGCCGCTCCCGCCGTGGCCGAGCAGGACCAGGGGACAGGGCAGGGCGGTGGGCGTCGGCATCCAGAGCACGCCGGGAACGGTGCGGTCGACGAGAAAGGTGCGTTCGACGACGCCGGCGGCGAGCCGGCGTTCGCCCCAAGCGATCGAGCCAGCCATCAACCCATCGAACCAGCCACTCCCACCGCTTGTCGCGCCCGCCGCGGCGGATGCCGGCCACCTCCCAGCCGCCGCGCCCCGACCGACGCGGTGGGCGCTCCTTGCCCCGGACAGCCCCTCCGTTGCCCGCGCCGCCGCTTCGTGGGGCGACGCATCTGCTCTGCTGAGCGGCTCCGGGGCCGTTCCTTGGCCAGGTAGGCGCCTTCGGACCGCAGCCACTCCTTGCCTTCGGCCACTCGGCGGCGCGGCCATTTTGGGCTCGCAGCCACTGCTTGCGCGGCCACTCGTGGCGCGCAGGCAATCGTCGTGCGGCACTTCTGGCCCGCAGCCGCTCCTTGGGCGACCACTCCTGGCGCGCAGGCACTCGCTGGGCGGCGACTTCTGGCGCGCAGGCAATCGCTGATCGGCCACTCCTGACCCGCGGCCGCTCGCTGGGCGGCGACTTCTGGCACGCAAGCACTCGGTGGGCGGCCAACCTCCTGGCCTGCAGCCGCTTTTTGGGGGCCACTCCTGACCCGAAGCCGCTCGTTGCGCGCGAGCCACTCCTTCTCCTACGGGCGGCTTCGGCGACTCAGCCCAATCGGCGCGGCAGCCACGTCTTCGCGACGCGGCCGCTCCTGCTCCCGCAGCTTGCCTCGGCCGAATGCCCTTCCACCAGGCCGCCGCTCTTACGAAAGCCGCCAGAGATCGCGCCCAATCGGGACAGCGCGCGAGAGGCAATGATTCCTGACCTGAATTGTTCCCGCGCCGAAAGGATAAACCTTGGTATATCCCGGAGATAGGATGATCGAAAATTAGCGACGCCGGCCGCGACGCTCGACAATATTCGCGTGAGGCAGATGCAATTGTTCACCCGCCGGCAGGTGGCGGAGATGCGCGACCGCACCGCCTCCCGGACGTATTCTCCGGCTCGCGACGAGTTCCGCCAGATGCACGAGCGCCACCGCGCCTGGGGTTTGGCGCAACGCCACGCCGAGCGCCTCGGTCGCTGCCGCGCCGCCGTTGCCTCGTCGGGGGCGCCCGGCCGACCGGATCCACAAGCTAGAACGGAGCCGCCCGCTCCGAAGCCCGCGGCAGCACCACCGCCCGTCTCGACGCCATCCTCGACCTCCGCCTCGCCAGAGCCATCCGCAGCGGCGACTCCATTGCCGCAGTCGCCCGCCGCCCGGCCGCAGGACTTCGCGTCCTCGGCGGTCTCGCCTGACGCACCCGCACCCGCACCGGCCGCCGTGCCACCGCTCGTCGCCGATCCGCCGGACGGAAGCGCGGTGTCGGCCACGCTGTCTGACGCACCCATCTCGGCCGCCGTACGGTCGGATCCGCCCGCCTGGGACGCCCGGCCCCAGAAGAGGTGCACGTCGTCGGCAGCGCCGCCCGCCGGGCCCGCCCTGCCGCCACCGACGTCGACCGCCAGTCCGCAGGCCCGGTCCACGTCGCCGGCTGTGCCGCGGACGCGGCGTGGCCCGGCGGTTGTACCGAGGCTCACGCACGTCGGCGGCTGCGCCGCGACAACGGCTCGCGCCACGGCCGTGCGGCTTCCGACGCCCGCGCCGACGGTGGTGCCGTTGACTACGTTCGGGTTTGCCTCGATGCCGCCGGACCACCCCGCTGACGCGTGGGGGCCGCATCCGCCTGCCTCGACGGCGAAGCCGTCCGATACGGCTGCGTCGCCCGCAGCCATGTGGACGGCCATGCCGCTGAACGTTGCGGCGTCGCGTGCCAAGCGACCGGACCGGGAGGTGTCGCGGCCACGCCGGACGGGTGCGGCATCGGCGTGGCGATTGCCAGGTGCGTCGTGTGTTCGCGGGCCGGTCGGTGTGAACCCGACGGGGCTGAGCCGGGTCTGGTGGTGCGCCGCCTGTACCAGGCCGGCAGTTTGTGTGCGCCAGACCTTGACTTCATGGCTGTTATCGATAATTTCCGCGGCAATGAAGCCTGCGGCAGAATCGTGTCTTGCGCCGTTCAGTACGACATTCAGAACGGCGCGAGCGCCGCCCGCCGCCAAACCGCGTCAACATCCGCCTGCCACCAGGAGAACCGTCACTCCCGCAAGTGCTCGGCAACGTGTTTTCGCTGCCAGAAATTGTTTGAGAAGACGGGGAGCGATTAGATTGCTGAAACCCATGGAACTCGGTTCACGCCGCCGGCGTGGATGGGGAGCGGGCGGCATGGCTGCCTCCCCGTGCTTACACGCGGGTCTGAGCGGCGGCTGTCGGAGCGGTGAGTGCCTGGGCGGTGGCCGGCTCGGGGGTGCGCAAGCGGGCGTCGATCACCAACGCGTTCAGGGTTGCCACGGCGGAAGCGGCTGGGTGGCTTGGCAGGCGGGATGCGGCCTGGGCTGATTGCAGGTCCAGCCGCAGTTGCGTGGTGTCTTGGCGCAGCCGAGGCAGCAACTCTTCGGGGAAAGGGGTGTGTTCGGCGCTTCGCTTTGCGGCTATCAGCGAAGGCACGTACGGCAGGGTCTGGCCCAGCACGGCCAGGTCGGTCTCCAAGGTGCCGGTGCGCATCAAGTGGATGCCGGTCAGCAGGACGCGCAGGAGGTACAGGGCCGGCTTCAGCTCGCCGGTCTTCTCGAACAGGCGCTGCTGGGACGTCGCGAAACCCAGGTAGTGGTGGGCGTGTTCGACGCCGTCGCGGACGCCGCCTTGCTGCAGGGTCTCCGGGCCGGTGTGCAGGCCCAGCACGGCGGTTGCCGGCAGGATGTGGGCGGCTCGCACGTCGAGGTCCGAGTCGGCGGAGGCGAAGCCGTACAGGTGGGCTCCGCTGACCGTTGCGAAGACCAGGGGGACAGGGAGGCCGGACGCCGCCGACGCGGCCCAGGCGGGTACCTCGATGGTCACGGCACATTCCTTTCCCGTACGCGAACAAGCAGTTGATCTATCTTGTCGCGATCGGGGGATGGGGGCAGCCGGGTTTCGGTGGCGGCCGTGGCCAGGTCCTCCTGCAGGGCGGTGGCCCAAGCGGTGATCTCGGGCCACGGCAGGGAGCCGTGTCTGATCGCCAGGAGGCGGTCGCGGCTGGGGCTGACGTCGACCAGGACCGAGCCGGTTCGCAGGACGTGCGCGCCCGCCATCAGCAGCCGGATCATGTGCATGGCCTGTTTGTGGTTCGTCCGGCCGGTGCGGGCGCAGCGATCTGTCACGCGTTTGAGCTGGTCAGCGGCGTATGCGCCATAGGTCTGGAAGACCCGTCGGGAGAGGAATGCCGACCGTACGGCAAGCAGCTCTTGACCGGTGTCGTTGATCTTTTCGATGAGCGGGGACCAGAGCACCTCGAGCACTGTCGGGTTGGCCTGCAGGGCGAGGGTGCAGAAACGCTCGAGCTCCCAGCTGAACTGCTCCGGCAGGGGGCCCTCCAGATGGGTGGGCGGTTTGTCCAGATGCCAGAACAGGGCAGTGGGTACCACGAACACGCCCCGCCGGTCGTGGTCGGAGCCGGGTCCGTCGAGCCCATAGGCCCGGGACCCGACCACCACCGACAGGATCATGTCCATCGCGGATGGAGAACTCCCAGCGGCGAGGGAGCGCGCACCCGCGCCGCCGGATTGCGAGCCCTCGGCCGGAGACGGCGAACCCGCGCGGCCGGATTGCGAGTCCTCAGCCAGGGGGCGCATACCCGCGCCGCCGGAGTGCGAGCCCTCGGCCAGGGAGCGCCTCCCCGCGCCGCCGGAGTGCGAGTCGTCGGCGCGGGGAGGCGGAACCTCGGCCGGGCGGCCGCCGTGAGGGCTCTCAGAGGAGAGGGAACTCACAGGTCGAGGACCGAGCCGTCGATTTCGTCGATCTCCTCGTCGGTCAGGGTCAGGTTGTGGATCGACGCGACGTTGCCCTCCAGCTGTTCGACGCTGCTGGCGCCGATGATGAGGCTGGTCATGCGGCTGTCGCGCAGCGCCCAGGCCAGCGCCATCTGGGCCAGCGACTGGCCGCGCCGCTTGGCGATGTCGTTGAGCTGGTGGATGCGGCCCATGGTCTGGGCGTCCAGGTCGGTCTCGTTGAGGAAGACGCTGGTACGCACCCGGGAGTCGTCGGGGATGCCGCCGAGGTAGCGGTCGGTGAGCAGGCCCTGCTGCAGCGGGCTGTAGGCGATGCAGCCGGCGCCCGCCTCGGCGAGGGTGTCGAGCAGGTTGTCGTGTTCGATCCAGCGGTTGAGGATCGAGTAGGACGGCTGGTGGATCAGCAGCGGCGTGCCGAGGCCGCGCAGGATCTCAGCGGCCTGCGCGGTCTGCGCGGCGGTGTAGTTGCTGATGCCGACGTAGAGCGCCTTGCCCGCGCGCACGACCGCGTCCAGCGCCGCCATGGTCTCCTCCAGCGGCGTCTCCGGGTCGGGACGGTGGCTGTAGAAGATGTCGACGTAGTCCAGGCCGAGCCGCCGCAGCGACTGGTCGAGGGAGCTGACCAGGTATTTGCGGGAGCCCCATTCGCCGTACGGGCCCGGCCACATGTGGTAGCCGGCCTTGGTGGAGATGACCATCTCGTCGCGGTGGGGGCGCAGGTCGCCGGCGAGGATGCGGCCGAAGTTGCTCTCCGCGCTGCCGGGCGGCGGCCCGTAGTTGTTGGCCAGGTCGAAGTGGGTGACGCCGAGGTCGAAGGCGCGGCGCACGATCGCGCGCTGGCGGTCCAGGGGCCGGCCGTCGCCGAAGTTGTGCCACAGGCCGAGGGAGATGACGGGCAGTTTCAGCCCACTGCGCCCGGCGCGGCGGTAGGTCATGGTGTCGTAGCGGTCGTCCGCGGGGGTGTAGGTCACAGCACCACCCTACGAACATCGGTCCGGCTGTTGATCGCTGGTACGTTTGCTGCAGCCACGCGGGAGAGCCCGCCGGCCCCGGTGACGGGGTTCGCGGCGGCGCCGAAGGGGCAAATCCTCCCCGGAACCTCTCAGGCAAAGCGGACCGCGTGGGCAGGCGACTCTGGAATGCCCGATCGCGGGTATGACAGAGGGGGAGGCCGCCTTGTCGACCTCTCCCTCGGTAGGAGCCGTCAATGACGTTCGCATCCCGGCACATCGGCCCGGACCCCGACGAGCAGACACACATGCTGAAGACCATCGGGTACGCGTCGCTGGACGCCCTGATGGATGCCGCGATTCCCGAGGTGATCCGCTGGCACGGGTCGCTGGATCTGCCCGATGCCGCCTCCGAGGAGGAGACGATCGCGCAGCTGCGGGAGATCGCGGCGCAGAACACGGTCACGACCTCGATGATCGGGCTGGGCTACTACGGCACGCACACCCCCGCGGTGATCCGGCGCAACGTGCTGGAGAACCCGGCCTGGTACACGGCGTACACCCCGTACCAGCCGGAGATCTCGCAGGGCCGGCTGGAGGCGCTGCTGAACTTCCAGACCATGGTGACCGATCTGACCGGTCTGACCACGGCGAACGCGTCGATGCTCGACGAGGGCACGGCGGCGGCCGAGGCGATGACGCTGGCCCGGCGCGGTTCCAAGGTCAAGTCTGAGGTGTACGCCGTGGACAGCGACACGCTGCCGCAGACGTTGTCGGTGCTGCGGACCCGGGCCGAGCCGCTCGGGATCACGCTGGCGCTGGTGGATCTGGACGCGGGTGACGAGCTGCCGGCGGAGTTCTTCGGGTTGCACCTGCAGTATCCGGGGGCGTCGGGCGCCGTACGGGACCATGAGTCCTTGATCGCGAAGGCGCACGAGAAGGGCGCCCTGGTGACCGTGGCCGCGGATCTGCTGGCGTTGACGTTGCTGCGGGCGCCGGGGGAGATCGGCGCGGACATCGCGGCGGGCACCACCCAGCGCTTCGGGGTGCCGCTGGGCTTCGGCGGCCCGCACGCCGGGTATCTGGCGGTGCGTGCCGGGCTGGAGCGCTCGTTGCCGGGCCGGCTGGTCGGTGTGTCGAGGGACGCGGACGGGGCGCCGGCGTACCGGCTGGCTTTGCAGACCCGTGAGCAGCACATCCGGCGGGAGAAGGCGACCAGCAACATCTGTACGGCGCAGGTGCTGCTCGCCGTGATGGCCAGCATGTACGCGGTGTACCACGGGCCGCGGGGGCTGAAGGCGATCGCCGAGCGGGTGCACGGCCACGCGCTGACCGTGGCGGGCAGTCTCACCGCCGCCGGCGTCGAGGTGGCGCACGACGCGTTCTTCGACACGGTGACCGCGGTCGTGCCCGGGCGGGCCGACGAGGTCGTCGCCGCTGCCGCCGCGGCCGGGATCGACCTGTTGCGGGTGTCCGGCGACCGCGTGTCGATCTCCTGCGACGAGACCACGACCGCCGCCGATGTGGCCGCGGTGCTGGACGCCTTCGGTGTGGCCGTCGCGTCGCCGGCCTCGTCGGCGCTGACCCGCCGCGCGACGGAGTACCTGACGCATCCGGTGTTCAACACCCACCACTCCGAGACGGCGATGCTGCGGTACCTGCGCAAGCTGTCCGACCGCGACTACGCGCTGGACCGCGGCATGATCCCGCTGGGCTCGTGCACGATGAAGCTCAACGCCACCAGCGAGATGGAGGCGGTGACCTGGCCGGAGTTCGCGAACATCCACCCGTACGCGCCGGCGTCGCGGACCGCGGGGTACGAGCGGCTGGTGGCGCAGCTGGAGGGCTGGCTCGCCGAGCTCACCGGCTACGACGCGGTCAGTGTGCAGCCCAACGCCGGTTCGCAGGGTGAGCTGGCCGGTCTGCTGGCGATCCGCGGGTACCACCGTTCGCGCGGTGAGGCGCACCGTGACGTGTGCCTGATCCCGTCGAGCGCGCACGGCACGAACGCGGCGAGCGCGGTCATGGCCGGGATGCGCGTGGTCGTGGTGGCCTGCGACGACGCGGGCAACGTGGACCTGGGCGACCTGGACGCGAAGATCGCCAAGCACGCGGCGAACCTGGCCGCGATCATGGTGACGTACCCGTCGACGCACGGGGTGTACGAGAAGTCGATCGCGGACCTGTGCGCGAAGGTGCACGACGCGGGCGGCCAGGTGTACGTGGACGGGGCGAACCTCAACGCGCTGGTCGGCTTCGCGAAGCCGGGCAAGTTCGGCGCGGACGTGTCGCACCTGAACCTGCACAAGACGTTCTGCATCCCGCACGGCGGTGGTGGCCCCGGTGTGGGCCCGGTCGCGGTGCGCGCGCACCTGTCGGCGTTCCTGCCCGGGGACCCGCTGGAGCCGGGCGAGCACCACGCGGTGTCGGCGGCGGCGCACGGCTCGGCGGGCATCCTGCCGATCTCGTGGGCGTACCTGCGGATGATGGGCCCGGACGGGCTGGGCGCGGCGACCGGCGCGGCGGTGCTGGCGGCGAACTACGTGGCGGCGCGGCTGCAGGACCACTTCCCGGTGCTGTACGCGGGCAACAACGGCCTGGTCGCGCACGAGTGCATCCTCGACCTGCGGCCGATCACGAAGGCGACCGGCGTCTCGGTGGACGACGTGGCGAAGCGGCTGATCGACTACGGGTTCCACGCGCCGACGATGTCGTTCCCGGTGGCCGGCACGTTGATGGTGGAGCCGACCGAGAGCGAGGACCTGACCGAGCTGGACCGCTTCATCGACGCGATGATCGCCATCAAGGGTGAGATCGACCAGGTGGCGGCGGGGGTGTGGCCGGCCGGGGACAACCCGCTGTCCAACGCGCCGCACACGGCCGCGTCGGTGTCGGCCGACGAGTGGGCGCACCCGTACCCGCGGTCGGTGGCGGCCTACCCGAAGGGTGTGGACCGGCTGTCGAAGTACTGGGCGCCGGTGCGTCGCATCGACGGCGGGTACGGCGACCGGAACCTGGTCTGCTCGTGCCCGTCGCCGGAGGCGTTCGAGGACTGACCCTCCCGCGTGTGGGGATTTCCGCCGGTGTGGCCGGCGGGAGTCCCCACAGTGTGAGAGTGCGCGTCGTGTGGGGATTTCCGCCCGTCGGGGAGGCGGGAGTCCCCACATCCGAAGCGGCAGTCGTTCTGTTACTCTGCGTGTCCGGTTGGGTCGCGACGACCGGTGTCGCGGCTCAGGCGGCGAGAGCGTGGGGAGCGGGTCCGCGGTGCGGTTCGATCATGGTGCCGTCGGGCAGGATCTCACCGGTGTCCTCGAAGGTGATCACGCCGTTGCAGAGCAGGCTCCACCCCTGTTCGGGGTGGGCGGCGACGATCCGCGCGGCTTCGCGATCCGTGGCTTCGGCGGTGGGACAGGGGTTCTTGTGCTGGCACAACATCGGGGGTCTCCGGTCGGGGGCTGTGTGATGATTCACAACGACGGTGACGGACGTTACCTCAATCCGAACGACGACGGATCGAGCGGGTGACGCGCTCCATTGCGAGAATCCTCGGTTCCGATGGTCCACGGAAGCACCCTGCTCGACCACTGCCCGGCACCTCCTTCCGCGCCGCCGCCGGCTGCTCCGGCGTCCTGCCAGGGCCGTCACCGTGCGTCAGCGGTCTTCGAATGGCGTGCGTGCGACGGCGGTGACCCTGCCGAGCTTGTCGCCGCCTTCCTCGCCGGCAACGGACTGCCCGTGCGAAATATTGGCCGAACGGACACCCGGACTCACCCGGACGGCGATGGCAGGCTCTGCGGAGCGGCACTGTACGTGTCCGCGGCTGCCGGTTGCGTGATGATCGGCGCCGGACCGGGGGCCCGGTCGCCGGTTCCCCGGATTCCGGATGTCTATGCGGTCGTCTATCGGCACGCCCCGAATGTCGCTCGCGCGAGCGAATCGGCGAATGTGCGGCACGAGTGCGGAGAGACCTACCGCGTGCCGGGTGCCAGGTCGGCCGTACCGGGGATGAAGCAGACATTTCGCGTGGGTTCGTGGACGCCGAGCTGGTCGCCGCAGGAGCACGCCGCGGCGGTCGAGGCCGTCCGGGAGGCGATCGGGCGCGGCGACGTCTACCAGGCCAACGTGGTCGGGCACCTCAGCGCGCCGTACACCGGGGATCCCGGCCCGGCGCTGCGGCGGGTGGCGTCCCTGCCGGGCGCGCGCTACGGCGGGGTGCTCGGCGGCGCCGGCTGGGCGCTGGCGACCGCGACCCCGGAGACGCTGGTCGAGGTCCGCGACGGCCGGGTGATCACCCGGCCGATCAAGGGCACCCGGCCGGCCACCGCGGCCGGCCTGCGGGAGCTGCTGGCGTCGGAGAAGGAACGCGCCGAGCACATCATGATCGTCGACCTGGAACGCAACGACCTCGCCCGGCTGCGAGGCGCCGGGCCGGTGCGGGTCGACGAGCTTTTCTCCGTACGGCGCTGGGCCGACCTGTGGCAGGCGGAATCCGTGGTCTCGGCCCCGGTGGCCGCCGACGGGCTCGACCTGGCCGACCTGCTGCGCGCCGTCTGCCCGGGCGGGTCGGTCACCGGCGCGCCCAAGCTCGCCGCCCTCGCCGAGATCGCCCGGCTGGAACCGGTCGGGCGGGGCGTCAGCATGGGCGCGCTCGGCTGGGTCGGCACCGGCCACCTCGACCTGGGCCTGTCGATCCGCACGGTGGCGGTCGACGGGCAGCGCGTGCACGCCTGGGCCGGCGGCGGCATCACCTGGGACAGCGACCCGGTCGCCGAGGTGCGCGAGGCGGCGGCGAAGGCGGCACCGATCCGCGCCGCCCTGGGTTGACCCGTTTCTGTCGTACCCCTGTGGCAGGGTCATGCCGTGCCGAAGACGCAGTACTACACCGCCACCACCATCGACGGATTCATCGCCGACCCGGACAACTCCCTCGATTGGCTGTTCGAGGTCGACGAGGGCCGCGAGGACGAAGCCGGCGAGACGCCGTTCAGCGCCTTCTTCGCCGGGGTGGGCGCGTTCGCCATGGGCGCGACCACCTACCGGTGGGTGCTCGAGCACGACGCGCTGCTGGAGAACCCGATCAAGTGGGCCGAGTACTACGGCGACACCCCGGCCTGGGTGTTCACCCACCGGGACCTGCCGCCGATCCCCGGGGCGAACCTGACGTTCGTGCGCGGTGACGTGCGGCCGGTGCACGAGGCGATGAGCGCGGTCGCCGGCGAGAAGAACATCTGGCTGGTCGGCGGCGGCGAGCTCGCCGGGGCGTTCGCCGACGCGGGCCTGCTCGACGAGATCATCCTCGGCGTCGCCCCGGTCACCCTCGGCGCCGGCGCGCCGGTGCTGCCCCGCCGGCTCGGCGCGTCCCGGCTGCGGCTGACCGGCATGCAGCAGCGGGGGCAATTCGCCTACCTGACGTACGCGGTGGGCCGCCCGGCGTCATCGGAATGAGACCTCGGCCCGGTCACCGAACCCCTCCATCGGCACGTCCTTGCCGGTAGAGGGGTTCGGGAGGGCCGGGAGTGACCGAAGATCTGCGCGCGTTGCTGCGGGCCGGCCTGGACGCCGAACGGCCGCCCCCGCTCGGTGACGTCGTCGGCGCCGCGATCCGCGAGGGCCGCCGCCGTCGCCGCCAGCGCCGCATCGGCCTCGCCGTCGCCCTGGCCACCACCGCCCTGACCGTGGTGGCCGCCATCCTGGCCGGCGACGCCGGCTTCGCCGGCGGGCCGATGCCACCGACACCCACAGGCGGCCAGGTTCGGCCGCTTCCCGGGGGCGACCCGATGCCGCCCGTTCCCGCGGGTGCAGAAATCGAGCCGGCTCCTACGGGCGACCGCATGCCGCCGGTTCCCGCGGGTGGCCAAAGTGAGCGGCCTGCTGGGGGCGGCCGGATGCCGCCGATTCCCGTGAGTGGCCAAAGTGAGCGACCTCCTGAGGGCGGGCGGATGCCGTCGGTTCCTGCGGATGGCCACAGTGAGCCGTCTCCCGAGCTCGACCGCACCCCGTCGGCTCGTGGAGACGGGCAAATGCCGCCGGTTCCTGCGGGTGGGCATATCGAGCCGGTTCCTTAGGGTGGCCCGATGCCGCCGGCTGGTGGGGCGGGGAGATGCGGTCGGTTCCTGCGGGTAGGCACATCGAGCGGGCTCCTGGCAGCGGGCGATGCCGCCGGTTCCTGCGGGTGGGCAGAACGAGCCGGTTCCTTGAGGCGCCGGATGCCTCCGGCTGGTTGGGGCGGCGAGATGCCGTCGGTTCCTGGGCCGGAGGGCATCGAGCCGGCTTCATGACAGCGGGCAAACGCCGTGGTTCTGCGGATGGGCACATCGAGCCAGCTCGTGGCAGGGTCAGATGCCGCCGATTCCCGTGGGTGGGAATTCGAGCCGGCTCTTGGCGACGGGTCGACGCCGCCCGTTCCCACTGGCGGCCAGATGCCGGTTCCATCGGGGTGATGCTGCCGATTGCGGACGGTGCCACGGCCCGCCCGCGACGGCAGGGCTGATCGCCTTGCGGACGGCGCCGCGGCCGACCTGCCCGCCACAGCCCATCCGCCCGCCACGGTCGGGCCGCCCGCCCCCTGCGGACGCCGGCCGCTCGTCGGTAGACGCTGGCCCGTCCGCCGCGGACGCCGGCGGCCCCTCCGCCGGCAGACGCTGGGCCGTCCGCCGGCAGACGTTGACCCGCCCGGCCGCCGCGTATTCGGGGCCGCCCGCCGACGCCGGCCCCTCCGCCGGCAGACGCTGGGCCGCCCGCCGACGCCGGTCCGTCCGCCGGCAGACGTTGACCCGCCCGGCCGCCGCGGATTCCCGGCCGCTGCGGATGGCGGTTGGCTGTCTCCCGGAAGCGTGCCGATCGCGCGGCCGTCCCCGGCCCGCGTCGCCGAGGGCGCGTACGTTGGCGAGCCACAGCGGCACGGAGAGTGTCGGAGGAATGCAGAAGAAAGCGACATCCGGGGGCATGCTTCATTTTCTGACCCTGTTTTTGCCACCCGGACGGACGAGTCACTACGGCCTCGCGTCCGACAATGATCTGCTCGTGCAGTTGTATCTCGACGCCGGTGGCGGTGCGGGGATGCGGTGGGTGTCGGTCGGTCGGCGACCGGCGGCCCGGACGGTCCCGGCCCGCGGCAGCATCGCCGATGTCACCGCGGCGCATCCGGACGTGCGGGTCGTCTCCGGTCCACGATGGGCCGCCACGGTGGACGCCGGCGGGCCCCGCCTCCCGATGGTGCCGGTGTTCGGGCGATGACCCTCGACGACGAGTTCGCGGAGTTCGCGAACGCGCACGCCGAACGGCTGCGCACCACCGCCTTCATGCTGTGCCGCGACTGGCACCTCGCGCAGGACCTGACCCAGACCGCGCTGACCAAACTGTTCCTGTCCTGGCGCCGGGCCGTGCAGGCCGACAACCTGATGGCGTACGCGCAGAAGATCCTGCTGCGCGCCTACCTGGACCACCGCCGGCGTCGGTCGTCCACCGAGTCCACCCCGGGCGTGCTGCACGAGCCGGCCTACCGGGAGAACCCGGAGCTGCGGCTGACCATGCTGGACGCGCTGGGCCGGCTGCCCGCCCGCGACCGCGCCATCGTGATCCTGCGCTACTTCGAGGACCTCAGCGTCGAGCAGGTCGCCGACGCGATGGAGCTGCCGGTCAGCGTGGTGAAGAGCCAGACCCGGCGGTCGCTGGGCAAACTGCGCGAACTGCTGGCCGCCGACCAGCTCGCGCTGTTTGCGGGCTGACACCAGCGCCCCGGCGGGTAACGACCGGGTAGCCTTTGAGTCATGACAGTTCGGCCCATCCGGATCTTCGGCGACCCGGTGCTGCGCACCGAGGCGGACCCGGTCACCGTGTTCGACGCGCAGCTGCGCGCCCTGGTCGCGGATCTGGAGGACACGGTCCGCGTGCCCGGCCGCGCCGGTGTCGCCGCCCCGCAGATCGGTGTCAGCCTGCGCGTGTTCTCGTACAACGTGGCCGGTCAGGTCGGTCACCTGGTCAACCCGGTGCTGTCCGGGATGGCCGGCGAGCAGGACGACGAGGAGGCCTGCCTGTCGCTGCCCGGCCTGGGGTTCCCCACCAGACGCGCCATGACGGTGACCGCGCGCGGCTTCGACCAGTACGGCGAGCCGCTGGTCATCGAGGGCACCGGCTTCCTGGCCCGCGCGTTGCAGCACGAGACCGACCACCTCGACGGCACCCTCTACATCGACACGCTCACCGGCGACGTGCGCCGGCAGGCTCTGCGGGAGCTGCGCCGGGTCGCTCCCGGTCCGCAGCGGGGCTGAGCCGCACGCCGAGCTGGTCGGCGAACGCCTGCCGCCCGGCCGGGGTGACCCGGACCGCGCGGCCGGTGCCGATCCGCACGATCCAGCCGGCGTCGAACGCGTGCCGGCAGATCGCCGCGCCGAGCACTCCGCCCAGGTGGGGACGCCTCTCGGTCCAGTCCAGGCAGTCGCGCAGCAGCGGCCGCCGGGTGCCGCGGTCCAGTCCGATTCCGATCGCGGTGAGCCGCTGGTCACCCTCCGTGGTCACCGCGAGGCCCGCGTCGCGGCTGATCATCCCGGTGGCGGCGAGCGCGTCGGCGACGGCCACACCCAGCGCGCCGGCCAGGTGGTCGTAGCAGGTACGGGCGTCCGCGAGACGGCGCCGCCGGTGCGCCGCGGCCAGCGACCGCACCGGCGTGCCGGGCGGCGGCGCCTGCGACGACACCGTCTCCAGCAGCGCCGCCACGTCCGGGCCGGCCAGGCTCAGGTAGCGGTGGCGTCCTTGCCGGTGCTGGGTCAGCATCCCGCCCGCGACCAGACGGTCGGCGTGCTCGCTGGCGGTCGGCGCCGCGACCCCCGCGTGCCGGGCGAGTTCCCCGACCGTCCAGGCCCGGCCGTCCAGCAGCGCCAGGCACATCGCGGCCCGCGTGCGATCGGCGAGCAGCGCCGCCCAGGCGGCCAGTCCCCGCGCGTCATCCATGCCCCGATCATGCCGCCCGCGGGCTTCGGCCCGCGCCGAACCGTTCGCGCGCCGGGCGGGGGCGTCGCCGGGCGGCGGGGGTGTGGTTGAGTGGGCGGCATGGGCGCTGACGACGACACCCGCCGGCTTTCCGCGGCCTCTCTCGCGGAGGGCGACGCCACCGGCTGGTTCGAGAAGCTGTACGCCGAGGCCCGCGACGGGCACGCCGAGATCCCGTGGGACCGGCCCGAGCCGTCGGTCAACCTGATCGAGGCGGGCCTGCCGGCCGGGGAGGGGCGCGCGGCGCTGGTCGTGGGGTGCGGCCTGGGACGCGACGCGGAGTATCTGGCGGGTCTCGGGTACGCGACGACGGCGTTCGACATCTCGGTCACGGCGATCAGGCAGGCGCGGGAACGGCACCCGGGCACCTCGGTCGACTACCAGGTGGCCGACCTGCTGGACCCGCCGGCACGGTGGCGGCAGCGGTTCGCGCTGGTGCTGGAGAGCAACAACGTGCAGGCGCTGCCGCGGGAGCTGCGCGGGGCGGCGATCGCGGCGGTCGGCGGGTTCGTCGGGCCGGGCGGGACGCTGCTGGTGCTGGCCGCGGCGAGGACCGAGCGCGGCGACGACGGTCCGCCGTGGCCGCTGACCCGCGCCGAGGTCGACGCGTTCGCCGGGGACGGGCTGCGCGCGGTCTCGGTGGAGGAGATCCCGGGCAAGGAAGGACCTTTCCTCGTACGGTGGCGGGCGCGCTTCGTCAGAGAATGACGAACTGCGGCGGGTCGTGGCGCAGGAACTCGTGGTGCGAGATGTCCCAGCCGTAGGCGCCGGCGCGGCCGAACACCAGGATGTCGCCGGCCCGCAGCCGGTCCACGTGCCGGCCCCGGGTCAGCACGTCGCGCGGGGTGCACAGCTCGCCGACCGCGTCGACCGGCACGCCGGTCACCGACGGGCGCGGCCACGGGTGCGGCCAGTCGTCGACCGGCACGACGGTGAACGGGTGGCTGTAACCCCAGGCGGCGGGCAGCCGGAAATGGTGGGTGCCGCCGCGCAGCACGGCGAAGGTGCGGCCGTGGGTGGTCTTCAGGTCGAGCACCTCGGCCGCGTACCACCCGGCGTCGGCGGCCAGGAACC
The DNA here is from genome assembly GCF_934643405.1 of uncultured Actinoplanes sp. Lineage (GTDB taxonomy): Bacteria > Actinomycetota > Actinomycetes > Mycobacteriales > Micromonosporaceae > Actinoplanes. Next base: position 19,733 of record NZ_CAKUCL010000095.1, read on the forward strand.
GGCCGGGCTCGAAGATCAGCTCGATGCCCTCGGGCACCGCGATGTCACGCAGCGGCGTCAGGTCGATCGACGCGCCGGTGACGTAGTCGACGCCGAACCCGCCACCCACGTTCACCACCCGCAGCCGGACGCCGAACCGCCGCGCGGTGCGGACCGACCAGTCCAGGCAGTCCCGGACGAAGGCGGCGTGCGCGGCACCGTCCAGGTTGTTCGACACCGCGTGCAGGTGGAATCCGATCACGGTGACCCCCGCGACGGCCAGGGCGTCGGCCAGCTGCGCCTCGTCGACGCCGAACGGGGTGGGCACGCCGGTCATGGTGTGGCTGCCGGACAGGCCGCCGCCGGCCCGGTTGACCCGCACCACCACCTCCGGGTGGTCGCCGAGCGCGGCGATGCGGCGCAGTTCGTGCACGCTCTCGGCGTTGATCAGCGCCCCGGTGGCCAGGGCGGCGGTGAGCTCGGCGTCGGTCTTGCCGGGGCCGCCGAAGATGATCCGTCGCGCGCCGGCGTCCGCGGCGAGGCGCAACTCGCCGCCGGACGCGACTTCCAGGCCGTCGCACACCGACGCCAGCGCGGCGACCACGCCGGGATGTCCGTTGGCTTTCACGGCGTACGCAAGAAGGGATCCGGCGGGCAGCGAAGCCCGCACCGCGCCGGCTCGCGCGCGCAGCGCGGCGGTGTCGTAGACGTAGGCGCACACCGGCCGGCGCAGCGTGCCCCACAGGTCGTCAGGCGGGTGCATGCAACGGATTCGGGACGGGGATGTAGATGTCGCCGTGACCGGCCAGCCGCATCCGCACCAGCGCCTTGTGCGGCACCGCCGGCGCGGTGAACGCGGCGTGGTCGTCGCCGGTCGCGCACGCGTCGACCACCTCCCGCACGATCCGCCACGCCCGGTCCTCGTCGAGGTCCAGGTGCAGGATCAGCTCGCCGAGGTGGGCCTGGAACGCGGTGTAGCCGATCTTCGCGCGGAACACGTCCAGGTCGTCGGTGCCGACCACCGAGCCCGGCCACAGCGTGATGTCGTGCCCGGCCGCGGCCAGCCTCGGCAGATGCAGCCGCAGCCCGGCGAAGTCGCGCAACGCCAGCCGGTGCGGGCGGCCGTCGACGAACGTGGGCAGGCAGTTCTGCAGATGCGCCTCCAACGCGACTCCCTGCGCGGTCAGCCGCAGCAGCGGCGGCAGGACCAGTTCCGTGTACGCGCGCAGCCAGTCGGCGGGATCGCCGGTGACCAGCTCACCCAGCAGGTACGGCAGCGCGCCGCCCGGGACGGCGCGTTCGCCGGGCTCGAGCCGTCCGGCGAGGCCGTCGCGGCGGATCGCCGACATGTCCCGCCCCGAGCCGACCGGCACGGCCGCGCCCGCGGTCTCGGCCATCAGCAGCAGCCGGTCCTCGTCCTCGGTCAGCCGGTGCAGCAGCCTCGACACGGCCGGGCCGTTGCGGGTGCTGGCCACGCTGATGCTGCGCCGGGTCGAGGTGACCTGGATGTCCAGCGACACCTTCAGATATTGGCCCAGCTGCGGGACGAGCAGGGTGCGCAGCGCCGCGGTGGGCACCGCGTCGATCTCGTGGTCGAGGATGAGCAGCCGGCGGTCGGCGATCAGATCCGCGTACCGGGCGGGCAGCACGTTGTCGCGCTGCCACGGATGCACCGGCTGGATCCGGTAGCCGGGCGGCGGGTCCAGTTCCGCGAAGACGTCGTCGCCCAGGTGCAGCTCCTCGCGGACGGCCACGAAACCCAGGCGGGTCCGCTCGGCTTCCAGGTCGTAGGCCAGGACGTCGCCGGTGGTCCAGCCCAGTCGCGTACGGCCGCAGGGGTGCAGGTTGTGCCCCGCGACCGCGAGGCGTTCCAGGCCGATGGCCTGCCAGTCCGGGTCGTCGCCGGCCGTCGCCACCGGCCGGCCCATCGCGATAGCCAGGTTCGTCACCGCGTTGCGCAGCTCCGCGGCGAACCCGGGCGCGTCGATGTCGCCGAGCAGCTCGACCGGATCCCCCACACCGGACGACGGATATTCGACCCGGCCGAACCCGTGCCGCTCGCCCGGACCCATGTCGCGGATGCCCTCGCGGGTCATCGCGCCGCGCAGTTTACGGCCGACCGTGTCCGCGGCCAGCGACTCCAGCTGGGTGAGGCTGCGGGTCATGCGTGTGCCGCCATCGGGTTGCCGAGGTAGGCCCAGATGTCGTCGAGCGGGGTCGCCGACAGGCGCATCGCGGTGGTGGCCTTGACCGGTAACGGGTCGGTGAGCAGGCGCTTGTTCGTGATGCTCGCGGCGGTGCGGGCCCACAGCTTGGCCGGGTCGGTGCCGAAGTGGCGGGTGAACGCGGCGATCAGGTGGGCGGCGGCGTTGCCCAGCGCCGAGGCGGCGAGCTTGGTGCCGAGCTCCTGCGGGTCGTCCGCGAGGATGTCACCCCGCAAACCGATCCGCTCATGCCGCCGGTCCACCCGGACGCCGCCGAAGTCGCGGTACAGGACGCGGTGCGGCCGGTTGTCCCGCAGCACCACCAGGGTGTTCTGGCCGTGCGCCTCCAACGCGACGCCGCGGTCGAGAACGGTGACCAGCGGCGCGAACAGGCGGTCGCAGAGAAGACCCCACCAGTCGTACGGATCTTCCACCGTCCTCAGCAGCAGCGGGGACGAGGCCATGGCCGCCAGCGGCACGACCAGCTCACCGGGCCGCGTCGCCGGCGCCCGCCGGGCCAGGTAGGCGAGGTGCCGCTGCGGTTCCCCGTCGACGACGACCGCGCCGCCGGCCGTCTCGGCCAGGACGCTGAGCGGCAGGTCCGCGGTCAGCTCGCGCAGGAGGGCCGACAGCAGGGGACCGTTGGTCACGGCGGCGGGCGACACGGTCCGTACGGCGGAGGTCATCTGCACGTCGACCGCGGTCTTGACGTGGGCCGTCGGCAGCGCGACCGTGCGCAGCGACATCAGCGGGCGCCCGGCGGCGGTCTCACCGTCGTCGGTCAGGAACGGGTACCGGTCCCTGAGGTGCTCGACCTGCCACGGATGGGCGTAGAGCAGCGGCGGCGCGGTGCCGAACCACCGGTCCGGCGGCACCTTCAGCCGTCGCAGGCGGACGGTGGGGGAGTGCTCGGGCGCGTAGGTGAGCACGTCCCGCACGGTCATCCCGCCGCGGGTGCGGCAGCAGGGGTGCAGCGGATGCCCGTCGACGACGAGCTGCTCGATGCGGCCCAGGTCGTGGGGGAGGGTGGCCGGCGGGGCCTGCGCGCGGGCGAGCGCGAGGTTGGCGACGCTGTTGTCCACCTCACCGGCGAACGGCACATCGCCCCAGAGCAGCCGCACGAGGGTGCCGGGGTCGTCGACGCGCGTTCCGCCGTGGACGGTGACGGCAAGCCCGGCATGCCCCGGCGCGAAGGGCACGGCCGCCGAGGCGGGGTAGTCGAGATCGCGGACGTCCAGCGTCGCGCCCGCGCGTCCGTCCGGCCGCCGGGACTCGTTTCTCTGGCTGTCCGCGGGCTCGTCACGCCGGCCGGGGACGTGTCCCTGGCCGGCCGGGTGCGGCACGGCGGCGGGCAGTGGTTCGCGGTCGATCGCGCCCAGCAGCCGGGCGAGGACCGCGGCGCGGGCGCCGGGCAGCGCGGCGTCGTACCGGGCGACCAGATCCGGTCGCAGGCGCCCCAGCTCGTCCCGGGTCTGCGCGGCGTCAGCGGTGCGCCGGCTGGCCGGCTGACTGGTGGGCACCGACCCATTCTCCGTCGTGCCGTCGACCGTGACGCTGCTGCCCGCCGCCTTCGTGAGCGAGGCCGCAACAGTCCGCTATCCAACATCCTAGGATGCTCCACAGGTGGTGCGCCGGAACACCGGCGCACCCATCCCGAAAACCCGGAAAACCAAAAAGGAATCAACGACATCCCCGCTTTGGGCTTTTCAGGCGTGGGTGGGTCCGCCGGGCGTTGGCTTGGTCCGCCGGGCGTACTGGCCGGACGCGTCGCGAAGGGTGCGCGTGCCGGCCGGAGCTTGGC
>NZ_CAKUCL010000096.1 GCF_934643405.1 uncultured Actinoplanes sp.
GGTGCGGGGGGTGCGGCCGCGGCGGCCGCCTTGCGGCGCGTGCGCTTCACCGGCTTGGCCGGCGCGTCCTCCCCGGCCGGGACCGGCGCGACGCCGACGGCCGGCTCCGGGGTGGAGTCGGTCACACCGGCCTCGGTGGGCGGCGTCTCCGGGGCGGCCGCGGCGGCCGCCTTCCGGCGTGGCGCCCGCGTACGGCGGGCAGGGGTAGTGCTTTCGGCGGCATCGCCGGGAGGAGTGACTCCGTCCCGTTCACCGCCCTGTGGCTCGTTCTCGAGCATGGGGCGCTCTCCAGTTCTGGCGACCCCGGGCGCGTGTAAGCGCTGCCACGCAGGGCCACCGTAAGTATTCGGGCCCGACCGGGTGATCGGACGGGCTGCCGAAGTCTCCAACGGACGCAGGCTGCGGAAACAGCTAGCGCCCTCCGATGGCGGCGTCCTCGCGATCCGCGTCCAACGGATCGACGATCTCCCCCTGCGCGGTGAGCGTGCCCTGGGCCAGCCGGGTCACGCGAGGCGGAACCGGCGGCTCCAGACCAGCCACTACGCGCAGACCGGAGAGGACGTCATCGGGCCGTACGGCGGGTGTAACCAGTCGTACGACAAGGTCGATTATCGCACACGGTGCGCCGTCCGCCTCGGAAGGTAGGGCGGACTGATCGATCACTTCGATACGTGTCACTGCCTGCCGGGCGTCGAAGGATCGGCGCCCCTGCTTGGTCATGCGCTCGACCAGCACTTCCTCCGCCTCGAGGAAGGCCTGCACGGCGGCGACGGCCGCTGCCTGGTCGACCGAAGGCAATTCCAGCCGCCAGTACGAGGCGTCGATCCGGTCGGCGAGGCTGCCCTCGCCGGCCACGACCGCCTCGAGGACGTCCAGCCCGGGCGAGAGGGACGCGTCCAGCGCGACCCGCAGCTGCTCCGGATCGACCTCGGCCTGCAGACCGATCTCCAGGTACTCCGCCTCGCTCCCGACTCCGGTGGGCGCCGCACTGGCGTACGAAATCTTGGGGTGTGGGGTGAAGCCCTGGGAGAACGCGATCGGCACACCGGCGCGGCGCAGCGCACGCTCGAACGCCCGAGCGAAGTCGCGGTGCGAGGTGAAGCGCAGCGGGCCGCGCTTGGCGTACCGGAGGCGGATCCGCTGGACGACCGGGGCCTGGCCGCCCACCGGCTGGTTCTTGGGGGGAATGTTCCTTCTCCTATGCGGGAACCCGGAGCTTGTTCACCGGGGTCAGGGGCAGCAGCTTCTTGCCGGTGGGACCGATCTGGATCTCGGTGTCCATCGACGGGCAGACGCCGCAGTCGAAGCACGGCGTCCAGCGGCAGTCGTCCTGCTCGTACTCGCTGAGGGAATCCTGCCAGTCCTGCCAGAGCCAGTCCTTGTCGAGACCGGAGTCGAGGTGGTCCCAGGGCAGGACCTCGGCCTGGTCACGCTCGCGCGTGGTGAACCAGTCCAGGTCGACACCGAACTCCGGCAGCACCTCGGCGGCGGCGTCGATCCAGCGGGCGTACGAGAAATGCTCGCTCCACCCGTCGAACCGCCCGCCCTTCTCCCAGACACGCCGGATGACCGCGCCGACCCGCCGGTCGCCCCGGGAGAGCAGGCCCTCGATGAGCGACGGCTCGCCGTCGTGGTAGCGGAACCCGATCGCGCGGCCCAGCGAGCGGTCGCTGTTGATCGCGTCCTTGAGCAGCTTGAGCCGGGCGTCGATCACCTCGGGACGCTCCATCGGCGCCCACTGGAACGGGGTGTGCGGCTTGGGCACGAACCCGCCGATGGACACCGTGCAGCGGATGTCCTTGGTGCCGGCGGCCTGGCGGCCCGCCTTGATCACCTCGTGGGCCATCCGGGCGATCTGCACCACGTCGTCGTCGGTCTCGGTGGGCAGGCCGCACATGAAGTACAGCTTGACCTGGCGCCATCCGTTCGAATACGCGGTCACGACCGTACGGATGAGATCCTCCTCGGTCACCATCTTGTTGATGACCTTGCGGATGCGCTCCGAGCCGCCCTCCGGGGCGAAGGTGAGGCCGGTACGCCGTCCGTTGCGCGACAGCTCCTGAGCGAGATCGATGTTGAAGGCGTCCACCCGGGTCGACGGCAGCGACAGCGAGACGTTCTCGTCCGCGTACTGCTGCGCCAGCCCGGAGCACATGTCCCCGATCTCGGAGTGGTCGGCGCTGGACAGCGAGAGCAGGCCCACCTCGGAGAAGCCGGAGAACTCCAGCCCCTCCTTGACCATCTGGCCCACCGTGGTGATCGACCGCTCCCGGACCGGGCGGGTGATCATGCCGGCCTGGCAGAACCGGCAGCCCCGGGTGCAGCCGCGGAAGATCTCCACCGCGTACCGCTCGTGGACCGTCTCGGCGAGCGGGACCAGCGGCTTCTTCGGGTACGGCCAGGCGTCGAGATCCATGGTGGTGCGCTTCGCGACGCGGAACGGCACGTCCGGCCGGTTCGGCACGACCCGCTGGATGCGGCCGTCGGGCAGGTAGTCGACGTCGTAGAAGCGCGGGACGTAGATGCTCTCCGTGCGGGCCAGTCGCAGCAGCAGCTCGTCACGGCCGCCGGGGCTGCCCTCGGCCTTCCACTCGCGGACGATGCCGGTGATCTCGAGGACCGCCTCCTCGCCGTCGCCCAGCACGGCGGCGTCGATGAAGTCGGCGATCGGCTCGGGGTTGAAGGCGGCGTGCCCACCGGCCACCACGATCGGGTCGTCGGAGGTGCGGTCGGCCGAGTCGAGCGGGATGCCCGCCAGATCCAGCGCGGACAGCATGTTGGTGTAGCCCAGCTCGGTGGCGAACGAGATGCCGAAGACGTCGAACGCCCGCACCGGGCGGTGCGCGTCGACGGTGAACTGCGGGACGCCGCGCTCCTTCATGAGCGCCTCGAGGTCGGGCCACACCGCGTACGTGCGTTCGGCCAGCACGTCGGGCTGCTCGTTGAGGACCTCGTACAGGATTTGCACGCCCTGGTTCGGCAGACCCACCTCGTACGCGTCCGGATACATCAGAGCCCACCGGACCGCGGCGGCGTCCCAGTCCTTGACGACGGCGCCGAGCTCGCCACCCACGTACTGGATCGGCTTGCTGACCCGGGGGAGCAACTGCTCGAGCTGCGGGAAGACGGAACGTACGGTCATGGACCCCAAGGGTACGCGGTCAACCCCTCAACTCCGCCGCCGCCCGGGTCAGGTCGGTGGCCAGCAGGTCCTCGCGGAACGCGCAGAGCTGCAGCGTCATCCGGACCGCGCCGGTCTCGCCCACCACGAGCCGGGCCTGCCTGCCGTGGTCCTGAAGATCGCCGATCAGCACGTCCAGCAGGCGCACCCCGGCGCTGTCCAGGAACGAGACGGTGGTCAGATCGATCAGCACCTTCGGCGCCTTCTGGATGCCCTGCACGATGGCGCGGCCCACGTCGGGGGCGTTCGACAGGTCGATCTCGCCGCTGAGGCTGACCAGCCTGGCGTCGCCCATCTCGGAGACTCTCACCGTGGAATCGGTCACTCGGCCTCCCGGCGGCCACGTCGCATCGTGACGGTGGTGCCGTCGGTCCGGTCGAACGTGACCGTGTCCATCGATTCCCGGATCAGTTGCAGACCGCGCCCACGGGCGACGTCGGCCATCGGACCGCGCCAGATGCCGTGGTCGGTGACCCGCACCTCGACCGCCTCCGGCGTCACCGTGGCGGCCACGTCGATCGAGCCGAACGGGTCGTCGCGGTAGCCGTGCTCGATGGCGTTCGCCACCGCCTCCGAGCAGGCCAGCAGCACCGCGTCCTGGCTTTCCTGGTCGACCTGGTGGGACACCAGCCAGCCGCGCAGGTCGGCACGCAGCAGCGCGATCTGCATGCGGTCGGCGCCGATCGTGCGCAGGATCCGCTCCTCGGTGCCGAGCGTGAGGCTGAGCAGGCAGACGTCGTCGGAGTGGTCGCGGCCGACCAGCGTGTCGGCGAGCCCGGCGGTCAGGCCCTCGGTCGGCGCGTCCCGGCGGCGCCCGAACTCGCGGGCCAGCACCTCGAAGCCCTTGTCGATGGTGCGGCTGCGCCGCTCGATCAGGCCGTCGGTGTAGAGCAGCAGGCGGCTTCCCGGCGGCAGGTGCCGGATCTCCTCCGTACGGTTGGTGTCGCCGGCCCGGGAGCCCAGCGCGGCCGATCGTGCCAGCAACAGGTACTCGGGCTCCCCGGCCGGCTCGTGCAGCAGCGGCGGCAGGTGGCCGGCACAGGCGTAGGTCATGTCGCCGCTGGTCAGGTTGATCTCGGCGTACGCCACGGTGGCCATCCGGGCCGCCTCGAAGCGCTCGACGAACCGGTCCAGCCCCTCCAGCACCCGCGACGGCCCGCTCTCGTCGCTCGCCAGCGCCCGCACCGCGCTGCGCAGCTGACCCATCGTGGTGGCCGCGTCGATGCCCCGCCCGACCACGTCGCCGACCACCACGGCCAGCTTGTTCGGCGTGATCATGAAGGCGTCGAACCAGTCGCCGCCGACCTCGAGATCCTGCGCGCCGGCCCGGTAGTGCGTCTCCACCACGAAGCGCTTGTCGCTGCGCGGCATGTCCCGGGCCAGCAGGCTGCGCTGGAGCGTGCGGGCGATCTGCCGTTCCTGCTCGTACAGCCGGGCGTTCTCCAGCGCCAGCCCGGCCCGCCCGGCCAGGTCGCGCAGGAAGATCTCGTCGGTGGCGCCGCCCTTGCGGTCCGGTTCCACCCGCAGCGAGAGCGTGCCGAGCACCCGGCCGCGCGCGGTCAGCGGCAGCACCACGCAGCCGACCCGGTCGTCGTCCGGCGGGAAGTACGGCTCGCAGCTGGAGGTCACCACCGCGATCCGGGCGGCGAGCAGGTCCGGGTCCGGCTCCGGGCCGCCGACGCGCTCGTCGATGCCCAGCTCGCCGATCGCCAGCCGGACCGCGGCCCAGTCGGCGATCTCCGGCACCACCCGCTCGATCAGGCGCCGCGCCCGGGGCAGCAGCCGGTGCAACTCCTCCATCGAGCTGGTCATCTCGCCCAGGAAGGTGGCGCGGTCCTCGCGGCGGCGGGCGTCGTCGTACAGGCGGGCGCGGTCCAGCGCCTGGCCCGCCTGCTGACCGAGCAGCCGCACCACGCGCAGCTCGCTGTCGCTGAGCGTGCGCTCGCCGGTGAAACTGAACGCCAGCACGCCCAGCGTCTCGGTGCCCGCGTGCTCGTCGGTCGGTCCGGTGGTCAGCGGCAGGAGCACCACCGTGTTGCGCCCGGAGCGGCGCATGTTCTCCACCAGATCCGGGAAGTGCTCCTTCGCGTCCGTGAGCGATCCGACCACGTGCAGGTCGCCTCGCGCGGCGACCCGGGCCACCGCACGGGCCGACGAGCGCGGCATGTCGTCCCAGTTGCCGGTGGTGGGGTCGGTGGAGGCCACCGCCACGATCTGATCGCGTTCGGCGTCGACCAGGTAGATGCTGGCGCTGGCCGCGCCGAACGCCGGCTCCGGCGCGCGCAGCACCGCCTCGGCCACCTCGGCCTCGGTCGGCGCCGCGGACAGGTCGGCCACGATCCGCTGGAGCACCTGGACACGGCGCTCGGACGCCTCGGCGGCCTGCCGCGCGTGCAGCAGTTCCTTCTCGTAGCCGCGCCGCTCGGTCGCGTTGAAGACCGTCGTGCGGATCGCCCGCGGCTCGCCGTTCGGCCCGCGGCCGAGCACCGAGTTGACCAGGGTGGGCAGTTGCTTGCCGTCGGCGCAGACCAGGTCGAAGGCGATCTCGTGGACGTCGTCCTGCATCCGCAGCAACGGCGCGTAGTGGGTCTCGTGGTAGATCTGCCCGCCGGAACTGAGCAGGTCACGGAACCGGCGATGACCGATCAGCTCGCTGCGCGCGTACCCGGTCCAGTCGAGGAAGGTCTGGTTGACCTTGACGATGGTCCCGTCCGGGAGCGTGGTCAGATAGCCGCACGGCGCGTGCTCGTACAGGTCGTGCGGGTCATCGTCCCAGGGCAGCCGCAACTCCTGCGTCACGTCCGGCCCACTCGAATCACTCACGGTCCCGCTCTACAGCCAGGCCTTGATGGCGTCGATCGTCTCCTCCGGCGCACTCAGGTTAGGACAGTGGCCGGTCGCGTTCATCTGCACGAGGGTGCTCCCCGCGGTGTGTTTATGAACGTAGTCCCCGACGACCGCGGGCGCGATGACGTCGTCGGAACATTGCAGGATCAGCGACGGCGTACGCAGCTTGAGCAGGTCGTCGCGGTTGTCGGCGTAGAAGGTGGCGCGCGCGAAACGTTTGGCGATGTCCGGATCCGTACGGCAGAAGCTGTTCGTCAGCTCCGACCCCAGCTCCGGCCGCTCCGGGTTGCCCATGATCACCGGCGCCATCTGGCTGGACCAGCCCAGGTAGTTGCTGTCCAGCGAGTCGATCAGCGACTCGACGTCGGCCCGGGCGAAACCGCCGACGTATTCCTCGGCCGGCTCGTCGATGTACCGCGGCGAGGGACCGATCAGGACAAGCTTGGCGAAACGCTCCGGTTCCCGGATCGCGGCGAGCACGCCGATCATGGCGCTCACCGAGTGGCCCACGAAGATCACGTCCCACAGGTCGTGCTCGTGCAGGATCTCCAGGACGTCCTCGGCGTAGCCGTCGAGAGTGGAGTAGCGGTTCGCGTCATACGCCGACAAGTCGGACTTGCCGTTTCCGACGTGGTCGAAAAGGACCAGCCGATGCGTCTCCGCGAACGCCGGAGCGACCAGGCGCCACATGTTCTGGTCGCAGCCATACCCGTGGGCGAACACCATCGGCTGACCGAGGGGGTTCCCGGTCGACGTGACGGCATTTCTCTGTGTCGTTCTCATGTCCCGGTAACCATACGGCTCCACAGCGTCTTGCACATCGCCCAGGCTGTCCGGCATTCGTACCGGCGGGCCGGCCGCGAGCGTGCCGGGCGGCGGTGGCATACCCCTTCTAACCTGGTCCTGGACGCCTCGCCGGGCCCCGACACCCGGCAGCTAAGGAGACCGACGGATGGCCGACCAGCAGCCGGGCGACCAGCCCCCGGCGGCCGGGACCCCCGACCCCACCCGCGTCGACGACGGCACCGCCGAACCGTCGACCGTGGACGCTCCGGCCCGCTGGAGCGGTTCCGCCGCCGTGCCCGAGCCGGGCCCGAAGAGGTCGCGTTACGCCCGTCGCCAGGCCCGCCTTCAGCCGGACGCCGCACCGGCCGCTCCGGCGCGCGGCGATGGAACGCCGGCGGCCGGCGGGCCGCAGGGGCCGGACGACTGGGCCACCATGCCGCCGGTCGACCCGTGGGCGGGCCAGGACACGCCGTGGGAGGCCTTCCCCTTCGCCCCCGAGCACCCGCTCCCACCGACAATGGTGGAGCCGCCGACGCCGACGCCTTCCGCCGCGCCGCCTCCGCCGCAGCCCTCCCCCGGGCCGCCTCCGCAGCAGCCCTCCCCTGGGGCGCCGCCTCTGCCGCCGCCCTCCGCCGGGATGCCGCCCCTACCGCCGTCCTCCGCCGGGATGCCACCTTCGTCGCAGCCCTCCAGGGTGCCGCCCCCCGCTGGAATGTCGCCTCAGCCGCAGCCCTCCAGGGTGCCGCCGCCCTCCGCCGGGATGCCGCCCCCAGCTCCGACCTCCGCGGCGGCACCGCCTCCCTCGCCCGCCGCGGCAAGGCCGCTTCCTCCCGCACCATCCAAGAAATCGCGGAGAAGGAGCAAGAAGGAAAAAGCCGAAGCAAACCGGCTTCCGGCACAACCGGCATCTCCCGGCGGCCCGGCACCGACGCGTCCCGGCGGCCAACTGCCGGCGCCCCCGCCCTGGGTGCAGCCCAAGGCTCAACGGCCCCTACCCCCGCCGCGGCCGAGGAAGCGCCGCTGGGGACGCCGGCTCGCCCTGCTCGGCCTGCTCGGCGTGGTCTGCTGCTGCGGCGCGCCGTTCGCGTATCTCCAGTTCCCGGCCGCCCGGCAGTACCCGGTCACCGCGGCGCTGCCCAAGTCGTTCGCCGACCTTCAGCGCAAGGACGACGACGTCAGCAGACGGGCGGCCGAACGGCTCGCCGAGCAGCTGCGCGGGTCGACCGCGAACACCGACAGCGTGTTCACCGGCGTCTACACCGACGGCCGCGGCAAGCGGGTCACCGTCTTCGGGGTCACCGGGTTCCGGTTCGCGCCCGGCAACGACGTTCGCTCGCAGCTCGACCGGGTCGCCGACGACGTCGGGCTGTCCGGGGTGCGGTCGTTCAGCCTCGGCGAGACCGGGGCGCACGAACGCTGCGGCGTCGGCCGGCTCGACGACACCTCGGTGGTCGTCTGCGCCTGGGCCGACCACGGCAGCCTCGCCACCGTCCTGCTCACCCGCCGCTCGATCGACGACAGCGCGGAGCTGGTCGGCCGGCTGCGTGAGGCGGTGCTGACGCCCGGCCGTTAACCAGCGGGAACGCCACCGGTGCGGCAGCATGAGCCGGATGAGGCGGTGGCTGTTCGCGGATCAACTGGGGCCGCACTTCCTGGACGAGCCGGGCCAGGAGGTGCTGCTCGTCGAGTCCAAGGCGGTGTTCCGGCGCCGCGTCTTCCACCGCCAGAAGGCCCACCTCGTGCTCTCCGCCCTGCGACATCGCGCACGCGACGACGACCGGGTCCGGCTGGTACGGACTGAGACGTACGCGCAAGCGGTCACCGAACCGCTCAGCGTCTGCCATCCCACCTCGCGCGGCGCCCGTGCCCTGGTCCACCGCCTGCCGGACGTCGAGATGCTGCCGCCGCGTGGTTTCGTCACCACCCCGGCCGACTTCGTGACCTGGGCCAACGGGCGCAAACACCTGCTGCTGGAGGACTTCTACCGCGACGCCCGCCGCCGGCACGACATCTTGATGGACGGCACCGAGCCGGCCGGCGGCACGTGGAACCTCGACACCGAGAACCGCGAGCCGCCGCCACGCGGCGCCGACCGGCTGGAGGTCGCACCGCCACCGCCGATCGTCGAGGACGAGATCGACGAGGAGGTCCGCGCCGACCTGGACCGGTGGGAGCGCGAGGACGGCATCGAGTTCGTCGGCAACGACGGCCCCCGGCTGTTCCCTGCGACCCGGCGCGAGGCTCTGGCCCGGCTGCGGCACTTCGTCGAGCACCGGCTGCCGGTGTTCGGCCCGTACGAGGACGCCATGCTGGCCGGCGACCCGTTCATGGCGCACAGCATGCTCAGCGCCGCGATGAACCTGGGACTGCTCGACCCGCTCGAGGTCGTGGAGCGCGCCGAGAAGGCCTACCGCGCCGGCGAGGCACCGCTGGCGAGTGTGGAGGGCTTCGTCCGGCAGATCCTCGGCTGGCGCGACTTCATCTGGCACCTGTACTGGTATTTCGAGCCCGGCTACCGGGCCTCGAACGAGCTGAACGCGCGCACCGAGCTGCCCGGGTGGTTCGCCGGCCTGGATGCCGGCGCGGTCGAGGCGCGTTGCCTGGCCGACGTGCTGTCCGGCGTTCGTGACCGCGGCTGGGTGCACCACATTCCGCGGCTCATGGTGCTCGGCAACTACGCCATGCAGCGGGGGTGGCGTCCGGGCGCGGTGGCGGACTGGTTCCACCGGTGCTTCGTGGACGGCTACGAGTGGGTGATGACCGCCAACGTCGTCGGGATGAGCCAGTACGCCGACGCGGGCCGGATGAGCACCAAGCCGTACGCCGCGGGTGGCGCCTACATCAACCGGATGAGCGACTACTGCGGCGGCTGCCGTTACGACCCCAAGGTGCGGGCCGGAGACAACGCGTGCCCGTACACGGCCGGTTACTGGTCCTTCCTGGCCCGTAACGAAGCGTCACTGGCCGGCAATCACCGCATGCGCCAGCCGATGCGCGGCCTGCACCGCCTGCCCGACCTGGACATCGTGATCGAGCAGGAGAGAACCCGCCGCAAGCCCTAGCCGGCCGCCGGCTTGGCGGGCGCGTACCGCGGCACGTACTCCTGGCCGGTCAGTTTCTGGATCTCGGCCATCACGTGGTCGGTGAGCGCGCGCAGCGACGTCCGGTCGTCCGCGTGCCCGACCGTCTCGATCGGCTTGCCGTACTTGATGGTGATCGTGCCGCGCGAGAACTTCGGGTAGAGCCGCCCGATCGGCTGGATCTTGTCGGTGCCCACACAACCGACCGGGATGATCGGCACGCCGGCCGCCACCGCCAGCCGTGCCGCACCGGTGCGCCCGCGGTAGAGCCGGCCGTCCGGCGACCGGGTCCCCTCCGGGTAGATCACCACGGCGTCGCCGCCCTTGAGGACCGGGATCGCGCTGTCGAACGCGGTGAGCGCGGCCCGTCCACCACGGCGCTCGACCGGGATCGCGCCCAGGCCGTTCAGCAGGTTGCGGGTGAACCAGCCGCGGAAGCCGGTGCCCTCGAAGTAGTCCGACTTGGCCCAGAAGGCGAGGTGCCGCGGCACGGTCGCGCCGATGAAGAGCTCGTCGGCGACGGACAGGTGATTTCCGGCGAAGATCACGCCACCGGTCTTGGGGACGTACTCCAGGCCCTCGACGTGCGGTCGCCAGCCGAGTGCCAGCGTGTTGCCGACCGTGAGCTTGCCGATCGTGTAGAGCAGGGGCAACGCGGTCCTCCGGAGCGGGTCATGCATAGGTGGGGGCGGTGTGAGGGTATCGGACGTCACCTCGGAAGTACCCGTTGATCTTGCAACGAAGCCCGGACATTCACCATCCGCACGGAGAATGTCCGGGCTTGTCACCCACGAGTCACTCGGTCCGGGTCACCGCGACCGTCACCTGGTCACCGTCGCCGACCTCCCCGGAGAAGCCCGCGCCGAGCGGCTCGAAGCTCACCGAGGTGGCCAGGGTCTCGCCGGCCACGAAGTCCACGTGCGCCTCGACCGCCTGCCGCACCGCGTCGGAGGCGGCCACGACCAGCGTGATCCGGTCCGACACGTCCAGGCCGGCGTCCCGGCGGGCCTGCTGCACCACCCGGATCACGTCGCGGGCCAGGCCCTCGGCCGCCAGCGCCGGCGTCACCTCGGTGTCCAGCACCACCACCCCGGAACCGCCGGGCAGCGGCGCCGAGTTGGCCACGTCCGCGGCGATCTGCTTCAGCTCGTACTCACCCTCCTGAAGGGTCACTCCGGCCGCGACCGGCGCGCCGTCGACCAGCTCCCACTCGCCGGCCTTGACCGCCTTGATCACCTGCTGGACCTGCTTGCCGACGCGCGGACCGAGCGCCCGCGGCACCACGGTCAGCACCCGCTCGGAGAACGCCGCGATGTCCCCGGTGAACACCACGTCCTTGACGTTGACCTCGTCCTTGAGCAGCTCGGCGAAGCCCTCGAGGCGCGGCGCGTCCGCGGTGGCCACGGTCATCCGGGCCAGCGGCAGCCGCACCCGCAGCGCACGGGACTTGCGCAGCGACAGGCCGGCCGAGGCCACGTCGCGGATCGCGTCCATCGACGCGACCAGTTCGTGGTCGGCCGGGAACGCCGCCGCGGACGGCCAGTCGGTCAGGTGCACGGAGCGCTCGCCGGTCAGGCCGCGCCAGATCTCCTCGGCGGTCAGCGGGGCCAGCGGCGCCACCACCCGGCAGAGCGTCTCCAGCACCGTGGCCAGGGTGTCGAAAGCGTCGACGTCGCCGGCCCAGAACCGGTCCCGCGAGCGACGGACGTACCAGTTGGTCAGGGCATCGAGATAGGACCGTACGGACGTGGCCGCACCCGAGATGTCGTACTCGTCCATCTGCCGCTGGACGTCCGCCACCAGCTCACCGGTCTTGGCCAGGATGTAACGGTCCAGCTGGTGCCCGGAATCCGTCCGGAACGTCGCGACGTGGCCGGACGCGTTGGCATACAGCGAGAAGAAGTACCAGACGTTCCACAGCGGCAACAGCACCTGCCGTACGGAATCCCGGATCGCCGTCTCGGTGACCGGCATGTCGCCGCCCCGCAGCACCGGCGACGACATCAGCATCCACCGCATCGCGTCCGAGCCGTAGGTGTCGAACACGGCGTAGACGTCCGGGTAGTTCCGCAGGGACTTGGACATCTTGCGCCCGTCCTCGCCCTGCAGGATGCCGTGGCTCAGGCAGTTGCGGAACGCGGGCCGGTCGAACAGCGCCGTGGCCAGCACGTGCATCGTGTAGAACCAGCCGCGGGTCTGCCCGATGTACTCCACGATGAAGTCGCCCGGGTAGTGGTGCTCGAACCAGTCCTTGTTCTCGAACGGGTAGTGCACCTGGGCGAACGGCATCGACCCGGACTCGAACCAGCAGTCCAGCACCTCCGGCACCCGCCGCATGGTGGAGCGGCCGGTCGGGTCGTCCGGGTTCGGGCGGGTCAGCTCGTCGACGTACGGGCGGTGCAGGTCGCTGACCTTGACGCCGAAGTCCTTCTCCAGCTCCTCGTACGAGCCGTACACGTCGACCCGCGGATAGGCCGGGTCGTCCGACTTCCACACCGGGATCGGCGAGCCCCAGAACCGGTTCCGCGAGATCGACCAGTCGCGGGCGTTGGCCAGCCACTTGCCGAACGAGCCGTCCTTGATGTGCGCCGGCGTCCAGGTGATCTGCTGGTTCAGCTCGACCATCCGGTCGCGGAACTTGGTCACCGCCACGAACCAGGACGACACCGCCTTGTAGACCAGCGGGGTGTCGCAGCGCCAGCAGTGCGGGTACGAGTGCGTGTAGCCCTCGTGCCGCAGCACCACGCCGCGTCCCTTCAGCTCGGCGATGACCGGCTTGTTCGCGTCGAACACCTGCACGCCCTGCCACGGCGGGACGATCGAGGTGAACCGGGTGTGGTCGTCGACGGTCACGATGGTCGGGATGCCGGCCGCGTTGCAGACGTTCTGGTCGTCCTCACCGAAGGCCGGCGCCTGGTGCACGACCCCGGTGCCGTCCTCGTCGGTCACGTAGTCGGCGGTGAGCACCTGGAACGCGTTCGGCCCGGCCTGCTCGACGAGGAAGTCGAACAGCGGCGTGTAGCGGCGCCCGGCCAGGTCACGGCCCTTGACGCTGCCGACCTGCCGGAAACCCTCAAGTTCCTTCCCGTACGCCGTGACCCGCGACTCGCCGATGATCAGCTTCTCGCCGTCCGGGTTCTGCATGATCGCGTACGTGATGTCCGGGCCGACCGCCAGCGCGAGATTCGACGGCAGCGTCCACGGCGTGGTGGTCCACACCGCCACGTTCTCGCCCGTCTCCAGCCGGAACGTGACGGTCAGCGCCGGATCGGTCCGATCGCGGTAGACGTCGTCCATCCGGGTCTCGGTGTTGGACAGCGGCGTCTCGCACCGGAAGCAGTACGCGAGCACCCGGAAGCCCTCGTACACGAGCCCCTTGTCGTGCAGGGTCTTGAACGCCCACATGACCGACTCCATGTAGCTGGGGTCGAGGGTCTTGTAGTCGTTGCCGAAGTCGACCCAGCGGGCCTGGCGCGTGACGTACCGCTCCCAGTCCTTGGTGTAGGCGAGCACGGAGGTACGGCAGGCCTCGTTGAACTTGTCGATGCCCAGCTCGACGATCTGCGCCTTGGTGGTGATGCCGAGCTGCTTCTCGGCCTCGACCTCGGCGGGCAGGCCGTGGGTGTCCCAGCCGAAGCGGCGCTCGACGTGCTTGCCGCGCATGGTCTGGTAGCGCGGGACCACGTCCTTGACGTAGCCGGTGAACAGGTGCCCGTAGTGCGGCAGCCCGTTGGCGAACGGCGGGCCGTCGTAGAAGACGTACTCGTTGGCGCCGTTGTCGCCGGCCGGGCGCTGCGCGATGGACGCCTCGAACGTCTTGTCGGCCGCCCAGTGGTCGAGCACCGCGCGCTCGACCGCGGGCAGATCCGGGCTGGCCGGTACGCCGGAGGCGTCGGTGTGCTGGGGATAGGCCATCGGTGGTCCGCTCCTCGAACAGTCATCGTCTCGACTGCGAGGACGAGCGCTGACGCCCGCGGTACCACCTCGCTTGACGGCGCCCTCGGGTGCCGCCCGCTCATTCGCCGGCGTGCCGCGCGTGCCGATGGCGCCCGGTTCTACTGGGGCCGAGGCCCGTTCTTCCGGAGGCTCCCCGGTGATGGCCGGTTCGTCGCCTGCGTACCGACAACGATACCGGCCATCACCCGGTTCCTTCATCCGGCTTATCGCCGGGGTGCCACCAACGTGGTCGACCAGAGCGCGACGCCCTCCCGGTCACGCAGGTGAACCGTCATCTCGCCGGTCCTCCCGTCGATCTCCACCTCGCCGAAGTGCTGGTAGCCCTCGGCCGGGGAGGCGTTGGCGACCGGCGGTGCGTGCACGAAGGCGCTCCGCGGCCCGAAGGTGCCGTCCAGGGCGTTGGGGCCGAAGGCGCCCGCGTGCGCCGGCCCGGAGACGAACTCCCAGAACGGCGTGAAGTCCCCGATCGCGGCGCGCGCCGGGTCGTACTGCTGGGCCGCGGTGTAGTGCACGTCCGCAGTCAGGAAGACGACGCCGGTGACGCCGTGCCGGTGCGCCGACTGCAGCACCTGCGCGAACTCCAGCTCACGACCCTTGGGCGCACCGTTGTCGCCCTGCGCGACCCCCTCCTGGGCGGCCGGGCCGTCCGGCACCACGAGCCCCAGCGGCAGGTCGTTCGCGATGATCTTCCAGGTGGCCCGGGACTCCTTGAGGTTGCGGATCAGCCACTCCCGCTGCTCGGCGCCGAGCAGGCCCCGCTCCGGGTCCGCGTAGGTGTTGCCGTCGTTCGGGTCCTTGACCGTGCGCATGTCGAGGATGAACAGGTCGAGCAGCGGACCGTACGAGAGCTTGCGATAGACCGGCCCGGTGGCCGACGGGATCGGCACCCACTCGTGGTACGCCCGGTGGGCCCGCGCGGCGAGCACGTCCACCCGCTTCTCGGTGTAGCGCGGGTCGTCCAGGATCTCGCCCGGGTACCAGTTGTTGAGCACCTCGTGGTCGTCCCACTGGTTGATCTGCGGCACCTCGGCGGCGAACCGCTTGTACGCGTCGTCGAGCAGGTTGTACGCGTACTGCCCGCGGTACTCGTCCAGCGTCTCGGCGACCTTGAGCTTCGCGTCGGTGAGCACGTTGCGCCAGATCCGCCCGTCGGGCAGCGTGACCGTCTCGGTGAGCGGCCCGTCGGCGTACACGGTGTCGCCGCTGTGCAGCAGGAAGTCCGGCTTGCGGCGCCGCATCGACTCGAAGAGCTTCAGCCCCCCGTACGCCGGGTCGATGCCCCACCCCTGCCCGACCACGTCCCCGGTCCACACGAACCGGACGTCCGACCGGTGGACCGGGGCGGTGCGCAGCGCCCCGGACAGCGGCGGGCTGAACAGTCCCGGCCGTTCCAGGCTCTCCACGCGCACCCGGTAGTAGATCTTCTCGCCGGCCGGCAGCCGGTCCAGCCGGACCTTGCCGGTGAAGTCGGTCTCCGGCGTGACGATCGGCCCGCGGACCACCCGCGACCCGCGGAAATCCGGACGGCGGCTGGCCTGCACCCACAGCCGTCCCGGCCGGTCCGCCCGGCTCCAGACGATTGCCGAGTCCTTGGTGGCGTCACCGCTCTGGACGCCGTGGGTCAGCAGTGGACGGGAAGCCGCCGCGGAGTAGGCCGGCGCCTCGAACAAGGCGCCACCGGCCAGCCCGGCGGCGCCTGCCTTCAGGAGATTGCGTCGTGAGATCGAGGTCATACCCCGATGCCTATCGACCCGACGTGACCTCAGGGTGGCGTGGCCCTGAACTTCAGAGTTTCGGGAACCAGAGAGCCAGCTCGCGCTCCGCGCTGGCGGGCGAGTCGGAGGCGTGCACCAGGTTCTCCCGGTTCGACAGGGAGTAGTCGCCGCGGATCGTGCCGGCGGCCGCCTTCCGGCCGTCGGTCGAGCCGATCATGGCCCGGACGACCTCGATCACGTCGTCACCGGACAGCGCCATCGCGAGCAGCGGCCCGCTGGTCATGAACTGCTTCAGCGGCGGGTAGAACGGCTTCTCGACGTGCTCGGCGTAGTGCTGGTCGGCCAGCGCGGCGTCCATCACCCGCATCTCCAGCGCCTCGATGACCAGGCCCTTGCGCTCGAAACGGGCGAGGATCTCGCCGGCCAGGCCACGCCGTACGGCGTCGGGCTTGATGAGAACGAGCGAACGCTCGGTGGAGCTGGACACGCGGATCCTCCAGACGATTTCTTTCCTGACCGGCTGTTTTGCTACCGGTTATGACGCCGACCTCGGCGCGTTCAGCCTATCGGTACCGCGACCGGGCCGAGCGGCAACGCCGGGACCACCGCACTTCCGCTGGGACCGCGCCGGGCAATAACCTGACCGTAACGAGCGGGAGGTCCACATTGGCAAACCAGACCGGCCGTCCCATCGCACCGGCTCGCAAGCTGGTGGCGGCGGTCATGGGCACCATCGCGATCTTCGTGATGGCCCTGGGACTCGGCATGTCCAGCTGGGGCGTGGTCATCTTCGGGCTGGTGCTGCTGGCCCTGTCGATCGCCCTGGGGATGGTCAACATGGTGCGTCGCGGCGCCCGCGCCTGGGTCACCGGCACGGCCGAGGTCCGCGCGATCTCGCCGGCGCCGACGTCGGCCGCGACGTTCGGCCGGGCCCAGCTCCTGGTCGTCGTGGTCGCCCCCGGCCTGCCCACCTCGGAGATCAGCATCGTCGAGCCGAAGATTCCGGTGGCGAAGTGGCCGGTGCCCGGTGACACGCTGCCCATCGAGGTGGACGTCGACGACATGCGCCGGGTGCGGATCAAGTGGTCGGAGGCGGCGCCCCGGGAGCGCGGCGAGGACCCGCCTCCCCCGCCGTCGTACGACGACGAGCTCGCCGAGGAGACGGTGACGGCCGACCAGCTGCTCGGGAAGTTCGAGCCGCCGCCGTGGCACACCCGCGACAAGGAGTGGGGCCGCGGGCCGGACGAGCCGGACGACACCACCGTGGTCGTCCACGACACCCCGGACGGCAAGGTCGTCGAGGGCGAGGTGGTCGACCCCGAGAAGGCCCCGCTGCCGCGCCGCGCCACGCCGGCCGCGGCCACCGCCGAGCGTCCGGCCGGCACCAGACCGAGCCCTCGTCCGCGCGGCGGCACCGCGACCGCCACCGCCGAACGGGAGACCGCCACCTACACCGACTCTTTCGCGCCCGCCGACGAGCGCGAGGAAGAGCCCGCGGCCGTGCCCATGGCCCAGCCCGCCGACGAGCGCGAGGAGGAGCCCGCGGCCGTGCCCATGGCCCAGCCCGCCGACGCCCGCGGGGAGGAGCCCGTGGCCGTGCCCATGGCCGAGCCCGCGGGCGAGCCCACGGAGTCCCCGGCCGGGGCCCGGACGGAAGCGCCGCGGGAGGCACCCAGGCAGCGCCGGCCGCAGGACGACCCGGGCGGCCCGGACGACCTGACTGGCGCGGACGACGACACCCCGCCCTGGGCGGACGAGCCGCGGCCGCAGCGCCGCCCCGAGCCGGCCCCCGTCTCGACGCCGTCCACGCCCACCGCGACCAGCGCGCCGCCCACGGCGCCCGACCCGGTGACGCCGCCACCGGTGGCCCCCGTGGCCGACCCGATCGACATTCCGCTGGAGGACGAGGAGACGCGGCCCAACACCCGGTTCGTCTCGAACGGCGCACACGAGGCGGAGGTCCCCACCGAGCCGATCCCCGCGGTCGCCCCCGCCGCCGGCAAGCCCCTGCACAGCAGCAGCACCGTGGCCGCCGCGGTCGGCGCCATGGCCTCCGGCGTCGTCTCGGCCGTGAAAAAGCGGATGACCAAGCCCGACCGCGGCCCCGAGCCGGACGACCGCACCAGCGAGGTGATCACCGCGTACCCGAGCGCCCGCCCCGGCCCGGCCGGCTCCATCCACGGCGTGGGCCTGTCGGTCCTGGTCAGCGACCTGCGCCGATCCGTCGCCTTCTACCGGGACACGCTGGGCTTCCACAACATCGACAGCGGCGACGGCAGCGCGGTGCTGGCCTCCGGCGACACCCGGCTGGTGCTGCGCGCGGCCGACGGCCTCACGACCGAGACCGCGCCGATCACCCTCAACCTCGAGGTGGGCGACGTCGAGGCGATGTACGAGGATCTGCGCGCCAAGGGCGTGGACTTCGTGAGCCTCCCGCAGGCCGTCAACCGGGGCGCGCGGCTGGAGCAGTGGTCGGCCACGTTCCTCGACCCGGACGCGCACCACGTCAACATCACTCAGTGGCGCGCCGTCCGCGACTGAGGTTCAGCCCAGGATGGTCCGGCGCACGTAGGACGCGTACGCCCAGGCCGCCCCGAAGATCAGCCCGATGACGGCCAGCGACCAGTGGAACAGGCCGCTGGCGATGACCAGCGCCTGGAGCACGGTACCGGCCGCCCAGCCCCAGCGGCGCTTCATCAGGCCGGCGAGGGCGATCGCCACCACGGCGAGAGCGACCACGGTCGCGATCCCCCAGCCGCTGAGCGACCCACCGAAGATCCGGATCGGCTGGATCGCCAGCAGCAGCACGATCGCTTCCAGGCCCAGCGTGGCCGCGCCCAGCCCGCGGATCGCGGCCTTGGGGTTCTTGAGGCCCGACCGTGGTTGCTGCTCGCCGTCGGTCATCGCTTCAGCAGCTTCCGCGCGTCCGCCACGGTGACGACCGAACCGGTGATGACCACGCCGACACCGCTGAGCTCACCGGAGGTGTCCTCCTCGGCGATCACCACGGCCTCCTGGATCGCGTCGGGCATGTTCTGCGCGACGGTCACCCGGTCCTCGCCGAAGATGTCGATCGCCAGCTGGGCGAGCTCGGTCACCGGCATCGACCGCGGCGAGCTGTTCTGCGTGACCACGATCCGCGCCGCCACCGGCTCGAGCAGGTCGAGCAGCCCGGACACGTCCTTGTCGCCGAGCACCGCGACGACCGCGACCAGGTGGCGGAACGCGAACTCCTCCTCCAGCGCGGCCACGGTCGCGGCCATGCCGTGCGGGTTGTGCGCGCCGTCCAGCAGGATCGTCGGCGCGCTGCGCACCCGTTCCAGCCGTCCCGGGGAGTCGACCTGCGCGAAGCCCTCCCGGACCAGCTCGACCTCGAGCTGCTTGTCCTTGCCGGCGCCGAGGAACGCCTCGACCGCCGCGAGCGCGACCGCCGCGTTCTGCGCCTGGTGCGCGCCGAACAGCGGCAGGAAAATCTCGTCGTACACGCCGCCGAGCCCTTGCAGGGTGAGCAGCTGCCCGCCCACCGCCTGGGCCCGCTCGATCACGCCGAACTCGCTGCCCTCGCGGGCCACGGTCGCGCCCATCTCGGCGGAGCGCTCGAGGATGGGCCGCATGGCCTCCTCGGTCTGCAGCGCGGAGATCACGGTGGCGCCGCGGTGGATGATGCCGGCCTTGGCCCAGGCGATGTCCTCGATCGTGTCGCCCAGCCACTCGGTGTGGTCGAGCCCGATCGGGGTCATCACCGCGACGCCCGCCTCGATGACGTTCGTCGCGTCCTCCTCGCCGCCCATCCCGACCTCGACCACGGCGATGTCCACCGGCGCGTCGGCGAACGCCGCATACGCCATGGCCGTGGTCATGTCGAAGTAGGTCAGCGGCTCGCTGTTCCGGGCGTCGATCAGCTCGGCGAGCGGCTCGACCTCCCGGTACGTGTCGACGAGCCGTTCCTCGCTGATCGGTTCCCCGTCCAGGCTGATCCGCTCGCGGACCGTCTCCAGGTGCGGGCTGGTGTACCGGCCGGTGTGCAGGCCGTGCGCGCGCAGCAGGGCGTCGATCATCCGCGCCGTGCTGGTCTTGCCGTTGGTGCCGGTCAGGTGGATCGCCGGGTATGCGCGCTGGGGAGTGCCCAGCACGTCCATCAGGTCCCGGATCTTCTGCATGTCGAAGACCATCCGGGTGAAGCCGCGCTTGTCCAGCGCGGCCACGACGTCCTCGTACTCGCTCATGCTGTGGGCAACGCTTCCAGAGCTGCGGCAATTCGCGTGAGATCCGACTCAGCCGTGGCGAGCCGATCCTTGATCTTCGCGACCACCTGCTCGGGCGCCTTCCCGACGAAGGCCTCGTTGCCGAGCTTGGCCCGGCACTGCGCGGCCTCCTTCTCGGCGGCGGCTCGGTCCTTCTCCAGGCGCGCCCGCTCGGCGGCGACGTCGATCGTGCCGCGGGTGTCCAGGTCGACCGTGATGCCGCCGGTGACCGCCAGCGTCGCCGTCGCGGTGAAGTCGGCGCCCGGCGCGTCCAGCCGGGCCAGCGACCGGATCAGCGTCTCGTGGGTGTCGATGCCGACGTTGCCCAGGCCGGTGAGCGCGGCGGTGACCCGCTGACTCGGCTTGAGGCCCTGGTCGGACCGGAACCTGCGGACCTCGGTGACGACCTTCTGCAGGGCGGCCAGTTCCTCCTCGGCGGCGTCGTCGATCAGCGCGCGGTCGGCGGCCGGCCAGGCGGCCCGGGTCACCGTCTCGCCGCCGGTGAGCGCGATCCACAGCTCCTCGGTGACGAACGGGATGACCGGGTGCAGCAGGCGCAGCAGCTGGTCGAGCACGTGGCCCAGCACCCGGCGGGTGTTGTCCGCCTGGTCCGAGGCCAGCACCGGCTTGGACAACTCCAGGTACCAGTCGCAGACGTCGTCCCACGCGAAGTGGTAGAGCGTGTCGCAGACCTTCGCGTACTCGTAGGCGGCGAACTGCTCGTCCACCTCGGCGATCACGTGCTGCAGCCGGGACAGGATCCACTTGTCGATGCTCGACAGTTCCGACGTCTCCGGGAGATCGCCGCCGACCGTCGCGCCGTTCATCATCGCGAACCGCGTGGCGTTCCAGAGCTTGTTGCAGAAGTTCCGCGAACCCTGGCACCACTCCTCGCTGATCGGCACGTCCGAGCCGGGGTTGGCGCCCCGGGCCAGGGTGAAGCGGGTGGCGTCGGCGCCGTACCGGTCGATCCAGTCGAGCGGGTCGACCACGTTGCCGAACGACTTCGACATCTTCTTGCCGTGGCCGTCGCGGACCATGCCGTGCAGGTTCACCACGTCGAACGGCTGGACGCCGTCCATCGCGTACAGGCCGAACATCATCATCCGGGCGACCCAGAAGAAGAGGATGTCGTAGCCGGTGACGAGCACGCTGGTCGGATAGAACTTCGCGAGGTCGGCGGTCTTCTCCGGCCAGCCCATCGTGGAGAACGGCCACAGCGCGCTGGAGAACCAGGTGTCGAGCACGTCCTCGTCCTGGTGCCAGCCCTCGCCGGACGGCGGCTGCTCGTCCGGGCCCACGCACACGACCTCGCCGCCCGGCCCGTACCAGACCGGGATGCGGTGACCCCACCACAGCTGGCGCGAGATGCACCAGTCGTGCATGTTGTCCACCCAGGCGAAGTACCGCTTGGACAGCTCGGCCGGCTCGATGGTGACCCGGCCGTCGCGGACCGCGTCGCCGGCCGCCTTCGCGAGCGGACCGGTGTTGACGAACCACTGCAGCGACAGCCGCGGCTCCACCGTGGTCTTGCAGCGTGAGCAGTGGCCGACCGAGTGCACGTACGGCCGCTTCTCCGCGACGATCCGGCCCTGCTCGCGCAGCGCGTCCACGATCGCGGGCCGGGCCTCGTACCGGTCGAGCCCCTCGAACGGGCCGGGCACCGTCACGACCGCGCGCTCGTCCATCATCGTGATGCTCGGCAGGTGGTGCCGCTGACCGATCTCGAAGTCGTTCGGGTCGTGCGCCGGCGTCACCTTGACCGCGCCGGTGCCGAACGACGGATCGACGTGCTCGTCGGCCACGATCGGGATACGCCGCCCGGTCAGGGGCAGTTCCACCTCCGTACCGATGAGGTGCTGGTAACGCTCGTCGTCCGGGTGGACGGCAACGGCGGTGTCGCCCAGCATCGTCTCGGCCCGCGTGGTGGCCACGACGATGGCGTTCTCCCCTTCGCCGTACCGGATGGAGATCAGCTCGCCGTCGTCGTCGGTGTGTTCCACCTCGATGTCGCTCAGCGCCGTCAGGCAGCGCGGACACCAGTTGATGATCCGGTTGGCCCGGTAGATCAGCTTGTCGTCGTACAGCCGCTTGAAGATCGTCTGGACCGCGCGCGACAGCCCCTCATCCATGGTGAACCGCTCCCGCGTCCAGTCCACCGAGTCGCCGAGCCGGCGCATCTGCCCCAGGATCGCGCCGCCGGACTGCGCCTTCCACTCCCAGACCTTCGCCACGAACTTCTCGCGCCCGAGGTCGTGCCGGGACAGCTGCTGCGAGGCGAGCTGGCGCTCCACGACGTTCTGCGTGGCGATGCCGGCGTGGTCCATGCCCGGCAGCCACAGCACCTCGAAGCCCTGCATCCGCTTGAGGCGCGACAGGGTGTCCTGGATCGTGTGGTCGAGCGCGTGCCCGACATGCAGCGAGCCGGTCACGTTCGGCGGCGGGATGACGATCGAGAACGCGGGCTTGTCACTCGCCGGGTCGGCGGTGAAGTAGCCCTCCGATACCCACTTCTCGTACCGCCGCTGCTCTACCTCGCCCGGCTGGTACTGAGCGGAGAGTCCACCGGTGGGCCGGCTGTCGGGGGTGCGGGTCTGGGTCGCATCGGTCACCCGACAAGTCTACGGAGGCGGTCGCCGAAGCCCGAATGCAGGCGTCGTTGCTAACATCCCCGGGTGTCCGAGCCCGCTCAGTCCCCCATCGAGATCGGCGCGATCGACCTGTCCGCGGAGCCCCCCGCCGACGGCCCGAGGCCGCGCCAGCCGATCCGCCGCATCCTGCTCACCGCGTTGCTGGTGATAACGGTGGCCGGCGGCGCCGCCCTGGCCTGGGTGGGCTGGCAGATCACCTCGCAGAAGGACGCGCGGCTGGCGACCCCGGAAACGATCGGCAGCCTGCGCCTGGACCTGTCCGAGGACGGCAAGGCGACCGCCGACTACCTCCAGACCGCCCTGTCCGCCGAGATCGACCTGGACAAGGCGGTGGGCGCCGTCTACTTGGACGGCACCGGCAAGAACGTCCTGTTCCTGGGTGGCACGTCCCTGATCTGGACCCCGGAGAACGACTTGGACGCGGCGTTCGGCCTGGTAGCCGACAACGAGGGCGCGGTCACGGGCTTGCATGCGGTGAGCGCCGGCCCACTCGGCGGCACCATGAAGTGCGGCACCACCAAGTCGGACGACGGCGACCTGGCTGTCTGCGGCTGGGCAGACCACGGCAGCCTGGCCTTGGCGATGTTCACGAACCGCTCCGAGCCCGACTCGGCGGCCCTCCTGCGTGAAATCCGCCAGGCAACCCAATCCCGTTCCTGACCCTTCCCTCCCGTACGCCCCGCGTCCGCCCCCATTCGGCCACCGGCGACTGCCGCCCCACGCGCCCAAGAAGGCCTTTGAGCAGCCGCCAACCAGACCCCCCGATGCATTTGCCGCAGGATTCCGGCCGACGAAGGTTTGTCCAGCTCTCCCCGCACCGCCGGCGACCCCCAGCTGCTGGTATCCGGCCCGCCCGGGAAGCGCCCAGCTCCCCACCCCACCGGCAACCGCCAGGCGTCGAGTCCCCTCGACCTAAAGGCCGAACCCCTGCACACCCACAGCGGCCACTTGCAGACGTGGGAACAGGATCCGTCGATAAGGCCCCAGCTCGCAGCCCACGCCAACCTGCCATAGGCCCGAGCATCCCCGCCACCCGCAGCCCAGGCGTGGGGATTGCGGCCGCCCAGAGCGCCACAGCTCCCCACACGTCACCGTTCTGCGCAGGTGTGGGGATTGCGGCCGCCTGGAGCGGCGCAGCTCCCCACACGTCACCGTTCTGCGCAGGTGTGGGGATTGCGGCCGCCTGGAGCGGCGCAGCTCCCCACACGCCACCGTTCCCCGCAGGTGTGGGGATTCCGGCCGCCC
>NZ_CAKUCL010000097.1 GCF_934643405.1 uncultured Actinoplanes sp.
GAACGCGGCCACCCGGCTTTGGCGGGCCCGGCTGGGTGCCACGAACGCCCTCACCCGGCCGCCGGGCGGAGCTGCGGGGTCAAGCCGACCGGCATAGCCGCCGGGGAGTCGCCGGGCCAAGCCGCCGGGCCGCCGGGCCGAGTCGCCGAGGTCAGAGTTTCGCCGGCTCCGGCGGGGACGGCGGTTCCTCGGCCGGCTTCGCGGCGGCAGCCCGGCCGAACATGCGCGAAGGCCAGGCCCGCACCGCGACGGCCCACGGAGCGTCCGGGCTGTTCAGCGGGCCGCCGTCCGGGTCGGCATCCGGCCCGTACGTCTGACGCACCACATCAAGCTCGGGCCGCCAGATCTCCCGGATCACCATTCCGCACAGGACCGCCACCGTCACGAAGCGCAGCGTCGAGGCCAGCACGAACGTGCCTTCCGGGATGACCGGCTTACCCCCGGCCCCCATCAGCTCGGCATAGAACGCGGTGAAGTACCCGAACTCCGCCACCGTCCACGCGATGATCGCCCCCCAGCGCGGCCGCGCCAGCACGATCAACGGGAGCAGCCAGAGCACGTACTGCTGCGACCACACCTTGCTGGTCAGCAGGAACGCCGCCACCACCAGGAAGGCGAGCTGGGCCAGCCGGGGCCGGCGCGGCGCCAGGAACGCCAGGACGGCGATGGCCACGCAGGCAAGCCCGAACAACGCGTACGTCAGGATGTTGAGGGTCGAGGTGTGGTTGCTCAGCCACTGGAACGGGCCCTGGGCGAGCGGCGAACCGGTGTGCCACTTGCCGTCGAGGTAGCGCCCGATGTACCAGAACGTGCCCCAGTCGATCGGCCGGTCGTGGTTCAGCTTGAAGAACTGCATCCAGCTGTCGTGGTAATACCGCCAGACCGGATAGTTGACCGCGCCCCAGGCGACCACGGCGCCGCCCATCGCCCAGAGCCATCTCTTCACCGTCTGCGATCGCAGCGCCAGGATCAGCAGCGGGCCGAGGATGAACAGCGGCCACAACTTCGCCGCGCCGCCGAGCCCCAGGAAGACGCCGGCCCAGAGGGCTTTGTTCTTCGACCAGAGGTAGAGGCCGATCGCGGCCAGCCCGATGGCCAGGAAGTCCCAGTTCACCGTGGCCGTGAAGAAGATGATCGGGGAGAGCGCGAAGATCGCCGCATCCCAGGGGCGCCGCCGCCGTAGCGCGAGGATCACCGCCGCCGTCGCGACCGCCAGCGCCGACAGCACCAGCGCGTTCGCGTCGTAGAACCACGTGCCCTGGTTGATCTCCGGGTGCTTCTCGCCGTACGCGTGGATCGGCAGCCCGAGCGCGCCCATGAAGTAGCCGGTGACGACCGGGTATTCGACCGGGTGGTCCTTGTACGGAACCTTGCCCTCGTTGAGCCCCTCGGCGTAGTAGAGAGCCAGCACGTCGGTGTAGCAATAGCGCGTGTACTGGATGTTCTTCTGCCAGTTGCCGTCCTGGCACGGCGACTTCTGCACCCAGGACAGCGCGAGCGTGAGACAGGTCAGCGCCAGGATGATCCGGGCCGCGCTCCAGAACCGTCCGCGCTTCGCCTCCGGCCGCACCGCGTGCGAGCCGAGCGGTCCGCCGATCGCCTCGGACAGTCCGCGCACGAAGCCGTCCCGCGTCGCCTGGACGACGGGTGGCTCCTGGGGCTGGCCGGACTCCGGGGGCCGCTGCGCGCTCATGTCAGGCATCATGCCGTATTCCGGTCCTCGAATCGGTCACGACCTCGGCCCCCATCGACACCGGCGCGCACCCAGGGGGTGCGCGCCGGCACTGTTCAGCGAGGAACCCGGCTAGTTGCCGTCGTCCTCATTCGTCGTCCCGTCCTGTGGGGCGCCGGGGAATGTCGGTAGCCCGCCGGGCTGGACCGGGTCGGTGTTGCCGCCGCCGTTGGGGTTGCCGCCCCCGTTGGGCCGGCCACCACCGTTGTTGCCGCCGCCGTTGTTGCCGCCACCGTTGTTGCCACCGTTGTTGCCACCACCGTTGTTGCCGTCACCGCAGCCGGTGCCGATCAGACCGAGCAGGCAGTTCCCGTCGGGCTGGGTGCTGGGCGGCGGCTTCTGGCCGTTGGCGTACGGGCTGTTCGGGTCGCCGGTCTTCTGGCGGGGCGGGAAGTCCTTCTTGTCGTAGTCCATCGCCTTGGCGGCGGCGTTGAGGAAGTCGCGCCAGATCAGCGACGGCGTGCCGGCACCGAACATGTCCTTGCCGCTGGACTCCTTCAGCTCCACCTTGCCCTTGGCGCCGCCGACCCACACCGTGGCCGCGAGTTGCGGGATGCCACCGACGAACCAGCAGTCACCGCTGCCCGCCTTGTACTCCCAGGTACCACTCTTGGCGATCGCCTCGCGGCCGTTGCGCAGATCGCGATCGTCGACCTCGACGATCTCCTTCATCACGGCCTGCAGGTTCGACATCTGAGCGGCGTCGAAGACCCGGTTACCGGCCGTCTTCTCCTGGCCGACGATCTTGACCTTGCCGGTGTCGGCGTCGACCTGCTTCACCGACTTGATGAAGTGGGCCGCGTGGTGCACCCCGCCGTTGACGATCGTGGCCACACCCTCGGCGTGCTCTAGCGGGACGACGCGGTACTGACCGAACGCGACCTCGTTGTCGAAGTAGCCCGACTTCAGCCACGTCGACTTGTCGGTCTTGGTGAGGTCGACCATCTTGCCGTTGGGGAACTGCTTGTTGCCGTCGGTGAACATGTGCTTCAGGCCGGCCGCCTTGGCGGCGCTGATGACCTTGTCGCGGCCGATCTTGTCGGCGATCCAGTAGAACGGGAAGTTGTACGACTTGATCGTCGCGATTTCCAGCTTGCAGTTCTTGATGCCGCCGCCGGTGACGCAGGTCTTGCCCGGATCCTGGCCGGCGTTACTGATCTCGGTGCCGTTGTTCCGCTTGAGCGTGCCGTCCCAGGTCGTGTCGAAGGAGATGTCCTCCTTCAGGCCCGCCGCCAGCGTATAGATCTTGAACGTCGAGCCGGGGGACTGGCCACCGATGATGCCCGAGCCGTCCCCGGCCATGTAGCCGCCGTAGTCCTGCCCGTTCGGATCGTCACCGCCGTAGTAGGCGAGGACCGCACCGGTGTTCGGGTCGATGCCGATGACCGCGGCCTGGTAGGAGGCCGGCCGGCCGTGCATCGGCGACTCCTTGCTCTGCCGCGAACCGGCTTCCTCGGCCGCCTTCTGCACCGCCGGGTTGATCGTCGTGGTGACCGTGTAACCGCCGTGGCCGAACTCTTCCTGGCTGATGCCCATGGCGGCGAGCTCGTTCTTGACGTGCCGGATGATCATGCCGACCGGCTTGTTCAGCGCGGAGTTCTTCGACGGGCCGGAGTTGGGCTTCCGGATGTTCGTCGGGTACTTCCGCGCGTCGTACTGAGCCGGAGTGATCCAGCCCATCTCCTTCATGTTCTTCATCGTGTACTCCCACCGGGCCTTGGCGTCCGGCAGGTTGTAGTTCGGGTCGTAGCCCCGGTGCGCGGCGTTCGGGTAGGGCTGCTTGATGATCGAGGCGAGCACCGCGGCCTCGTCCGGCGTGATCGCGTTCTTTTCCCCGGCGGGCGTCAGCACCGACTTGCCGAAGTAGCCCTGCGCCGCGGCCTCGATCCCGTACCTGCCCTCGCCCAGGTCGACGTAGTTCAGGTACATGCCCATGATCTGATCTTTGTTGTACTTCGACTCGAGCTTGCGGGCGATCACGGCCTCGCGCAGCTTGCGGTTGATGCTGATGGCCTTGAGCTCGGCCGCGTGCCGCGCGTACTGCTGAGTGATCGTCGAGGCACCCTGGGTCGCGCCACCGGTGAAGTTGTTCCACGCGGCGCGGATGATGCCCTTCATGTCGATGCCGTGGTGCGTGTAGAAGTTCTTGTCCTCGGCCGCGGCGACGGCCCGCTCGACAATCTTGTTGATCTTCTCCTCGGGGACCACCGTGCGGTTCTGGTCGCCGATCTTGGCCAGGGTCGCGCCCTTGGAGTCGAGGATCACATTGGCCTGAGACTCGGTGACCGGCGGCGGCAGCTCGACGTCGTCGAAGAAGTAGGTGCCCCCGACCACGCCGGCGCCCAGCAGGATGACCAGGACGGCGGCCGCCGCGGTCAGGATGTTGGTGCGGCGGCGCTTCTTCGCCGCCTTCGACTTGTCCTTGCCCCGGCCGCCCGGCGGTTCGCCACCCGCGGCGCCACCCGGGCGGACCGCCGCCCGGGCCACGGAAGCGCGGCCGGGCGGGGCCGAGCCGACCGACGCGCTGCCCACCGACGCACTGCCCACCGAGGCACGACCGCCGGGGCGGGCGCTACCGACCGCGGCGCTGCCGGTGACACCACCCACCGAGGCGCTGCCGACGGAGGCCCGGCCGGCCGAGGCGCCGCCGACGGAGGCACTGCCGACAGAGGCGCGTCCACCGGCCCCACGGCGGTACGCATCGGGCGCGGGACGAGCGGTACCCGAGTATCGAGAGGACTGGTCGTCGTCAGGCGCAGAGCCACCGGACCCGGGCACCTTGGCCCGGGCACGCGAAGACTGCGGATCGCCGTACGAGTTCATGCGGTCACACCTCGGTCGCGGGGGCGCACACGGAAAAAGCCCTGGAGGGGCTCTCGCCGACGGCGCCACAAGCGGACGATTTGGGCTGCAAACCGGCAGCCGCCCTGTCGGATGTCAAAGCTGACCGATCATGGCGCTGGATGCGCGAGTCGGTCGGGGTCGTGCCAAAGGTAGCGGGATCGAGCCACATCATCAGCGGCCGTCCCACCCGTGCGACGACGACCCGGTCTCGCGGTGGCGGCCCGCGGTGGACGAGGCCGCGACGGCCTCGTCCTGATCATGTTCGTCGGCTGTCAGCGCGTCCCGGCCGAGCAGGAACTGCTGGGCCAGGTGATTCCACGCGCAGGAACGGCACACCTCCACGACGAACACCTGGAACTCACGCAGCGTCATGGCCAGGATCGGCAGCTCGGCGAGCTTCCGGGCCTGTCCGGCCGACTGCTTGAGTTCATCGCCGTAGATGTAATGCACGAGAGTCAGATTGTCGCGGCGGCAGACCGGGCACCGTTCGTCCGTCGGCTCGCCGTGGAAACGAGCAGCGTTTTTCAGGTATGGCGAAGCATCACAGACCTCGAGAGTCCCAATGCGACCACTGTGCAGGTCACGCAGCACTGCTCGCTTCTGGAGCGAGTAGTCGACGATCTGCCGCTGCGTGCGCATGGCGAAGAGAGTACGCGGTCCGACGCGTACCGGCGACAGTCATCACACAGCGTGGCGCGCTCATTGCGTAACCACGAACACCTTGCACGGTATCTCCACCGGATCTACGGTGACGATGTATCGGGCCGATACATCGAGGCGTGAGTGAGGGGGTGACCGGTGCTGGAGATGGCGATTCTCGGCCTCCTGCAGGAGACCCCGATG
The DNA here is from genome assembly GCF_934643405.1 of uncultured Actinoplanes sp. Lineage (GTDB taxonomy): Bacteria > Actinomycetota > Actinomycetes > Mycobacteriales > Micromonosporaceae > Actinoplanes. The sequence continues at coordinate 5,420 of NZ_CAKUCL010000097.1, forward strand.
CACGGCTACGAGCTCCGTAAGGAACTCGCCACGAAGCTCGGCACGATCCGCGCGGCGATCAGCTACGGCACGCTCTACCCCACGCTCAAGCGCCTGAAGAACGCCGGCTGGATCACTGAATCCGCAGCTGACCCCTCGAGCATTCCCCCGATGACCAGCAAACGTGGCCGGGTTGTTTACAAGATCACGGCGGACGGCAAGGAGCGGTTCGCCGATCTGCTCGCCCAGGCGGGCCCGGAAACCTACGACGACGCGGGTTTCGGGGTGCACTTCGCCTTCTTCTCCCGGACCGACCGGGCGACCCGGCTGCGCATCCTCGAGGGTCGCCGCCGCCGCATCGAGGAACGCCGCGAGGGTCTGCGCGAGGTGCTTTCCCGCGCCGCGGGCCGGCTCGACGCGTACACCCTGGAACTTCAGCGCCACGGCCTCGACGCGTGTGAGCGCGAGGTCCGCTGGCTGGAGGAGCTCATCACAAATGAGCGCTCCGGCCGCACCCCGGCGGGATCCGCCGGGACGCTTCATCTCCCCGCCGATCCGGCTGGGGACGCAACCCCTGAAACCCCGCGTCCGCACCAGGACCGGCAGTGATGAACAAGGAGGCAAACGCGATGGGCTCCGTCCGCGTCGCCATCGTCGGTGTGGGTAACTGCGCCTCGTCCCTCGTGCAGGGCGTCGAGTACTACAAGGACGCCGATCCCAGCGATCGTGTCCCGGGTCTCATGCACGTGACCTTCGGCGACTACCACGTGTCCGACGTGAGGTTCGTCGCGGCGTTCGACGTGGACGCCAAGAAGGTCGGCATGGATCTCGCCGAGGCGATCGTTGCCAGCGAGAACAACACGATCAAGCTGACCGATGTGCCGCCGACCGGCGTGCTGGTCCAGCGTGGACCCACGTTCGACGGTCTCGGCACGTACTACCGCGAGATCATCGAGGAGTCGACGGCTGAGCCGGTCGACGTGGTCCAGGCTCTGCGCGACGCCGAGGTCGACGTCGTCGTCTCCTACCTGCCGGTGGGCTCCGAGCAGGCCGACAAGTTCTACGCCCAGGCCGCCATCGACGCGGGCTGCGCCTTCGTCAACGCGCTGCCGGTCTTCATCGCGTCGAACCCGGAGTGGGCGCAGAAGTTCACCGACGCCGGCCTGCCGATCGTCGGCGACGACATCAAGAGCCAGGTCGGTGCGACGATCGTGCACCGCGCTCTGGCGAAGCTGTTCGAGGACCGCGGTGTCGAGCTGCTGCGCACGTACCAGCTCAACTTCGGCGGCAACATGGACTTCATGAACATGCTGGAGCGCAACCGCCTGGTCTCCAAGAAGATCTCGAAGACCCAGTCGGTGACCAGCCAGATCCCGCACGAGATGGTCAAGAGCGACGTCCACATCGGCCCGTCGGACCACGTGCCGTGGCTGGACGACCGCAAGTGGGCGTACATCCGCCTCGAGGGCCGCTCGTTCGGCGACACCCCGCTGAACGCCGAGCTCAAGCTCGAGGTGTGGGACTCCCCGAACTCGGCCGGCGTCATCATCGACGCGGTCCGCGCCGCGAAGATCGCCAAGGACCGCGGCATCGGCGGCCCGATCCTGTCGGCGTCGAGCTACTTCATGAAGTCCCCGCCGGTCCAGTACAACGACCACGACGCCAAGGAGTCGGTCGAGGCCTTCATCCGCGGCGACATCGAGCGGTAACCCTCAGCCAACCCCGCATCACTGACGGAAGCCGGACCGGTCACGGTCCGGCTTCTTTCCTTTCGTACGGCACAGCCAAGGTCCCGTGGCACTCGCCCGGCTGGCTGCCCGCTCGAGCTCCTCACGCCCGGCGGCGGATCAACCCCACAACCGGGACAGCGCCACCTTCGCCTCCAGCTCGAGCAGGCGCCTCTTGCGGTCGAGACCGCCGCCGAAGCCCACCATCTTCCCGCCGGCGCCGACCACCCGATGGCACGGCACGATCACCGGCACGGGGTTGTGGTTGCAGGCCGTCCCCACGGCGCGCGCCGCGCCCGGATCGCCCAGGCTCGTCGCGATCTGCCCGTACGTGACCATCTCGCCGTACGGAATCCTGGCTATCTCGGCCCACACCGCGCGCTCGAACTCCGAGCCGCCGCGCATCTCGACCGGCACGGTGAAGTCGGTCAGGTCGCCGGCGAAGTAGGCCTCGAGCTGCTCGGCGGCCGGATGGGTCGCGGACGGCCCGGGCGGGGCCCCGAACCGCACCCCGACCACGGTGTCTGCCTCGACGACGACACCCAGCGGCCCGATCGGCGAGTCGATGACGAACATGCCCCCGATTCTGCCTCGGGGGTATGACAAGTCAGCTCACGTGGCCGTGGTCGCGGGCCCACTTGTAGAGCTCCGCCTCGGCCTCGTCCCGGGTCAGCGGCCCCCGGTCCAGGCGCAGCTCCTTGAGATGACGCCAGGCCTGGCCGACGATCGGGCCGGGCGGCACGCCGAGCAGCTCCATGATCGCGTTGCCGTCCAGGTCGGGGCGGACCCGCGCGAGGTCCTCCTCCGCGGCGATCCGGGCGATTCTCTCCTCGAGCGCGTCGTAATCGGCGGCGAGCCCGGCGGCCTTGCGCTTGTTGCGGGTGGTCACGTCGGAGCGGGTCAGCTTGTGCAGACGGGGGAGCAGCGGCCCGGCGTCGGTCACGTACCGCCGCACCGCCGAGTCCGTCCACTCGCCCCGCCCGTACCCGTAGAAGCGCAGGTGCAGGGCGACCAGCTCGACCACGTCGGAGATGACGTCCTTCGGGTACTTCATCGCCTTCATCCGCTGCTTGGTGAGCCGCGCGCCGACGATCTCGTGGTGGTGGAAGCTGACCCGGCCGTCGCGACCGACCGCCTTGGTGGCCGGCTTGCCCACGTCGTGCATCAGGGCGGCCATCCGCAGCACGAAGTCCGGACCGGTGTCGCCCTCGAGGCGGATCGCGTTCTGCACGACGATCAACGTGTGCTCGTAGACGTCCTTGTGCTGGGCGTGCTCGTCGATCTCCAGCTTGAGCCCGGAGATCTCCGGGATGAACCGGTCGGCCAGCCCGGTGTCGACCAGCAACCGCAGGCCGGCGATCGGATCGGCGCCGCACAACAGCTTCGTGAACTCGTCCCGGATCCGCTCGGCCGTGATGCGGTCCAGATCGGCAGCCATGTCCCGCATCGCCGAAATGACCGATTCATCCACAGTGAACCGCAGCTTCGCGGCGAACCGGGCGGCCCGCAACATCCGAAGTGGATCATCGCCGAACGACACGGACGGGGCCGACGGCGTACGGATGACCCGGTCCGCAAGGTCTTTGACGCCACCGAACGGATCCGTGAAGTCGTGACCCGGCAGCGACACCGCCATCGCGTTGATCGTGAAGTCGCGCCGCGACAGGTCCTCCAGCAGCGATTTCCCGTACCGCACCACCGGATTGCGGGTGACCCCGTCGTACGCCTCGGCACGGAACGTGGTGATCTCGATCCGCAAACCGTTCTTCTGGATCCCGATCGTGCCGAACTCGCGCCCGGTCTCCCAGATCGCGTCGGCCCAGCCCTGCACCACCTCGAGCGTCTGCTCCGGCAGCGCGTCGGTGCAGAAGTCGAGATCGTCGCCGAGACGACCGAGCAACGCGTCGCGCACCGAGCCGCCGACCAGGTGCAACTCGTGGCCGGCGGCGCCGAACCGGCGCCCCAGCTCGTCGGCGACGGGAGACACGCGAAGCAATTCGGCGACCGCGTTCTGCTGGGCGGCATTCAACACAGACATGGGATGACCAGCCTAGCTTCACCGGACCGGCGCCCGGACGGCGGGCGTGGCGGCCCGGCGGATCACCGGGCAGTATGGGCGGGTGCCCGTTTCCGAGGCGCTGCGTCGCCTGAGCGAGGATCCCCATTTCTGGACGGGCGACGGCGCGATCACCGACGACCCCGACGCCACCGAGCTGCGTGTGTCCTTCCCGGTCACCGGCGGTTACGCGCTGGTCCTGGAGCTCGACCTGACCACCGGCGAGCGCACGCTCGGCCTGCGCGGCCCGGCCTCCAGCGAGCCGGTCCAGCTGGCCTGGGCGCCGGCCGGCGGCCCGTACCCCGCGGCTCTGCGCTGGTGGGAGCTCGACGTCTTCGCCCGGGTGATCGCGCTGGAAGACCCGACCCTGCCGCATCCGGGCCTGGTGGTGGCGTTGCTGTCCCCGTTCGCGCCCGCGACGGCCGACGACGACGAGCCGACCGTGGCGGCGATGCGCGAGGCCGCGTACCGGTCGTTGCGCCGCGAGGTGGAGCCACCCCCGCCGAGCGGTCCGGAACAGGCGCCGCTGCCGCTGTTCACCGGCGACCACTGGTGGCCGGCGCCGCCGAGCGCGTCACCCCAGGTGCTCGACGAGGCCACGATCGCCCGCCTGACCGGCCCGGATCACGCGTTTCTCGAGGTCCGCGGCGGCTCACGCTTCCCGCGGGAACTACTTGCCGATCTCGTACGGAAATCGGCCGCGCACCTGGAGCGCATGCCCAGCCAGTCCTGGTATGCCGACACCCGCCCGCTGGCCCGGCACATCCTCGACACCGGCGACCTGCGGCCGGTGCCCGCGCTGCTCGGCGCGCTCACCGAGGCCGGCTGCGATCATCCGACGGTGCTGGACGCGTTGAGCGAGCCTCTGGTCGCCGCCGAGGCGTGCTGGATGGTCGAGACGCTCGCCGGCGCGCACCCGGGCACCCTCCTGAGGCGTCGCCTGTGACTTCCCCCTTTATGGTGATTGGCGTGTTCGAACAGCTCGGGAGTGTCCGGTGAGCGGCGGCCTGTATCGCAGTGCCCACGCCACGCCGGACGGTGAGCCCCCCTACCACCAGGACGGCGTCACGCTGATCTCGGTGGATTCGCCGCTCCCCCAGACCGGCCCCGCGGGCGACCAGGCACTGCCACCGGAGGACATACCACCGGGCGACGGGTCCGGCCCGTCCGACGAGGGCGGCAGCGCCACCGCGAACAGCGCGATCATGGCGGTCGGCAGCATCGTCAGCCGTCTGATCGGCTTCGTCCGCAACGCGCTGATCGGCATGACCCTCGGCGCCGGCATCGGCGACGCGTACACCAGCGCCCAGTTCCTCCCCGGGCAGATCTACGAGCTGCTCCTCGGCGGCATCCTGTCCAGCGTCCTGATCCCCTTGCTGGTGCGGCGCCGCAAGGCCGATCCCGACGGCGGCCTCGATTTCACTCGCAGGCTGCTCACCTTCGCGGTCGTGTCGCTCGGCATCGCCACGGTCCTGGTCGTCTTCCTGGCGCCGGCGATCACCGCGATCCAGTCCAGCAGCGACACCTCGCCGGCCTACCGCGACCTGGTCACCCACTTCGCGTACCTGATCCTGCCGATCATCTTCTTCACCGGCCTGTCCGCGCTGATCGGCGCGGTGCTCAACGTGCGCGGTCACTTCGCCGCGCCGATGTGGGCGCCGATCCTGAACAACCTCGTGGTGATCGCCACCTGCGGCGTCTTCATCGCCGTCTTCGGCACCACGAAGGGCCTGCAGCCGCAGGACATGACCGCCGGACGCATCGCGCTGATCGGCGGCGGCACCCTGCTCGGCATGGTGGTGCAGGCGCTCGGACTGCTGCCGGCGCTGCGCAGGGTCGGCTTCAGCTGGCGGTGGCGCTGGGCGCCGCGGTCGCTGGGCCTCGGCGAGATCGGCCGGTTGGCCGGCTGGATGCTCTGCTACGTCGGCGCCAACCAGATCGCCATCTTCGCGGTGGTCCGCATCCTGAACCGGGTGGCCGGCAAGGACAGTGCCAGCGTGCTCGCCTTCAACAACGTCTACCTGCTGACCATGATGGCGCACGGCATCGTCGGGGTCTCGGTGATGACGGCGCTGCTGCCGAAGATGAGCGCGGCGGCGGCCGAGGGCCGCATGGCCGAGGTGAGTGCGGACCTCAGCAAGGGAATCCGGCTCACGGCCGCGGCGCTCGCTCCCATCGCGGTTGTGTACGGCGTACTCGGCGCCCCGATCGCGGTGACCCTGTTCCAGGGCGGGGCGTTCAGCAACAAGGCCGCCCTGGACACCGGAACGGTCCTGGTGGTGGCGGCGTTCGCGGTCCTGCCGCTGTCGATCAGCTACCTCTGCACGTACGCGTTCTATTCGTTGCAGGGCAACAAGACCGCCGCCCTGATCAACCTACCGGTCGTCGCCGTGCGGATCGGCGCGTACGTCGTGCTCGCCGCGGTGCTGGACAAGTCGCTCTCGGCGGCCGGCATGACGGCCGGCAACGCGATCTCGTACGTGGTGTCCGCGCTGATCTCGCTGGCCGTGCTGCGCCGCCGCATCGGCCGGCTGAATCTCGGCTCGATGGCGAGCGGCCTGATCCGGGTGCTGGTGGCCGCGGCGATCGCGGCCGCGCTCGGTCTGCTGGTGGTGCACATGCTGCCCGGCACCGGCGCGCCGTCCGGCCGCGGCGAGGCGCTGATCCAGATTTTCGCCGGTGGCTTCGTCATCCTGGTGGCCTACCTGGCCGCCGCCACGCTGCTGCGGGTGCGGGAGGTCAGTCAGGTGATCGGCATGGTGAGGCGCAAAATCGGCCGCTGACCGCATCAGTGATCTCCATCACCCGCTCTGACCAGCGATTTCACCGACGTAACCTGCGACACACCAGCTGAACGGCCCACCCGGGCCGCCTGCCGCGCCGGGGGGACGACCTGCCGGACCGTGGCCCCGGGCGGGTATGGTCGGTGTCGGCATGCGCCCGGTGGCGCTGTGCTGTTGTGCACAGAGCGGAGCATCGAGGGAGGACGGGTGACCCAGGTCGGCGAAGGCCACGAGACCGCGGCCGATGCGGACGGGCCGGTCATGACCTTCGGTGCACCCACCGCAGGTGAGATCCTGGCCGAGCGGTACCAGCTCGAGGAGCACGTCAACAACGACAGCGCGGGCCGGCAGGTCTGGCGCGGTGTGGACGTCGTCCTGCGGCGGCCGGTCGCGGTGGTGCTGCGCCTGCCCGGTGGCGAGCCCGCCGCCGAGATGCTGCAGGCCGCGGTCGACGCGAGCCGCGTGATCCACCCGAACCTGGTCGGCGTCTACGACGCGATCGACGAGGGCACCCGGGCCTATGTGGTGCGCGAGTGGGTCGACGGCGAGTCGCTGCGGGAGCTGGTGACCGAGGAGGGCCCGCTCGACCCGGGCCGCGCCACGACGATCGCGCACGCGCTGGTCGACGCGCTCACCGCGGTGCACGCCACCGGCATGGTGCACGGCAACGTGCACCCGGGCACCACGCTGATCGCCGACGACGGCCGGGTGGTCCTGGCCGACGCGCGCGCCGACTCGGCCGACGACGTCGAGAGCGACGTGCGCGCGGTCGGCGGCATTCTTTACTACGCGCTCACCGCGCACTGGCCGCACGCCGAGGCCGGCGCCTCCGCCCTGCCCGACGCGAACCGTGACGGCAGCGGCAACCTGGCGACCCCGCGGCAGATCCGCGCGGGCGTCCCGGCATACCTCGACGACCTGACGATGGACCTGCTGGACAAGCGGGTGGCCGCCCCGGAGGCGGACGCGCTCGCCGCCGAGCTGGCCCGGCTGGACGCCGCCGAGGAGGACTACGACGACGTCGGTCCGCTGCGGTTCGCGCAGAACGCGACGACCGAGCCGGTCCGCAGCACCCCGAAGATCGTTCTCGGGGTCGCGGCGCTGGTCGTGATCGCGGTGATCGGTCTGGTCTTCGGCATCCGCGCGATCACCAGTTCGGGCAGTCCCGACCCGAGCGCCACGAACAAGGCGGACGCCGGCGCCAACGGCACCACCTCCACCGAGGCACAGCCGCCCGCCGCGCAGCCGAAGAAGATCCCGCTGACCGGCGACATGGTCCGGATCGTCGACCCGCCGCCGGGCGACCGGCAGGACACCGGCCAGGCGGCGTTCACGGTCGACAACGACCCGGACACGGTGTGGGAGACCCAGCGGTTCACCCGGGCCAACTTCGGCAACCTGAAGAAGGGCATGGGCGTACTGATCAACCTCGGTACGCCGCGGTCGCTCGCCGAGATCTCGGTGGAGACGTCCATCCCGGGCGTCGCGATGGACATCCGCACCGGCCCGGCCGACTACGGCGACAACTCGCAGGGCGACAAGAAGGTCGTCGACACGTACAAGAAGCTGGGCGACGGGGACACGGAGAAGACCGACGGCACCCGCGAGGTGTTCTCGGTGTTCGACCGGAACCAGAAATACCAGTACGTACTGGTCTTCCTGACCGAGCTGCCGCACGCCGAAGAGGGCAGCGGCTACAAGGTCAGCGTCAACAAGATCGAGCTGACCGGGTACTGACAGGTCCCGCGACGTCGGCTCTCTCCGCTAGATTGCTCGCGTGAGGTCCGGCGACGCTTCGTCCGGTGTGCCCGGTGCGGATGGGTCCGCGCCGAGCGACGCCGAGCTGCTGCGCGCCCATGTGGACGGTGATCGCGAGGCGTTCGCCGAGCTGGTCCGCCGCCACCGGAACAGGTTGTGGGCGGTCGCCCTGCGCACGATCGGCGACCGCGAGGAGGCCGCCGACGCGGTGCAGGACGCGTTGTTGTCCGCGCACCGCAACGCGGCCCGGTTCCGCGGCGACTCGGCCGTCACCACCTGGCTGCACCGCATCGTGGTGAACGCCTGCCTGGACCGCATCCGCCGGCGCCAGGCGCACCCGACCGTCCCGCTGCCCGACGGCAACCGCACCGAGGACCGGCCGGCCGGGGTGGAACCGGCCGCGCCCGCCACCGACCACGACACCGCCCTGCTCGTCCGGGAGGCGCTGGCCGGGCTGCCCGCCGAGCAGCGGGCCGCGATCGTGCTGGTCGACGTGCAGGGCTACCCGGTGGCCGAGGCGGCCGAGATCCTGGGTGTCGCGGAGGGCACGATCAAGAGCCGTTGCGCCCGCGGCCGCGCCCGGATGGCCCTGGCGCTGGGCCATCTGCGCGGGGGAGACACCGATCACTCGCCGGACGGGAACCCGGCGGGCGCCGAGGCCGTCTCATCCGGACCGGCAGCGGCCACGCCGCTGCCCGGGTCGCGTGATCGGAGGGACCAGAGGTGACCGGGGCCGAGTTCGGCGAGGTCGACATCGACCTGCTGGCCGACTACATCGGGGGTGCGCTGGCGGGCACGCCGGACGAGACCGCCGTGGCGGCCCGCATCGCCGAGGACCCCGCTTGGCGTACGGCGTACGAGTCCCTGTCCGGCGGCATGGACCTGGTCGGCGCCGAGCTGGGCCGCTGGCAGTCCGAGCCGATGCCGGACGAGCTGGCCGCCAGCCTGGACGCGATGTTCCGGGCCGAGCCGCCGGCAATCGACCGCGAAGCACCGTCGACCAGCCGCGACGAATCCTCGACGGCCGGCCGGGCACCCGGCACCAGCCGCGACGGCTCCCCGACGGCTGGCCGGGCACCCGGCACCAGCCGCGACGGCTCCCCGACGGCCGGCCGGGCGCCGGGGTCGGGTCCCGGGGCGCCCCGGCTGACGGTCATCGACGGGGAAGGGGGCGCGTCGGGGGCGGCCCCGGCCGTACCCAAGAAGGAAGGCCGCAGGCGCCGCTGGACCGCACCCATCGCGGTGGCCGCCGGATTGATCGCCTTTGTCGGCTTTGGCCTGGATTATCTCTCCGGCCGCGACTCCGCCTCGAACGACGCGGCCACCAGCACCGCCGGTGAAGCCGGCGTCAGTGCCATGCGCATACTTTCGTCCGGCACCGACTACACGCTCGGCACGCTGGCCGGCCAGCCGCCGCAGCCGCTCAGCGCGCCCGACCTGCCGGCGCCCGCGGCTCCGCGCAAAGACACCGCCGACCGATCGTCCGCGGCGGCCGGCGCGCTGAGCCGGCTCGCCGCCGCACCCGCCCTGCAGGAGTGCCTCGACGCGATCGAGCAGGCCAACGGCGGCGGTAGGATCGCCGTCGAGACGGTCGACTTCGCGCGCTTCGATGGGTCGCCCGCCGTGATCGTCCGATTCACCGCGGCGAACGGTGGCGGCTGGGCCTGGGCGAGCGGCCCCGACTGCGGCACACCCGGCAGCGGCCCCGCCACTCTGGGCAAGGTGCCGGTACGCTGAACGACACCCCATCCGGTGGCCGCGTGAGGTCGGCCACCGGTGGCACGCGCGGGAATGGCGCATGCCAGCATGGCGTTCTAGCGTGCAGTCTCGCCGGGCGTTCTCCGCGGCGAAGAGAAGACGACGGGAGTCGGCAGTGGACGAGGTCCGCAATCTGATCATCATCGGTTCGGGACCGTCCGGATACACCGCAGCGCTCTACGCGGCCCGGGCCAATCTGAAGCCGCTCGTGATCGAGGGCGTGCAGTCCGGTGGCGCGCTGATGACCACCACCGAGGTGGAGAACTTCCCCGGTCACCGTGAGGGCATCATGGGACCGGAGCTGATGGACAACATGCGTGCGCAGGCCGAGCGGTTCGGCGCCGAGTTCATCACCGACGACGTGACCCGCGTCGAGCTGGGCGACAAGCCGACCGAGGCCGGCACCGAGGGCCTCAAGACGGTCTGGGTGGGCGAGAAGGAGTACTTCGCCCGCGCGGTGATCCTGTCCACCGGTTCCGCGTGGCGGCCGCTGGGCATCCCGGGCGAGCAGGAGCTGCTCGGCCACGGCGTCTCGTCGTGTGCGACCTGTGACGGCTTCTTCTTCCGCAAGCAGAACATCGTCGTGGTCGGCGGCGGTGACTCCGCGATGGAGGAGGCGACCTTCCTCACCCGCTTCGCCGAGAGCGTGACGATCGTGCACCGTCGCGACTCGTTCCGCGCCAGCAAGGTCATGCAGCTGCGCGCGCTGAACAACCCGAAGATCAAGGTCGAGTGGAACTCCGTGGTCGAGGAGATCCTCGGCTCCGACGGCAAGGTCTCCGGCGCGCGGATCAAGAACGTGCAGACCGGCGAGACCAAGGTCCTCGACGTCACCGGCGTCTTCGTCGCGATCGGCCACGACCCGCGCAGCGAGCTGTTCAAGGGTCAGGTCGAGCTCGACGACGAGGGTTACGTGAAGGTCGACGCGCCGAGCACCCGCACCAACGTGCCGGGCGTGTTCGCCGCCGGCGACCTGGTGGACCACACCTATCGTCAGGCGATCACGGCCGCCGGCACGGGCTGTGCCGCGGCGCTGGACGCCGAGCGCTTCATCGCTTCTTTCGTTGAGCTGTAAGACCAGGAGGTCCTTGTGGGAGCAGGCAAGACGGTGACCGACGCGACGTTCGTCAACGACGTGTTGCAGTCGGACAAGCCGGTGTTGGTGGACTTCTGGGCGGAGTGGTGCGCGCCCTGCAAGAAGGTGGACCCGCTGCTCGCCGAGCTCGCCGGCGAGCTGGGCGACCAGGTCGAGATCGTGCAGCTCAACATCGACGAGAACCCCGAGACGACCCGGGCGTACCGGGTGATGTCGGTCCCCACGCTGACCATCTTCAAGGGTGGCGAACCGGTCAATTCGGTGACCGGCGCGAAGCCCAAGAGTGTGCTGAAGAACTTCATCGAGTCCGCCCTCTGAGCGTCACCTGACTCGTGCCCCGCACCTACCCGAGTGCGGGGCATTGTCATACCCCGCTGGGGTTCGCTGCCGGTTGGGGCGGGCACGCCGGGGGTACGCTCACCCGAGTCGTTCTTCTCAGCAAGGGAGTTGCGCGTGCGTTCCATCCGACGTGGAGACAGCGGCCCGGCCGTTGCCGAGATCCGATCGATCCTGGTCGGGTTGGAACTGCTCGACGCCGCATCGGACGTCTTCGACGAGGACACCGATCAGGCGGTCCGCGCGTTCCAGCAGAGTCGCGGCATCGGCGTGGACGGCCTCGTCGGCGACGAGACGTGGGGCGCGCTGGACGCGGCCCGCTGGCGGCTCGGCGCGCGCACGCTGTTCCACTCGGTGCCCGACGCGCTGGTCGGTGAGGACGTGCGTGCTCTGCAGGAGCGCCTGCTCGAGATGGGGTACGACGCCGGTCGCGCCGACTCCATCTACGGACCTCGTACGGCCCGCGCCGTGGCGCAGTTCCAGCGCGAGGTCGGCCTCACCCCCGACGGCTCGTGCGGCCCGCAGACGATGAAGGCGCTGCGCCGGCTCGGCCGCAAGGTGGTCGGCGGCCGCCCGCAGTGGCTGCGCGAGGCCGAGGCGTTCCGCCGTGCCGGCACCAACCTGGTGGGCAAGACGATCGTGATCGACCCGGGCCACGGCGGCGGGGACGACCTCGGCGTGGTGGTGCCCGAGGGCCCGCTGCGCTGGACCGAGGCCGACCTGGTGTTCGACCTGGCCGCCCGGCTCGAGGGCCGGCTGGCGGCGGCCGGCATGCGGGTCCACCTCACCCGCGGGCCGAAGCCGGCCGAGGCGATGAGCGGCGCCGAGCGGGCCAGGCTGGCCAACAGCCTCGGCGCCGACCTGTTCATCTCGCTGCACCTGGACGGCCACGACAACGAGGCGGCCGACGGTGTCGCGACGTACCACTACGGCACCGGCAGCGGGCTCAGCTCGACCGTGGGCGAACGCCTGGCCAACCTGGTGCAGCGCGAGATCGTGGTGCGCACCGGCATGCGCGACTGCCACATCCACGCCAAGACGTGGGAGCTGCTGCGCCTGACCCGGATGCCCGCGGTGCGCGTCGACCTGGGATACCTGACGTCGCCGGCCGACCGGGACCGCCTGGTGAACCCGCTGTTCCGCGAGCAGATCGTGGAGGCGATCCTGGCCGCGGTGCAGCGCATGTACTACCCCGTCGAGGCGGACGTGCCGACCGGCTCGATCGACGTGCGGCAGCTGCGCTTGGCGCTGTCGAACCGCGCCTAGTTACTCGACCGAGCGGGTCGCGGTCGCCGGGCGTACCGGCCGCAGAAGCGTCTCCGGGCTCATCGAGCCGAGCAACTTCTCCAAGGCGTACTCGACGTCGGACTTCCAGGACAGGGCGGTGCGCAGCTCCAGGCGCAACCTCGGGTAGCGCGGATGCGGGCGCACCGTCTTGAACCCCACCGACAGGAAGAAGTCGACCGGCGCCACGCAGGAGCCCTGCTGGCGCTGGTCGTCGGCCTCGCCGAACTTCGCGTCGCCGAACGCCTCGATCGCCTTGATGCCGCGCTTGGTGAGGTCACGGGCCACGCCCTGAACGAGCATGCGGCCCAGCCCGCCACCCGCGAAGGCGGCCACCACGTGCGCGGTCATCAGCAGCGCGGCGTCGGCGCTGACCGGGGAAGTGGGGAATGCCATCGAGCGCGGCACGTAGGCCGGCGGCGCATACATCACGAAACCCGCGGGCATGCCGTCCACGTACACGAGCTTGCCGCAGGAACCCCACTCCAGGAGCGTCTGGGAAACCCAGGCCTCCTTCTCGAGACCCGGGTCGCCGGAGGAGCAGGCGCGTTCGGCGGAGACCGGGTCGAGCTCCCAGTACACACACTTCCGGCAGGGCCGGGGAAGATCTTCAAGCGTGTCCAGGGTGAGGTTGACCAGGCGTCGCGACACTGCAATCCCCCTCGGGCCGACCCGTCTGTCGAGCACGGTCCCGTCACGTGCCTAGCCCGCGCCCCCGGTGGGATCCTACGCCGCAAAATCCATGAACGGGACCAGGACGGATTTTAACCATGGGGTCGACCGGGCCTCGCCCGTCTACGATCGGTGTGCTTTCCCGGCTATCTTCAATCGTGTCCCCCGGCATCTTCGATCGTGCTCCCAGCACTTTCCATCGTGCTTCCGGCACGTCCATCGTGCTCCCGGCATCTTCAATCGGCGAGGTGAGAGCCGCATGACCGGCACAACCCAGGACGACTACACCGATCGGTACGCGCGGCGGGTGCGTGGCATGACCACCTCCGAGATCCGCGCACTGTTCGCCGTCGCAAGTCGTCCCGAGGTCGTGTCGCTCGCCGGCGGCTCGCCGTACATCCAGGCGCTTCCGCTCGACGCGGTCGGCGAGATGCTGGGCCGGCTCGCCGCCGACCACGGTGCGGTCAGCCTTCAGTACGGCATCGGTCAGGGCATGATCGACCTGCGTGAACGCATCTGCGAGGTGATGGCCCTCTCCGGCATCAACGGCGCCTCGCCGGACGACGTGGTGGTGACCGTCGGCGGGCAACAGGCGCTCGACCTGCTGGCCCGGCTGTTCCTCGACCCCGGCGACGTGGTCCTCGCCGAAGGCCCCAGCTATGTGGGCGCGCTCGGCGTCTTCCAGGCCGCCCAGGCGCACGTGCACCACGTGCCGATGGACGACGAGGGGCTGATCCCGGCCGCGCTGGAGGAGGCGATCCGCGCGGTCGAGCGGTCCGGTCGCAAGGCGAAGTTCCTCTACACGATCCCGACCTTCCAGAACCCCGCCGGCGTGACCCTGTCCGAACAGCGGCGCGAGCAGGTGCTGGACATCTGCGAGCGGGCCGGGATGCTGGTGGTGGAGGACGACCCGTACGGCATGTTGTCGTTCGAGGGGGACGCGCCGCTGCCGTTGCGGGCCCGCCGGCGCGAGGGTGTCTTCTACGTGAGCACGTTCTCGAAGACGTTCGCGCCCGGGTTGCGCGTCGGGTGGATTCTGGCGCCCCACGCCGTACGGGAGAAGCTCGTCATGATGACCGAGGCGAACGTGCTGTGCCCGAGCGCGTTCGCGCAGGGTGCGGTGACGCAGTACCTGTCGACCATGCCGTGGCGGGAACAGATCAAGTCGTACCGGGAGATCTATCGGGAACGCCGGGACGCGTTGATCGGGGCGTTGCGCGATCTGATGCCCGCGGGCACGACGTGGACGAACCCGACCGGCGGCCTGTTCGTCTGGCTGACGCTGCCCGAGGGGCTCGACTCGAAGGCGATGATGCCCCGGGCGATCGCGGCCCGCGTGGCGTACGTGCCCGGCACCGGCTTCTACGCCGACGGCACCGGCACGAGCAACATGAGACTCAACTTCTCGTACGCCTCACCGGAGCGCCTGCGGGAGGGCGTGCGCCGGTTGTCCGGCGTCATGGAGCAGGAGCTCGCGATGCGTGCGGTCTTCGGCGCGGGTGCGTCCGCGCACCACCACCGTCGTCGTGGCGCGGCCGCTGCCGATGCCCCCGGCCCCGACTTGGCATGATCACTTCCATGGGTACGGGTGACGATGTGCGCGTGATGGTTCTGGCCGGCGGCCTGTCCTACGAACGGGACGTGTCCCTGCGCTCGGGCCGTCGCGTGCTGGACGCGCTGCGCTCGGTCGGGATGCACGCCGAGATGCGCGACGCGGACGTGTCGCTGCTGCCGGCCCTGCAGGAGGACCCGCCGGACGCGGTGGTGATCGCCCTGCACGGCGCCACCGGCGAGGACGGGTCGTTGCGGGGAGTGCTGGACCTCTGCGGCGTGCCGTACGTGGGTTGCGACGCCCGAGCGTCCCGCCTGGCGTGGGACAAGCCGTCCGCGAAGTCGATGCTGCGCGAGGCGGGAATCCCGACGCCGGACTGGGTGGCGCTGCCCCACGACAGGTTCTCGGAGCTGGGCGCGGTGGCGGTGCTGGACCGCATTATCGGCCGTCTCGGTCTGCCGCTGATGGTGAAGCCGGCCCAGGGCGGTTCGGGGCTGGGCGCGGCGGTGGTGCGGGAAGAGGCGGACATGCCGGCCGCGATGGTGGGCTGTTTCGCGTACGACTCGACGGCGCTGGTCGAGAGGTTCGTGCCGGGCACGGACGTGGCGGTGTCGATAGTCGACCTGGGTTCCGGGCCGCAGGCGCTGCCGATCGTGGAGATAGTCCCGCGTGACGGCGTGTACGACTACGCGGCCCGGTACACGGCGGGCCTGACCACGTGGCACGTGCCGGCTCGTCTCGACGAGAAGGTGGCCGCGCAGGTGGCGGAGACGGCGTTGGCGGCGCACAAGGCGCTGGGCCTGCGGGACATGTCGCGAGTGGATCTGATCGTCGGCGAGGATGGCGCTCCGCATGTGCTCGGCATCAACGTGTCGCCGGGGATGACGGAGACGTCGTTGCTGCCGTTGGCCGTGCAGGCGGCTGGGCTGGATTTCGGGCGCGTTCTGGCTGCGTTGGTGGCTCGGGCTGTAGCCCGTTCGGTGCCGGGTGGGGTCTCCTAGGCCTTCTCGGGGCTGCTTGCGCGGGGGCTTGCTTGCGCTGGGACGGTTGGGGGCCGGGGTGACCCATCACGGCTGGTGGAGCGTTTCTATGCCGTGCTGGCTCACCCCGGCCCCCAACCTTGCAGGGGATCAAGCTGGGGCTCGGGTCTTTGGTCACTCACCGCTGGCTGCTGGGCTGGGCTTCGGCGTTCACCTCATGCTGGGGCGGGGGTGGCTGCCGCGCTGTGGCCGGTGTCGGCGGCTTGCTCACCCGGGCCGGGCTGGGTGGTGGGTTGCGCGAGCGCACCGTGCCGGTTGCGGTCAGCAGCTTGCGGTTGGGTGGGGGGTCAACCGGTCATCGGGCTGGGTGGTCAGGTCACCCTGAGGCGATGGGTCACGCTGCGGCGATGGGTCACGCTGACGGCGACCGGTTGCGGCGCCCTATTTTCGGCGGGCTCTGCTGACGGATCACCCGAAGCTGTGTGCACGAGGACTGGTCACCCCGCGGTTCACCCTCACCCGCCACGCGGCCCACCTGACCGGCCCCAGATCCGTAGCCGCCCACATCGGGCCGTGACCACGAAGGTCGAAGCTCAACGATCGGGACATTAACGCCCTACGCCGGGGGCCGGGCGCCGGGCGTAGGGCGCCGGGTACTCGAAGCCGGGTCCAAGAGCGCAACCTGTTCCACGCTGACACGCCGCCTAACCGGAGTCAGCAACCGCAATAGCAGCCCGGGCAGGGCCGATGCGGGCAGCTGCAAGTCTCCCCATACGTCCGAACGGCTGCCCCTGCACAACGTTGATCGTTTGCCGCCTCCCTCGCTGGCGGCCTTCTCTGAGGGCGTATGCCGCCGGCTGACCGCTTTGCAGAGGGCTGCTCGCGATACGAGGGACGTCGCCTTGCGGACTCGCGTTTGGGTTGGGGCGTGTGCGGGGTGGGAGGGCCTTCGCCGTACGGGAAAGAAGGTTTAAGGGTTTGCTGTGTCCAGGGCGCCGCTCTCGCCTGCGATCGTCAGCGACTGGTCGGTGGGGTCGGCCGGCTCTACGGCGCTCAGGGTCTCGGGGCGTACGGCGTCGTCGGGGGTTTTGCCGTCGGGGGTGTAGGTGATCGTGGACGGGGACTCCCACTGAATGTGTGGGGGCTCGGCTATGGCCTTGCCGCCGAACTCGGCCAGCCAGGCGGCCACCAGGGCCAGATTTTCGCGCCACTGCTGTTCGGGGATGACCGGGAGGATGTCGTCCCAAAGGGTCAGGAAGGTGCCGCGAAGTTGCAGGCGGCCGTAGGGGCGCGCAAGGAACCACATGTGTAGATGCGCCGAGCCGTCTCCCCAGCGGTTGACGTGTACGCGGGCTACGCCGTCCAGTGAGCGGATGGCGCGCTCGAGCCGGACCGTCATGACGCCTAGCTCGGCCGCCAGGAGGTTCGGAAGATCACCCAGGTCGAGGTGTGACCGGCATTCGAGGATCAGGACCATGGGAAGGCCGGTGGGGCGGTCCATCGCGCGGACGCGCCAGCGCTCGCTGACCCAGATGTACGCGTCGTCGGGTGTGCCGCAGGCTACGCAATCGGCCGCGTCTTCGCCGGCGCGCGGCGGCTCGACCTCGACCGGAGCGGCCAGCGGCTTGACCCGCATGTCGCCCTCGAAGGGGAATGACGGCCAGCGCGTGAAGTCGGGCAGGGGCGCGGTGTTCTCGGGCACGGGGTGCACCTTAGCCGAGCCGCGAGGGTGCTGTCCGCAGTCAATTTTGCGCCGCTGCAACGCCGTTCGGTGAGCGTTTCACCATGCGTGACCGTTCGACGCACTTCACCGTATGTGGGCGGCCAAGTACCAAGAAAGTTATCCACAGAAGTTATCCACAGGCTTGGCCGTTTCACGTGAAACGCGACGTCGCAGGCTTGCGTGCCCTGTGGATACAACGGTGGACGCGTCTCACCGCATAGGCGCGGTTTCACGTGAAACGCGCGCACTTGTGTTTCACACAGCAGTTACACACAGGGTGTGGATAGAGGTGGGGCCTGATGCGGGCGGGTTCGATGGTCATCGAGGAGCTCGGATCTGCGGTGCGGGGTGAGGGTGGGTGGGCTCTGTGGTCGGTGTAAGGGCTGGTCAGGGAGACCCGAAGGCTTTTCATCATGGTGCGGCCGTCTTCGGGAC
>NZ_CAKUCL010000098.1 GCF_934643405.1 uncultured Actinoplanes sp.
CTCGGCTACGACCAGCCGATCTGGGTCCAGTACGGCCGCTTCCTCAAGAACGTGGTGACCGGCAACTTCGGCAACTCCATCCGCACCGGCGAGCCGGTGATGGACGTGATCAGCCGGTCCTTCCCGGCCACCGTCGAGCTGGCCATCGCGGCGATCATCATCGGCGTGGGTCTCGGCATCCCGCTGGGGTACGTCGCGGCCCGGTACCGCGGGCGGCTGCTCGACAACGCGACCATCATCGTCACGCTGGTCGGCATCTCGATCCCGATCTTCTTCCTGGGCTACCTGCTCAAGGACTGGCTGACCCAGAACCTGCACCTGTTCCCCCCGTCCGGCCGCATCTCGACCGGCCTGGGAAACACCGACGTGACCGGCCTCTTCGTGCTGGACGGGCTGCTGACCCGGGAGTTCGACGCCTCCGCCGACGCCGCCTGGCATCTGGTGCTGCCCGCCTTCACCCTGGCGACGATCCCGCTGGCGATCATCATCCGGATCACCCGGGCCAGCGTGCTGGACGTCCTGGACGAGGACTACATCCGCACCGCGGACGCGAAGGGGCTGCGCAACGCCACCATCCGCAAGCGGCACGTGCTGCGCAACGCTCTGCTGCCGGTGGTCACCACCATCGGCCTGCAGACCGGCGCGCTGCTGGCCGGCGCGGTGCTGACCGAGAAGGTGTACAACTGGGGCGGCCTGGGCACGCTGATCACCGATTCGATCGCCGGCAGCCGCGACTACCCCGTGCTGCAGGCATTGATCCTGCTGGCCGCCGTCGTCTTCATCGTGGTCAACCTGCTGGTCGACCTGTCATACGCCGTCATCGACCCGAGGGTGCGGGTGAAATGAGCGGAATCGCCACCCTGGCCGACCACAAACGCCGGCGGATCGAGGAGCTGATCGCCGGCACGTCCGACGCCGGCGGGGTCAGCCTGATTCGCGACGCTGGCCGCCGGCTGCTGCGCAATCCCACCGCCGTCGTCGGCGCGGCCATCATCCTGCTGTTCCTGGTCATCGCGATCTTCGCGCCGCTGGTGGCGCCGCACGACCCGGTACAGCGGTTTCCCGACCTGACCAGGGACCTGACCGTCGACAACATCCCGGGCGCGAGCGCCGGCCACCCGCTGGGCAGCGACCCGCTGGGTCGCGACTTCGCCTCCCGGATGATCTTCGGTGCCCGGCAGACGCTGTTCGTCGGCGTCCTCGCCACGCTCATCGGCCTGCTGGTCGGCGTGGTGCTCGGCGCCATCGCCGGCGCTGTCGGCGGCTGGGTCGACGTGCTGGTCATGCGGCTCACCGACGTTCTGCTGGCCCTGCCCAGCCTGCTGCTGGCGATCACCCTGGTCGCCCTGGCCAGCAGATCCAGCCAGTGGACGGTGATCATCGCGGTTGCCGTGGTCAACGTGCCCATCTTCGCCCGGCTGCTGCGCGGGTCGATGCTGGCGCAACGGGAGAGCGATCACGTGCTGGCCGCTCGCGCGCTGGGCGTGAGGCGGCGCGACATCGTGCTGCGGCACATGCTGCCGAACTCGCTCACCGCGGTCATCGTGCAGGCCACCCTGACCTTCGCGGTGGCGATCCTGGACGCGGCCGCGCTGTCGTTCCTCGGCCTCGGCGACCCGGACATCAACCGGGCCGAGTGGGGCCTGATGCTGGGCGTGGACGGTGTGCGGTATTTCGAGGTACGGCCGGAGCTGGCCTACTTCCCGGCCCTGGCGATCATTCTCGTAGCCCTCGGCTTCACCCTGCTCGGTGAGAGCATCCGTGAGGCGCTCGACCCGAAGAACCGGCGGTGAGCTGTCATGCCTCTGCTCGACGTCCGTGATCTGTCGGTCGTCTTCCAGCGCAAGGGCACCAAGCCCGTCATCGCGGTGGACGGCCTCAGCTTCACGGTGGAACCCGGCCAGACGGTCGGGCTGGTCGGCGAGTCCGGCTGCGGCAAATCGGTGACCAGCTTGGCGATCATGGGCCTGCTCCCCCGCCGAGGCAACAAGGTCACCGGTGAGGTGCTGTTCGAGGACACCGACCTGCTCCGGCTGCGTCCGCAGGACCTGCGCGATCGGCGTGGCCGGGACATCGGCATGATCTTCCAGGACCCGCTGTCCTCGCTGAACCCGGTGATCCCGCTCGGCGTGCAGGTGGCCGAGGTGCTGGAACGTCACCAGGGCCGGACCCGGCAGGCGGCGCTGCGCGAGGCCCGGGGGCTGCTCGACGCGGTCGGCATCCCGGACCCGGCGCGACGGCTCAAGGAATTCCCGCACCAGCTCTCCGGCGGCATGCGCCAGCGGGCGCTGATCGCCATCGCCCTGGCCTGCAAGCCACGCCTGTTGATCGCCGACGAGCCGACAACCGCGCTGGACGTGACCATCCAGGCGCAGATCCTCACGCTGCTCAAGGACCTGGTCGACGGTTCGGGCACGGCGCTCGTGATGATCACTCACGACCTGGGGGTGGTGGCCGGGCTCTGCGACACGGTCAACGTCCTGTATGCCGGCAAGGTGGTCGAGCGGTCCGGACGCCACCATCTGTTCGCGGACCCGCGGCACCCGTACACCCATGGGTTGTTGCAGTCCGTGCCCCGCCTCGACGGCGACCGGGGCGGGCGGCTGCACCAGATCCCCGGCTCGGTCAGCGACAACATCCCCTGGTCCGAGGGCTGCGCCTTCGCGCCGCGCTGCGAACGCGTGATCGACGACTGCATCGGCGACACGGTGCCGCTGGAACCCACCCCCCGCGGCGGCGCGCTGCGGTGCACGAACCCCGTACCGCAGGAGGTGCCGGTGTGAGCGACGCACTCCTCGAGATCAACGATCTCAAGGTCCACTTCCCGATCAAGAGCGGACTGCTCTTCGACCGTACGGTCGGCTTCGTCTACGCCGTCGACGGCGTGTCACTGAAGGTCGAGCGGGGCAAGACCTACGGCCTGGTCGGCGAGTCCGGGTGCGGCAAGACGACGCTGGGCCGTGGCCTGCTGCGACTGGTCGAGCCGACCAGCGGCGAGATCATTTTCGACGGTACGGACGTCCGCTCGCTCAAGGGTGAACGGATGCGGCTGTTCCGCCGGCGCATCCAGATGGTGTTCCAGGACCCGATGTCCAGCCTCGACCCGCGGCAGTCGGTGGAGTCCCTGCTCGTCGAGGGTCTCAAGGCGCACGGTCTGCACAAGGACAAGGCCGGCGTACGGAAGCGGTTGCGGTCCACCCTGGACTCGGTGGGGCTGCCCGCCTCGGCGCTGAACAAGTATCCGCACGAGTTCTCCGGCGGGCAGCGGCAGCGGATCGGCATCGCCCGGGCCCTGGTGCTCGGCCCCGAACTGATCGTGGCCGACGAGCCGGTGTCCGCGCTGGACGTGTCCATCCAGGCGCAGGTGGTCAACCTGCTCGGCGACCTGCAGGAGTCACTCGGGCTGACGTATCTGGTCATCGCGCACGACCTGGCCGTGGTCCGGCACATCTCCGACACGATCGGCGTCATGTACCTGGGTTCGCTGGTCGAGGAGGCAGACGGCGACCAGTTGTACGAGCGCCCACTGCACCCGTACACCCGGGCCCTTCTCTCCGCGGTGCCCATCCCCGACCCGTACGTGGAGGATCTGCGAGAGCGCATCCTGCTGGCCGGAGACCTGCCCTCGCCGGCCGCTCCGCCGAGCGGATGCCGCTTCCGCACCCGGTGTCCCTGGTCGCAGGACCGCTGTGCCGTCGAACGCCCGCAGCTGCGCGTGTTCGACGACTCCGGCCAGCGGGTGGCCTGTCATTTCGCCGAGGAGATCGGCAGCGGTGAACTGCAGCCGCACGAGGTTCGGGCAGAGCTCGTCCGCCCGGACGCGGACAAGACCCCCGACGCGGGCGGCGAGCTGATCCCGACCCGGACAGACCTGCCCGCGCCGTAGCGGCGCCGCTCAGACGGGTGGGTCCGGCGGTGGTGGCGGCAGGGTCGACAGCCCCGGAGGTTCGTCCGGCCACACCAGCAGCAGCCGGCACGGCGCGTGGTCGATGACGAACCGGGTGTGGTGGCCGATGCTGCGCGGACCCAGCCGCTCGTGATCGCCGTCGCGGGCCAGCACCAGCAGATCGGCGCCGGCGCAGGCCGCCACCACCTCCCGCTCGGCCCGCCCCTGCCGGGCGATCAGCCGCACGGTCCGGCCGAGCCGGGCCTGAGCCGCCTCCAGCAGCGTGGTCTGCGCCCCGGCGAGCTCCCGCCGGGTGGCGTCGGGAACCTCGTCTCTCAGCCCGCGGCCCAGCAGACCGGCCCGGGCCCCGGTCAGGACTCCCCCGTCCCGCACATCGATCACGTGCAGCAGCGTGAGGTCGGCGCCGGGCAGATCCCGGGCCGTGTCGACGGCAGCCCGCCAGGTGCCCTCGGTGATCCAGACGAGGACTCTCATGGCCGCATGCCCGCCCATTCCCATCGCAGCACGACCCTACAACGCACACCGGCCGGATCCGGGACGTGGCACTGATGCGGGCCGTCACCCGAAAGGGCCAGCCGCTGAACCATCGAAGCGGATCCGGCGTGCGGGTGATGAGTACCGATGATGGCCGTGGTCATCGACGGGGGACGGTCACTCCACATCCATTGACTCTCCACTCCCGGGGTGACTCCGATGCCAAGCAATCGACTATGGGGACTCGGCGCGCTGGCCGTCATCGATGTCCTGCTGGGGCTGGCCACGAACATCATCGCGAACGCGATCGGCAAGGTGGGCGCGTCGGTTGTCGCCGGCACGCTCATTCTCGCCATCATCGTCATGTTCGGAAGATTGATGGGCCAAGCCGGACACCGTACGTTGCTGTTCAGCGTGATCGGCGCGGTCCTGCTGTTCGCGGTCGCCGCCAGGAATGCGCCGCGAGAGAAAGTGCGAGACGTCTCCACAACGTCGAGCTCACCGGCCGCTGTGCCGCCGTCGCCGGCCCCCGAGCGGCTCAGCCTCAGCCAATACCTGGACAGATGGCGGAACGGACCGGTCAAGATAGACGTCGAGCACTACAACTCGTGGGTGCAACGCGCCACCGAGGACGACGAGATCGACGAGACGGTCCTCGACCTCCGCGTCGGCATCCGTAACGAGTCGACGGAGGGAATCGACCTCTCCACCGCGCCGGGATCTCTGGTTCTCCTCATGAACAGGTCTTTCGACCCCGGGACGTACGCCGTGGACCAGCACCGGGTCGCCGAGGTGCCACCGGACTGGTATCTCTTCGCCGTCGGCTTCGACAACGACGACAACGCGATCACCGTGAACGGAAAGGACCACCGCATCGCATGGTGCGGCGGGCCGCTCGGCGTGGGTGAGGAGTTCTCGTCGTCCAGTCCGGCAGAGAACGGCGTCGTCTTCTCCGTACCGCCTCCCGCCACCGAGACCGCCTCGGAGAACGACGCGGTGCCACCTCGAGCCGCGCACGTGCTCGGCCTGGCGTGGCTCGACACCGACGGAACCATCCGTGGTTACGCGCCGATCGAGAAGTGGGCCGGCCCCAACACGATCGCATCCTTCCTCCACGCCTGACCGGCGCTCGGCTGCAGTGCCGACGGCGGCCACGCAATCCATCGAGCGGGAACCTGCAACCCTCGCACGTGAGTCCTGACCGGTGATCCGTTGGCCGAGCTGAAGCGGCGCGCGACAGCCAGGGCACTCGGGACCGAGCGGGCGGACATGGCGGAAACGGTGACCTCATCGGCGCCTGAACGTGGGCTAGGAGGAGAAGCGGAGGATGCCGAGCCGCCTCAGGTCCCGCCGCAGCTGCGGGCCGTCCCGATAGTGCACCGTCCTCATGCCGAGTCGGCGGGCGGGCTCGAGCGCCGCCTCCTTGTCGTCGACGAACAGGACCTGCCCCGCCGCGACCTGTGTCCTCTCGAGGAGGAGCTCGTAGATCCGCGCGTCCGGCTTACGAACCCCGGCCTCGTGCGAGAACACACCACCATCGAACAAGTTCAGGAAGCCGTATCGCCGGTGCAGCACCGCGACACGGTCGGCCACATTGTCCGACAGGTAGTACACGCCGTAGTGCGGTGCTAGCTGCCGGATCAGGTCCCGGGTCTCCTGCCGTAGGCGGTATCCGTCGATCCATCTCGCTTCGAGGTCGTCCTCGCGGGCGGCCAGCCCCAACGTCCGGCGGAACGCTCTCCAGAACTCGTCGCGGGTCAGCTTGCCCTCCCGGTAACGACTTCCGAGGTCACCGTCGAGGAGGTCGCCGGCGCGCTCGCGGTCGACACCGAACGCGCCGTGCAGGTAGTTCAGGAAGGCGTGCGTGCCGTCGCTGAACAGGACGCCACCGAGATCGAACGCCAGAACGCTGACCACCTTCGCACTATACGGCGTACGCCGTCGGCCCTCAGTGCCTGTCTCGCTGGGGGCGAGGATCGTGGCAGATCCGGGCGGCTGCTGGCGTCTGGTCTTCGATCGTGGCACCGATCAGCGTTGCTAGGGCTTCCCGGGTAGCGCCAGCAGGAGCCGCTATCGCGCTCCACAACGCGGTGCTGTCCGTAACGGTAATCGAGACCTTGGCGGGGCCGCCGAAGCGATACACGACCTCGCACTCCTGGTTCATCGCCCAGCCATGCGTAGCAGGAAGTGACGTGAGGCGGGTGCCGAGGGCGTCGAGCGCGCCTGCCGGCAGTGGATGATCGAAGTCGGCGGACATCTCGCCATTCCACAGGACCCCGTCCCATGCCGCAGTGAAGGCGTAGTCGGAGAAGGTGCCGGCGTAGCGACTTCGTGATGTGCACGCTTCATCGTCTGGATCGATCAGATGGACCGGCGGATCATCCTCAGCGGTATGAGTCGCTACAACCCATCTGCAGCAGTACTGACTGTCGGTTTGCACCAGCAGATATCCCGAGGCCAGAAACCGGCCCACGTCCCGGCTCGTGAAGTCGTCCGCCTGCGTGATTAGGCCACAGTTCATGGATGCGAGGCTGCGGTCACCGCCGAACAGGTACCACTCCCGGACAGCCGCTGGCAGCCGCTGTCCAATGCGTCTCTCCAGTGCGGTTACTGCCGCAAGCGTCTCCACCTGCCGCTCAGCGCCGCCGAGGACTTCGTAGGCTGCCGCGTTCCATGTCTTCACGACACGGATCCCACCACACGAACGACCTTGGCCGGCGACCCTCACCACACGTCGACAGATCCGTGCACCGATCAAGCTGGGGCAGTTCGCCGTTCGGATGACGTCACCGTGACGGTCATACCAACGGCAGAGACAGAACTCAGTCGACCAAAGTGCCTCAGCGGACCTTCCGCCTGCGGCGCAGCAACGTGGCGCCGGATGCGGCCGCGACGATCTGGGCACCCGCCACCAGCAGCAACAGCGGGCCGGTGCCGAGCCCGGCGGCGACTCCGGCAACCCCGGAGCCGGCGGCACCCGCTGTCGTCTTCAGGCCCGCGCCGAGCGTGAAGATCTGGGTGCGAACCTCGTCCGGCGCCTCCCGGTCCCGGACGGTCAGCAGGGCCGTGAACAGTGGGCCGTTCAGCAGCCCGCTGACGGAGAACAGGACCAGCAGCGGCCACATGGCGGTCACGAACGTCATCACGACGAACGGGATCGCGACCGCCAGCAGGGCGAGCGCCACCACGGTTTCGGGCCGCAGCCGGCGGATCGGCCACCGCGCGTAGAGCAGCGAGCCCACCAGGCCACCGGCCGCCATGACCGACAGTGAGGCGCCGGTGAGGCCGGGCGCGTGTGCCTGGAGGGCGAGCAGCGCCGCGATCGGGGGAAGCATGCCCATGCCGAACTGGCTCACGGTGGTCGCGGTGGTCACCGCCGCGAGAGCGGGCCGCTGCCACACCGCGCCGGCCGCACGGGTCAGCGGCGGGCGAACGCTTCGGAGCGCCCCGGCCAGCCGGTTCGGGATCGGCAGGCTGCCGATGAGCAGGCCGGTCACGGTGCCGGCCACCGCGATCCCGGCCACCGCCCAGAAGGCACCGAACGCGGCGGCCACCACCGCAGCGATCGCCGGGCCCGCGAGGCCCGCCACACCGTAGGAGGCGGAGTCGAGCGCGAACGCCCGCTGCCGGGCGAGATCGTCGGCCACGATCTCGGCGATCAGGCTGGTCAACCCGCCCTGTATCAGAGGCGCCGCGCAGCCGGCCACCGCGGCCAGAGTGAACGCCAGCCAGGGCACGGCTATGAACAGGGCGGATCCGAAGATGGCGGCACCGAAGACGAACAGGTCGCAGGCGTACAGGGCGCGTAGCCGGCGCGTCCGGTCGGCTGCGGCGCCGACGAGCGGCGCGGCGACCGCATGCGGCACCATCAGGGCACCTACCAGCAGCCCGCCGTAGGTGGCGCCACCGGGTTGTCCGATCGCCAGCAGCAGCAACGCCACCCGGCTGCCCTCGTCGGCGAGCCGGGCGAGAGCAGCCGCGGCCAGGTACCGCAGCAACGCGGCAGCGGGAAGAGGACGTCTCCGCGTCGCTCTCGCCATCGACCTGATCATCGGCTCTCCCGGCACGGATCCACATCGGTCCAGCGTGCCGAGCCAGACGCACGGTGGCGTCCGCTTAGGGTCGATACGAGACTCACCGGCCCGACATCTCGGAGGATGCCATGACTGCCTTCTTCGCGCAGTGCACGTTCGACGTCCACGACCTCACCGCCATGTCCGAGTTCTGGTCCGCGGCGCTCGGCTACGAGGTGGCACCGGTCGACGAGAAGAGCGTCCGGTTGCGACCGCCGCTCGGCACCGAACCGAGCAAGCTCACGGTCCTGCTGCAGGTCGCCGACACGCCGCACCGGCACAAGAACCGGGTGCACATGGACCTCGGCGCCGAGGACGTCGACGCCGAAGTGGAGCGCCTGATCGGTCTGGGTGCCCGGCACGCCGACGTGGGGCAGGGCGGTGGCAATCCCTTCGTCGTCCTGATGGACCCCGAGGACAACGAGTTCTGTGTCCTGAACGGCGATCCCCGCAGGGATTGACGCCCTACCGCGGTGCGGGGGCGGCGCGAAGCTTGCGATGGTCCCAGGACACCGTACGGTCCACGTCGAACCGCAACCCGATCTGCTTGTTCACCGCAGCGAGCACGCCCGAGCGCACCGACGCGGCCTCCCCGGGGGCGAGACCCTCGTATTTGATCCGGAGGCCGATCACCACGTCGGCGATCCACTCGGGATCGTCGACCAGGGTGATCCGGCCGGTCAGCTGCACGCCGCGCAGCTCGTCGTAGCGGTTGCCGTCGGCGATCAGGCCGGAGACCCGCGGATCCCGGCGGAGGTTGACCACCTTCTGCGACGCGGCGTACGTCCGCATCCTGATCTCGCCGTCCGGTGTGACGAACCACATCGGCACCGGGTCGGGAACCCCGTCCGAGCCCGTGGTCACCAGGACGAGCGTGTCCGCAGCCGCCACATAGGCGGTGATCTCGGTCGGCGTCATCGCGATCTGTGCACGTCGGCTCCCCACCATGGGGACGCTACCGAAGACCGCAGGGTGCCGCCCTCCGTCATGCCGATCGGCGGCGCATTGGCGAGAATCGAAGTGCCGACGACCCAGCGGAGGCGCACGTGGCACTTCTCGATTCCTATCGGGTGCTGGACCTGACGGACGAGCAGGGATTGATGACCGGGCGGTTGCTGGCCGACTTCGGCGCCGACGTGGTCCAGGTGGAACCGCCGGAGGGTTCAGCGGCGCGAAGCTGCCCGCCGGTGGCCGTCGTCGGCGGCCGGCAGCGTTCGATGTACTGGTCCGCCTATGCGGCCAACAAGCGCGGGGTCGCGGTGGACCTGACGTCGCGTGGCGGCCGCGCCGATCTGCTGGACCTGGTCGCCGCGGCGGATTTCTTCGTCACCTCCTACCCGGCGTCGGATCTGGCGCGGTGGGGCCTGCGATGGGAACAGCTGCGCACCCGCCACCCGGGTCTGGTCTATGTGCGCATCACCCCGTTCGGCAGCACCGGCCCCAAGCAGGGCTATGCCGCCAGCGACCTGGTCGTCTGGGCCGCCGGCGGCCCCCTCGACCCGCACCGCGACGACGACCGCCCACCGGTGCGGATCAGCTCGCAGCAGGCGTTCCTGCATGCGGCCGCGGATGCCGCGGCCGGCGCCCTGATCGCTCACCTGGCCCGGTGCCGCACGGGCCGCGGCCAGCTCGTCGATGTCTCCGCACAGACCTCCGTGGCCATGGCCAGCCTCGCCCGCGTGCTGGCCGACGGGGTGGGTGACCCGGATCCGGACCAGGACTACGACCGCAAACCCGTGGATCAGAGCGGCAGCGGTGCGGCTACTCCCCCGCGGGAGAAGAAGTGGCAGTGCCGGGACGGTTTCATCGAGCTGCACATCGGCATGGGGCCGGGAGCCGGCGCGTTCACCAACAATCTGGTGGCCTGGATGCGCGCCGAGCATCACCTGGACGACGATCTGGCGGCGGCCGACTGGCGCGTCATGCCCCGGCTCGTCGCCGAGGGCAGCTTCACGCCGCGGCAGATGGAGCGGTTCCGTCGGGCGGTGGCCGACTTCTTCCGGAACAAGACCAAGGCCGAGGCGAACGCCGCGGCGATCGAGCACCGTGTCCTGTGCACCGCGATCGCCGACGTGGCAGACGTGGCCGGCAGCGCCCAGCTGGAGCACCGCGGTGTCTGGGTCACCGTCGGCAGCGGCGATCGGGAACAGACGATTCCTGGCCCGGCGGCGCGGATCAGCGTTGCCGCCTACGCTTTCGACCGGCCGGCGCCCGAGTGCGGCGAGCATACGGCCGAGGTACGCCGGGAGTGGCTGGACGGGCCCGAGCCGGCACGGTCCTGGCGTCCCGGCCGCACCGGGCACGCCGGCGAAACGGCACTGCACGACCTCAAGGTCCTCGATCTGAGCTGGCTGGTTGCCGGCCCGACGATCGGGCGCACGCTGGCGGACTTCGGTGCCACGGTGGTCCGGGTCGAATCCCGGACGAGGCTGGACTCCACCCGGGTCATGCACCCCTTTCACGGCGGCATCGCCGGCGTCGAGAACTCGGCCCTGTACGGCAATTGCAACGCCGGCAAACTCGGGGTGGCCCTCGACCTGAGCCGTACGGACGCCCGGGAGGTCGCCCTCGACCTGGCACGCTGGGCCGATGTCGTGATCGAGTCGTTCTCGCCCGGGGTGGTCGCCCGCTGGGGGCTCGACTACCCGGCGCTCAGCGCGGGACGACCGGACCTGATCATGCTCAGCGCCTCGATGTGCGGGCAGAGCGGGCCGATGTCGCGGATGGCCGGGTACGGCAACATGGGCAGTTCGCTGAGCGGCATCCAGGCGCTGGGCGGCTGGCCGGACCGGCCTCCCCTGGGCACCTTCGGCCCGTACACCGATTACCTCACGCCCCGATATGCGCTGGTGGCGCTCCTGAGTGCCCTCGACCACCGCCGGCGCACCGGACAGGGGTGCTACCTCGACGTGGCCCACCTCGACACCGGCGCCTACTTCCTGGCGCCGGAGCTGGCCGATCACCTCACGACGGGGACCGTTGCGGGCAGGCACGGCAATCGCGACCTGCGGCACGCGCCGCATGGCGTCTACCCCTGCCGCGACGGCCGCTTCGTCGCGATCGCGGTGTGCGACGACGACCAATGGTGCCGCCTGGCCACCCTGATCGGTGGCCGGCAGCTGGCCGCGGACCGGCGGTTCACCACCGCCCCCCAGCGCCGGGCCTTGGCCGGCGACCTGGACGAGATGGTTGCCCGATGGACGCGGGACCGCAACGCCGAGCACACCGAACAATTGCTGCAACGGCATGGCGTCGCCGCCCACGTGTCGGCATCGGCGTCGACCTTCCTCACCGATCCGCAGATCAGGCATCGGCGGCACCTGGTGTCGCTGCCACACCCGGTCCACGGCAGCACCCTCGTGGAGAACTCCCGATTTCAGCTGTCCGGCACGCCGGGACGGGTCCGCCGCGCGGCGCCCCTTCTCGGGCAGGACACCGCCCGCGTGCTCACGGACCTCCTCGGCTATCCGGTCACGCGGGTCGACGAGCTAGACGCCGCTGGAGCATTCGGATGACGCGGCGGAGACGGGGACCGGCCGGTGCGGATCCGGGTGGCCGTCGAGCAGGCCCAGCCCGACGGCGAGGTTCAGCACCTCGGTGGAGTACGAGAAGGTCGCCGCACGGGCCTCGGCCAGAGCGCCGACACTGGGCTTCGCCCGGGCGACCGCCTCCGGCCAGTCGGCGGCGGTGGCCACCTCGATCGGCCAGGGGAGGTGGTCGAATCGCGTGTTGTTCGGCTCGTACGCCACCGCTCCACGGCCGAGCAGCAGCGCCCAGTACAGCACGTGATACGAATTGCTCACCACGACCGGTGCCGCGGCGATCATCCGGAGGACGGCCATCAGGTCCTCGGTGTTGTTGGTGGCGCGAACCACGCGCAGCCCCTCCGCCCGCCCCGCGGACCAGTCGATGGGCTGCTCGTAGTGGTTGATCAGGGCCACGTCGTGCGTCGGCGCCTGTTCGGCCAGCCCGTCGAGCGCCGGGCTCAAGCAGCTGGCGCAGGGCACCCACGGCATGCCGGCGGCATGATCCCGGACGCCCACCAGCCGGGCGGCGCTGAAGTAGTCCGGCCACAGTGGGGTCCGCCCGTCCATCAGCAGACGGTTGCGCCAGCCTGTGGTGGCGTCGCGCCCGACGCCGTGCAGCACGTTGTGCCCGATGCCCCAGAACACCACCGCGGCCGGCAGCTGGGGAAAGATCGACTCGACAGCCGACTCGAACGGGCCGGGGCCCACCAGTCCACCGCCGCCCACGATCACCAGCTTGCCCTGCAGCGGCGACCGGTGGCCGACCTCGCCGAGGGCGCGGGCCTCCGGCAACGTGATCATGGCACCGTGGTCTCGTACCCAGCGCACATGCCGCCCGACCGCGGACCAATGGTCCCCGACGTTCCTCATCCGGTTGGACGCGCACACGTTGACCACCGGCACGTCCGCCACCACGTCGATCACCTCGCTGAGCGCACGCGGCTGCACCTTTCTCTCCTTTCTCGGTGCGGGACGCACCGCGACCGTGTCTGTGCCGGGAGGGTGGCGGGCACGGGCCGCGACGACGGCCCCTGCCCGCGTCGTCTGCTTGGTCAGTCGCGCTTGATCCAGGTCCGGAGCATCAGGCGCTTGTCGGGGGAGTCCGGGTCGTCCTCGAACGGGGTGCGGCCGTGCAACAGGGTGCGGTTGTTGATGAAGATCATTTGTCCGGGCCGCAGCCGGACGTGGTCCTGCAGGCTCTCGTCGTCGAGCAACGCGTCGAGGGCGTCGAGAGCCCGCACCTGCTCGGCGGTCAGCGGGGGGACGTGCGGATGACGATGGCCGATCTCGATGTACTGGCGCAGGTAGCAGACGCGGGTGCGGCCGTCCTCCTTGCCGAGCACCGGGCGCACCACCGTCGGGTCCGCCACGTCGGCCTCTCGCCGGTCGAAATGGAAGTCCTCGCTCAGCTGTGCCACCGCCCAGTCCGGCAGTCGTTCGGTGAGGGTGGCCGCGTGCACCAGGCACAGGGCACCACCGGTCCGTGCCTGGTGCACGCAGAAGAGCGTGAAGCAGTCCGGCACGGGTGGAGGGTGATGCGGCCCGTCGGTGTGCAGGTTCCCGCCGTCGCGGGAGTCGGAGTAGCGTCCGGTGGCGCCCTCACCGAGGCGCACCCCACGGTCGACCACTTCGCGCAGCAGGGTGCCCTTGGCGTCCTGCGGCAGCAGCGTGCCGACCGTCTCGCTCAGGCGCAGCGTCACGGCGGCGGCCTGTTCCCGGTTGAGGTGCTCCATCCCGGAGACCAGGAAGATGCCGAGTTCGCCGTCGAGCTGGGTGTCGACGAGTTCGTGCAGTCTCTCGCGGACCTCGGCGAGGAGCGGCCCGGTCCCGGTGCGAGCGTCGTTCGCCGCCAGGACGGCCTCCTGAGCTGGTTTCGGAATGTCGTAGGTGGCTGTTCGGAGATTCGCGGCATCGAGGACGCCGGTCATGGTCACCACACACCTTTCGTCGTACCGAATCGGATGATTGTTTCTGCCACGTCGCCGGGCAGTGTCTCGCCGAAGTTGCGCACCGCCAGGTCCGGGTGCAGCGGGAATTCCGCCGGGACGTGGACGCCCACCATCTGTTGTCCGTCCGAGGCGTAGAGGCCCTTGGTGTCGCGTGCGCGCAGTTCGTCGACGGGCACGTCCAGGAAGACCTCCAGGTAGTTGTCGATGTTGGCTCGGTTCCACGCCTGGACGTCGTGGAAGAGGGCGATCGTCGAGCAGATGACGATCTGTCCCTGCCCGGCGAGCAGCCGGCACAGCCGCGCGTATACGAACGCGAGGTTGTGGCGGCCCTGGTGGTCGAACGTCCCGGCGATGCCCAGCGCGGCACGCAACTGGTCGCCGTCCAGCAGTACCGGCCGGACCCCTCGCCGATGCAGGCGGTCGACCAGCTCGGCCGCCACCGTGGATTTGCCGGCGCCGGACATCCCGGTGATCCAGACGAGGGCCCCGGACGTCAGCGACACCCGGCCTCTGTCGACCTCATCGTGAGTTGACGCGGTCACGTGAACGACTCCTCCTTCCGAACCTGCGGCGCCGCACCTGACGCTCCACCGCCGTCGTGACCACGCGGCGGCGCCGGGCGACACTGATGCTCCATCGCCGGGCCCGCCGGCTGTGGTCGCGTTCTTTCGGGATGAGCAGGAAAACGGCCACCCATCCGGCGAGGGCCAGGACCGCCGCACCGGCGTACGCCCCCCGGTAGCCGAGACTCGAGCCGGCCAGCGACAGCAGGACCGCCACGGCGATCGCACCGCCGACATGGGCGGAGGTCTCGAACACCCCGGCCGCGGCGCCGTGGGCGACCTCGTCCTCCTTCTCCTCCAGCGCCTCGGACGCCGCCTTCTCGGCCGTGTCGACGAGGCTGACCGCCGCCGCCGGATCGATCCGGTCGCCGATCCGTTCTCCCACGTCCGCGACGGTCTCCTCGACCGCCTCGGTCACCGCCTCGGCCATCTCCCGTTCTTCCCGCCCGTCCACGGTCCCGTCCGGCAGGACCTGCACCGCGGACATGACGGTCTCGTCGACCGCCTTCTCGACCGCGGTGACCAGGAGGGCCGCGGCCTTGGGGTCGACATCCTGGACCTCGGCGACGGCCTCCTCGATGGCTTCATCGATGACCTGGTCGGTGGCCCGGTCGGCGGCCTCCTCGGCGGCCTCGCCGACCGCCTCGCGGCTCAGCGCCACGTAATCCGCGCTGTTGAACAGGCCCTGGAGCACGAACCACGGCAACACCGCGATGACGTACACCGACGACGTGGCATCGACGGCAAGCATCACCAGGGCGAGGGCGGACACGGGCAGCCCGATCAGAGCGATCCGCCGGGATCCCACCACCGGGAGCAGCCGCCCCGCCACCACGCTTCCCACGGTGGTGGCCACCAGGGCCGGGGCCAGCGCCAGGCCGGCCTGCGCGGCGGACAGACGGTGCACGTCCTGAAGGTGGATGCTGCCGAGAACGACGATCGCGGTGTGGATCGACGACTGGGCCGCCAGCCCGAACGAGCTGCCGAGCAGTCTGCGGGAATGCAGCAGCAACGGCTGGATGAGCGGGTCCGGGGCGCGCCTCTCCCACATCGCGAAGCCGGCGAGCAGCACCAGCCCCGCCACCAGCGGCAGCCAGACGCTCCGCGCGGTGAGGCCGTAGTGCTCGATGCGGCCGAGCCCGAACACGACCGCGAGCAGTCCCGCGGTGGCCAATGCGGCGCCGAGGGTGTCCAGCCGGCTGCGTTTGCGCGGACCACCCGTGTCCGCGGGCACGAAGCGTTTGGCGGCGAACACGGCCGCCACGTTGAGCGGGATCGTGCTCAGGAAGATCGCCTGCCAGCCGAAGGCATCGGTGAGCAACCCGCCGCAGATCGCCCCGACCAGGCCCGCGGTCCCACCCGAGACAGACATGATCGAGAACGCTCGGCTGCGCCACGGCTCCTCCCGGAAAAGCGCTCCGGTCAGCGCGAGAGCGGCCGGCAGCGCCAGGGCCGCCGCGGCTCCCTGGACCGCACGGCCCACCAGGAGAATGTGGTACGACGGCGCCACCCCGGCCACGGTCGCGCCGGCCAGCAGCAGCACCAGGCTGATCAGCAGCATGCGCCGATGTCCGAACAGGTCGGCGGCCCGGCCGCCGGCCATCAGCAGACCGGCGATGAACAACGAGTACGCGTTGACGATCCACTGCAGCTGGGCGTAGTCCAGATCCAGATCGCGCCCGATCGTCGGTAGTGCCGCCGCGACGGAGAGGCTGTCGAAGACGACCAGGAACAGCCCGCAGCCGAGCACCATCGCGGCCGCCAGCGGATGGGCCGGCGTGCGCTGCGGTGCGTGGCTGTCCCCGGCGGAGGCCTGCACGGCGGTCATCGGCAGCTGCCCCAGACCGCCCCCGCCGCGAGCGCGGCGTTGGCTGCCATGAGGTCCGTGCCGCTGTCCACCTCGCTCCACTCGTGACGGTGGGCGTACAGGGGCCGGATGCGCAGTGTCTTCGCCACCTTGCGGATCGCGAACTGGTACCACACATCGGTCTCCCCCGCCGTGACCATCGCGCTGATCGTGCGCCGCAGCGAGTCGAGGCCGGCGCCGGTCCACCGGGAGAGACCGAAGAACTCGCCGGTGACCCGATCGTCGGGCAGCTCCTTGTCGAGGTGCCACACCGCCCCGTCCCGCACCTCCACGGCCATGTCGATCTCGGCCCGCGTCCGCTCGGCGTCGATCACCATCGCGGTGTCGTCACCGTCGAGCACCATCGTCAGCAAGCGAGTGCTCACCAGAATGTCCGAGTCGACAACGGCTATGCCGCCGTCCCAGTAGGCGAAGGACGAATACAGCGAGTAAATGCTGTTCGTCGTCGCGAATTGTGGATTCTCGACGAAAGCGACCCGAGGCCTGCCGGACAAGCTTCCGACATAGTCCTTGATCATTTCGCCACGGTAGCCGACGACACACACGACCTCGGACACTCCTATCTCGTGCAACTGAGTCATCAAGCGACCCATGATAGGGGTGCCACCCACCGGGACCAGGCATTTCGGCCGGTCGGAAGTATGCGGCAGGAGCCGCTCGCCCAGGCCGGCAGCCGGAACGATCACTCGCATGGATTCACCCTCCGACGATGTCCGCGGGACGTGAGGATCGATGATTCACAGCATCTCCAGCATCTTCCGCCGCACCCGCCCGGGATCCAGAGGAAACGGATTGCCGTCCGTCCGGCGGTTCGCCATTCCGGCGGCGATCAGCGCGTCCACATCCTCGCGGTGAACGCCGTGATCACGCAGACGGGCGGAAAGCCCGGCGGCCCCCAGCATGTCGCGCAGGGCGGCGCCGGCCGCCTCCGGCCGGCGTGGCGCCAGCAGTGATCCGACGAGACGCAGATCGTCCCGCACCGACCGGCCCGGCGGCCCGGCCGTGACCGACTCGGTGCCGAGGTCCAGCAACCACATCAGATTCAGCACGCAGGCGACGCCGTGCGGCACACCGAAGTGCGCGGTCAGCCGGTAGGAGAACGCATGGGCGGCGGTGGTGCGGGTGGTGTCGATGGCCCGCCCCGCGGTGGTCGCCGCCTGCGCCAGGCGCAGCAGCTCCGGCGGGCCGGCCTCCGCCAGCGGTGTCCTGAGCAGTTCGGCGAGTGCCCGCAAGGCATCGGTCGCCAGTCGCCGCGAGGACGATGTGGCTCGGGTGCTCCACAACGACTCCACGGCATGGCAGAGAGCGTCGAACGCGCTGCTGTACCGCAGCGGGACCGGGCAGCTGACCAGCAGCTCAGGGTCGATCAAGGCATACTCCGGCAACACCGACACGTGGTCCAGGGAGTGCTTCACCCGATCGACGTAGACGGTGGCGAAACGGGTCACCTCGCTGCCCGAGCCCGCCGTCGTCGGCAGGGCGGCCAGCGGCACCGTGCTCGGCGCACGCAGCTCCCGCCGACCGGCCAGGACGCGCCGAGCGGCGCCGGCGTCCGGGGGAAGCGACCGGGCCAGCTTCGCGACGTCGATGGCGCTGCCCCCGCCCACCGCGACGATGAGATCCGCGCCGAACTCCGCCTGGGCTCGGGCCGCCGCCACGGCCTGCTCGAGGACCGGATTCGGCGTCCACTCGGTGAAGGCCCGCACCCGCACGTCCGGCAGGAGTCTCGCCACGGCGCCGTCGTCGGCCCGGCGCGCGCTGGTGACCAGCAGAACCCGCCGCGCGTCAAGTTCGCGCAGCAGATCAGGCAGCCGGTGCCGGGCTCCCGACGCGACGACGGGCTGGTGACGTACGGGGCACACCGCCGGCACCGTGCTCATCCCGGCCGCCCGGCCACGGCGGCGGCGAAGCGGGCACGGATGTCGGCGGCCGCCATCGCCGCCGTGGCCCGTGGCGGCACCGGGCCGGCCCCGGCCGATGTCTTCACCACAACGAGCACCGGCCCCTCCCGCCGGGCGGCCTCCCGGAGCGCGCGGCGGGACTCCTCGCGACCACGGCAGGTCACGGCGTGCCGGTAGCCGAGGGCTCCGGCCGTGCCGGCGAAGTCGACCTCGGCGGTGGTCGTCCGCTGGCCGCCGGTCGACTCGTACGTTCCGTTGTCGAGCAGGACATGCACCAGCCCGGGCGGCCGCGCGGTGCCGATGGTCGCCATCGACCCCAGGTGCATCAACGCGGCTCCATCCCCGTCGATCAGCACGACTCGCTCGTCGCGCGCGGCGTCCGCCACCCCGAGGGCGAAGGCCGAGGCGTGGCCCATGGAGCCCTGCATGTAGAAGCAGCGTGGCGAGTCGCCCTGGGCGAACAGATGCCGTGACGCGTATCCGGTGGTCGACACGAACAGCGCGCCGGGGAAGGCATCCAGGACGGCGGCGACCGCCTCGCCGGTACCCGGCAGCACCTGCGCGGCGGGCCCGGCGTCCGGCGCCCCGGACGGAACCTCGGTGTTGGCGACGGCGCCCTTGGCCACCAGCAACACCGCCGGCCGTCCCTCGGCCAGCTCCTCGTCCGCCGCCTTGAGCGGTTGCGCCACGTCGATGTCCTCGGACGACAGCGTCCAATGCCGTACGCCCACAAGGTCGAGCAGGCCGTGCGTCGTCAGTCCCATCACCCGGTGCTGAGGCTCGTCCCCGTCGGGGTCCGGCCAGCCGCGCAGAGTCATGAGCACGAGCACCGGAATCCGGTACGGCATGATCAGCGACGTGAGGGGATTGATCAGGTTTCCGAAGCCGGAGTTCTGCATCAGGACGGCCGCGCGACGGCCGCCGGTCACCGCCCCGGCGGCCAGAGCGAGCGCCGCACCCTCGTTCGCGGCCGGACGGTAGCGGCCCGCCGCGCTCAACGCGGCGATCGGCCCGGCGAGGTACGAGCAGGGGACACCGGTGAAGAAGTCGAAGCCGCGCCGATCGAGCTCGCCGAGCAGGGTGTCCGTGCCGATCATTCGGCCATCTCCTGCCACTCCTCCAGCTGCTGCAGGCGGAACACCTGCCCCACCGTGGCGATCTGATCCTCGACCGCGGAGCTGCTCCCGTCGTTGCTGATCGTCCGCAGGACCGACAGGGCGGACTGGATCATCGCCCGCAGCCCCTGATTGGCGTAGATGATCATTGAGACACCCGCGTCCGCGGCGTCCTTGCAATGCCAGTCGGGATAGGTCGTCGGGACGATGACGACGGGCATCCGGTTGTCCCAACCGGCCAGGAAGCGCAGGATCGGCTCCTTCGACCGGTCCTTGGAGTGCACCAGGACGGAGTCGGCGCCCGCTTCGGCGTATCGCACGCAGCGGCGCAGCGCCTCGTCGACGTGCTCTCCGCTGATCAGAGCCTCGGTACGGGCGATGACGTGGAAGTCGGCGCTCGACTGGACGCTCTTCGCGACCTCGATCTTGCGGCAGAACTCGTCAACCGGCAGGAGGGCGTGATGGGCTTCGACGAAGCTGTTCATCTTCGGGAAGACCTTGTCCTCGATGCAGACCGCGGCGACGCCCTCACGCTCGTACTCGCGCACCATGTATGCGACGTTCATGGTGCCGCCGAATCCCGTGTCGACATCCGCGACGATGGGTAGCGCACACGCCTTCTGCATCTGAGTCGTCGCCTCGAGGTAGTCGCGCATCGTGAGAAGGCTCGCGTCGGGCAGGCAGTGCGCGGCGGAGATCTCGAAGCTGGATGCCCAGACCGCGTCGAGGCCGGCGAGTTCGACCAGGGCGGCGCCGAGGCCGTTGTGCGCCCCGGCGGCACGCACCGGCCGCTTCGTGGCGAGAAGAGTGTTCAGGGACGGAATCGTGGAGGACATGGACGATCCGGCGCCTGGTGAGCCGGATGCCGGCGCTCTGCCGATTACGGTAGGTCTGCTCACTGTTTCGCTCCTGGTTCAAAGCCTTGTCACCCGGCACGGCATTCACGCCGCGGAGAACGATCGCGACGCACGGAACTGACCGATGCGGCGAAACCCGCCGGGTCGATGTGATTGTCTGTGTGAATTCCGAGCTTTATCCGATGGAATAGCCGAACTGCCGCGCCACCGCGACGAATGCGTCATCGGACAGATATCCGGCGAGTTTCGGTGTCATCCACTCCTGCCATTCACCGACTTTGCCGCGGCGCATCATCCGCGCCGGACCGCCCGGTCCGCCGGCAGCTACTTTGTCCTCGTGCGCGCGCATCGCGTCGAAGCTGCTTCGGCGGATCGCGGCCGCGACCGCGTCATCCGGGATCACCAGTCCGAGGCTTCGCAGCGCGTCCCGAAGAACTGGCAGCGGATCGCTCTTCACATCCTCGAAACGGGTGCAGACCATGCGGTCGAGTCCCTCGCCGTACCGCAGCCATTCGCTGTAGAAGTATGCCCAGTCCGCCGCCGGGCGCCGGCCGCTGTGGTCCGCCTCGCGCAGGAATTGGCCGAAGTCGCCGCGCACCCGATCCCAGTCGACCTCGGCGAAGTTCTTGCGCCACTGGTACCACGAGTGCAGAGCGTCTCGCGGGTCACGGACAACCAGCCACAGTCCCCCCACCCTGCGCGGGAACACCTCCGGAGGCAGATGGGTCTTGAAGAAGCGCGGCCATGGACGTTCCGGGACGCGCCGTCCGGTCCCGGTGTCCCGGGCGTGCAGCGCCGCCATCCGGGAACGGAACCCGGCGTGGTCGGTGACGTGGCTGGTGGAGCCGTCCTCGTGCAGGAGCTCCGTGTAGGGGTCGACGTAGTTGAGTCGCAACTCCAGCAAGGCGTTCGCGATGATGGACTGCCCCGCGCCGCCGTACCCGGCGAGGACGATGTCCGCCGGGCCGACCTGCTCGAGGTTGTTGCGGTAGAGCGCGGTGAACCGGCGGTCGGGCCGGGCCGGCCTGCTGTGCGTGGTCATGCGTTCCCTCCCCCGTCCCGCGACCGGGTCAGGTCGCCCGGCGAGCGGCCCACGCTCGCGTCGCGTAGGTCACCTCGACGGCGTCCACGTCCGACAACCGCCCTTCGACGTAATCGAGGAAGGTCATGAACTTCTCCTCCCCGAGACGGTGCCGGACGTCGTTGACCGATCGCCAGTTCCCGAGGTAGTGCTCGGGGCTCTGCACGGTCACGTGGCGCCCTTCGAGTGACACCACCTCGTCGAAACCGGGATGGGCCGCCAGCCGGTCGGTGAGTCCTTCGGTCCGGCCGGCCGGGCCGAACGCCGATCGGCGCAGGCCGGGCTGCAACCGGGCCAATTCGTCCTCGATCTCCAGCAGCAGCGGGTTCAGCTGCAGCAGCCGCGTGCTCCACAGGGCGACGAACCATCCGGACGGCCGGAGGATCCGGTGGAACTCGGCCATGCCGTCGTCGAAATCGACCCAGTGAAAGGAGGATGCCATGCACACCAGGTCGGCCGAGGCCGATCCCAGGCCGGTGGCCGCACCGGTGCCGGCTCGCCAGTCGATCTCGTATCCGGCAGAGTCGTGCATGCCCGTCTGCCGCATGTCGTCGTTCGGCTCCACCGCCGTCACCGAATGGAAGCCGGCGTCGGCCAGACTGCGCGTCCATATGCCGGTTCCGGCACCGACATCGACGGCGTCGAGAGTCGCGGCGGGCCGTTCCAAGAGACCGATAATTGCCGATCGGACCGGTACGGAATAGCCCGTTCGGTATGCGGAGTAGTTCTGCGCCAAGCCGGTGAAGTCGCCTGGCTGGAGATAGTTCTGGACAGTCACATTTCTCCTCTCCTTCATATGTCAGTTGCACTCCGGAAACCTTCGCAGAAACAGTGATGCGTGTCCACGGCGGACAGACGGCCGGCTCTTGCACGTGCATTCGCCCATGCACTCGTCCGGGCGCGGACCGCCGCCCCGGCGATCGATCACGCGTTCTGGAGATCACAGGTTTGAACGGCACGCGCGGCAGTTGACCAGAACGCCATCGGACACCGCCCCTTACCGCCGGGCCGGTCATCAGTACATTCGCCCGGGCGCGATCGGCCTCCAGGCGGCGCCGGGGCGGTAGCCGGATGCCGGTGTCGATCATAAATATGTCGGCTCTTACCCGCGTCGAGCGATATCGCTTAGCAGACATAACCGGCGGCCTGATCTCTCTTAGCGAAAAAAAGCGCAACTTGCACATCCGTACGGGGTCGTGATCACCACCGGTACGGCAAGCGGGTCATCCAACGACTCACAACTGTCCACTTCGGAGTTTGATGGGACCGGTGAGCCGCCGTGAGGATCGGCCCCGGCACTCTGCTCACCGGCATGGGGCGACGCGACCGGAGGCGGCCGGTCGCCTGTCATGTCAATTGCGGACCGGTTCGGCCGAGATGTCGGGTCGATACCTGTTGTCCGCACCGAAAGCTTGCCTTGACGGGTCGGCCGGCACGCTACGCGACTCGGATCAGCATTGTGGACACTGAGGTGCGGGAACTCGGCCGACGCCCGGAACGGTGTCATGTGCCGCTCGACGACCTGGCCTACCGTCGGGTATGGCTACTCGACAGTCGCGCCGAGCCACCCGCCGCGACGGCCCGGTGGTGACTCTGGCCTGCACGGCCCAGTTCGTCGACGTGATCGGCGTGACCTTGCTGATCGTTGCCCTGCCGGCCGTCCAGCACGACCTGCGGCTGACCGGGGCCATGCTGGCCTGGGTGGCCGGCAGTTACGCCTTGGTCTTCGGCGGCGTGCTGGTGCCCGGCGGCTGGGTGGCCGACCTGCTCGGCCGACGCGTCGCCTTCATCGGCGGCAGCCTGCTGGTTGCCGCCGGGTCGGGGGTGTGCGCGCTGGCCCGAAGCGGTGAGGTCCTGCTGGCCGGACGGGCGTTGCAGGGCCTGGGTGCGGCCGTCGCGGTGCCCGCCGCCCTCGCGTTGGTGCTGGCCGCTTTGCCGCCCGGCCCACGCCGTACCCGGGCACTGGGATGGTGGACGATGGCCGGCGCGGCGGGTGGGGCGTTCGGCTTCGTGCTCGGCGGGGTGGTCACCCAGTTGGTCGGCTGGCGGTGGTTGTTCGCCGCGATCGGCGCGGTGGAACT
>NZ_CAKUCL010000099.1 GCF_934643405.1 uncultured Actinoplanes sp.
CCCCGATGCCGGGCATCGAAGTCAGGACGTCGAGGGCGGTGAAGGTTTGCTCGACCAGGCGCTCACGCTTGGCGCAGACCGGCCGGGCCGCCGCAGCGCGACAAGGCTTGCAGGACCGCTTTGTGCTGCACTTTCGGTCCGAGGACGCGTTCGAGCGCGGGATGGATCTGGGTGAGCAGCCCGCGGATGCGGTTGGAGACGCGGGTGGCTTCGCCGCGTCGCGGGCGTCGGTTCGCTTGGCCGGGGTGCAGGTCGGCGATGCGGCGCATGGCCAGGCCGGGCAGGTAGGCGACCTGCAAGCCGCAGGCTCGGGCGACCGGGACGGGCCGTGTCCCTGTCAGCGGTCCGTCGGCGCCACCCGGCCCGGTGACACCACCCCCGGATCATGCAAGCGACAGGGGCAGTGAGTCATGCCGGACCAGGCGACCAGCGTCCCCCACGGGGACCCGAAAAAGGTAACGGGCGGCACGTCCGCGGTGACGGTGGCAGGTGTGCGGGTCGGGCGCCGGGTCGCCTCAGCGTTCGAGGATGGCCACCACGCCCTGGCCGCCGGCCGCGCAGATGGAGATCAGGCCGCGGCCGGACCCCTTGGCGGCGAGCAGCTTGGCCAGGGTGGCGACGATGCGGCCGCCGGTCGCCGCGAACGGGTGCCCGGCGGCCAGCGACGAGCCGTGGACGTTGAGCCTGGCCCGGTCGATCGGACCGAGCGGCGCGTCCAGGCCGAGGCGCTCCTTGCAGAACTCCGGCGACTCCCACGCCGCTAGGGTGGCCAGCACCTGCGACGCGAACGCCTCGTGGATCTCGTAGAAATCGAAATCCTGCAGCGTCAGGCCCTGGCGGGCGAGCATTCTCGGTACGGCGTAGGCCGGCGCCATCAGCAGCCCCTCGTCACCGTGCACATAGTCCACCGCGGCCGTCTCGCAGTCGGTGAACCAGGCCTGCACGGGCAGGCCGTGCCGGGCCGCCCACTCCGGCGAGGCCAGCAGCACGGTCGAGGCGCCGTCGGTCAGCGGCGACGAGTTGCCCGCGGTCATGGTGGCGCCCTCGTCGCGCGTGCCGAACACCGGCGTGAGCCGGGCCAGCTTCTCCAGGCTGGTGTCGGCCCGCAGGTTCTGGTCGCGGGTCAGCCCCAGGTACGGCGTCATGAGGTCGTCGAAGAACCCGTTCTCGTACGCCGCGGCCAGCCGCTGATGCGAGGCCAGCGCCAGCGCGTCCTGCGACTCCCGGTCGATGTTCCACCGGCGGGCGGTGATCGCCGCGTGCTCCCCCATGGACAGTCCGGTGCGCGGTTCGGCGTTGCGCGGGATCTCCGGCTGGAAGGCCTGCTGCGGCCGCAGCTTGGCGACCGCCCGCAGCCGTTCGCCGAGCGACCGGGCCCGGTTCAGCTCCAGCAGCGTGCGCCGCATCTGCTCGTTGAACTGCAGCGGCGCGTCCGAGGTGGTGTCCACGCCGCCGGAGATGCCGGCCTCGATCTGGCCCAGGGCGATCTTGTTGGCGACCAGGATGGCCGCCTCGAGCCCGGTGCCGCAGGCCTGCTGGATGTCGTACGCCGGGGTGCGCGGGTCGAGCCGCGAGCCGAGCACCACC
The DNA here is from genome assembly GCF_934643405.1 of uncultured Actinoplanes sp. Classification (GTDB taxonomy): domain Bacteria; phylum Actinomycetota; class Actinomycetes; order Mycobacteriales; family Micromonosporaceae; genus Actinoplanes. The sequence continues at coordinate 1,588 of NZ_CAKUCL010000099.1, forward strand.
TCGCGGGTCAGGTTGAAGTCGCGCGCGTGCTTGAGCACGGCGCCGGCGACCACCTCGCCCACCTGCTCGCCGGCCAGGCCGAACCGGGCGATCAGCCCGTCCAGCGCGCTGGTCAGCATGTCCTGGTTGGACGCGGCGGCATAGGTGGCGTTCGACCGGGCGAACGGGATGCGGTTGCCGCCGAGAACGGCGACGCGGCGCGGGCTCTGCACGGCTTCCTCCACGGCGATCGGCGATACCTTACTGATGGGTAGCCTAGCAACGGCCGGCCCCGGCCAGCCATTCCTCCGCGATGTCCCGCACGACGTCCGGCGCCACGCGGGCACGCGCGACCCGTCCCGCCGATCTGACTGTCCGAGATCGACTGCCCCGAACCGGGGGGCGGCTTCGTCCCTCCCGTCGTCATCGGTCACCGGGGGCTCGCCCGGGAGCACCCGCGCCGACCTACCGGCGAGTAGGCTCGGCGCATGGCTGACAGGTACGCGAGTTTCGCGAACTCCGGTGCCGGGCGGGCCCTGGTCAAGCGGCTCGGGCTGCCCGACCCGCCGCGCCTGCGGCGGTACCGGACCGGCGACCCGCTGGTCACCCGGCCGGTGCTGCTCGGCGGCACCCCGGGCGGGCGGCTGGCCGAACAGGTGCGCAAGGTCCTCGGCGGCGCGGGCGTCGAGGTCCTCGACGTGGCCGCTCCCCCGCACGGGGCGCTGATCCTGGACGCGACCGGCATCGGCGACTCGGAGCGGCTGACCGAGCTGTTCGCGTTCTTCCACCCCCACGCGCGCACGCTGCCGGAGTCGGGCCGGGTGATCGTGCTGGGCACCCCGCCGGAGGCGTGCCCGGCGCCGCGCGAGGCCACCGCGCAGCGCGCGCTGGAGGGGCTGACCCGCAGCATCGGCAAGGAGTTCGGGCGGGGCATCACGGCCCAGCTGGTGTATGTGGCGCCCGGTGGCGAGCGGGCCATGGAGTCGACGCTGCGGTTCCTGCTCAGCGGGCGGTCGGCGTACGTGTCCGGCCAGGTCGTCCGGATCGGCGCCGGGGAACCGTCGGCGCCGGCCGACTGGCAACGACCGCTGGACGGGCGGACGGCTCTGGTGACCGGGGCGGCGCGCGGCATCGGAGCGGCCATCGCGCGGGTGCTGGCCCGCGACGGCGCCGACGTCGTCGCGCTGGACGTCCCGGCGGCCGGCGATGCCCTGGCGGGCGTGGCCAACGACGTACGGGGAAGGGCTCTGCAGCTGGACCTGACCGCGGCCGGTGCCGCGCAGCGGCTGGCCGATCACCTCGGTGGCGGCGTGGATGTCGTGGTGCACAACGCGGGCATCACGCGGGACAGGACGATCGCGAAGATGGACGTGAGCCGCTGGGAATCGGTGATCGGGGTCAACCTGACCGCGCCCGAGCGGGTCACCGACGCCCTGCTGGAACGAGGTCTGCTGCGCGACGGCGGCCGGGTCGTCGGGGTCGCCTCGATCGCCGGCATCGCCGGCAACCGCGGCCAGACCAACTACGCCACCAGCAAGGCCGGCGTGATCGGCATGGTGCAGGCGAACGCGCCGCGCCTGGCCGGGCGCGGCATCACCATCAACGCGGTGGCCCCCGGGTTCATCGAGACGGCGATGACCGCGCGGATGCCGGTGATGCTGCGTGAGGCCGGCCGGCGGATGAACAGCATGGCGCAGGGCGGCCTGCCGGTCGACGTCGCGGAGACGATCGCCTGGTTCGCCTCGCCCGGGTCGGGCACCATCACCGGCAGCGTGGTGCGGGTGTGCGGGCAGAGCCTGCTGGGAGCGTGAGGATGGCGGTCGTCGAGCTGACCGAGGAACCCCGGGTCGACTACCTGAGGGCCGCGATCGGGCTGCTGGCGCCGAGCCGGCCCGCCGGGCTGCCCGAGGTGGAGCTCGTGCGGCGGGGGGTCCGCACCGATCGGGCGCATCTCACGGCGTACGAAAGCGTCTGCGGTTTCCGGGTGACCGACGTCCTGCCCGCCACCTATCCGCACCTGCTGGCGTTCCCGCTGGCCATGCGGCTGATGTCGGGCGGGGAGTTCCCGTTCCCGGTGGTGGGGCTGGTGCACGTGGCCAACCGGATCACCGTGCGGCGCCCGCTTGTCGCGCAGCTTCCGCTCGACCTCTCGGTACGGGCGGAGGCGTTGCGCCCGCACGAACGCGGCACCCGGTTCGACATCGTCGCGACGGCCACCGTGGACGGTGCGCCGGTGTGGTCGGAGACCTCGACGTACCTGTCGAAGAATCGCGGGACGGGCCGGCGCCGCGAGCCTGCCCCGGCGCCCGCCTCCTCGGCCGTCTGGCAGGTGCCGGCCCGGACCGGCCGCGACTACGCCGCGGTGTCGGGTGACCGCAACCCGATCCACACCTCGCGGCTGGGCGCGCGGCTGTTCGGCTTCCCCCGGCCGATCGCGCACGGCATGTGGACCAAGGCCCGGTGCCTGGCCGCGCTGGAGGGCCGGCTGCCCGACGCGTACACCGTCGACGTCGCCTTCCAGCAGCCGATCCTGCTGCCCTCGCGGGTGTCGTTCGCCGCCTGGCCGGAGTCGACCGGCTGGGAGTTCAGCGTGCACGGCGACCGGCCGCATCTTGCGGGCCAACTTACGCCACCGTAACGTTACCGGCGAGTACGGTCCGCCCGGGAAGGTTCGCCGCATGGAGTTCTGGCTCGATCTCAACGAGGAACAATCCGACCTGCGCGAGTGGGTGCACGGCTTCGCCGAGGGGGTGATCCGGCCGGCCGCCGCCGAGTGGGACGAGCGCGAGGAGATGCCCTGGCCGGTGCTCCAGGAGGCCGCGAAGATCGGGCTGTACGGGTTCGAGTTCCTGGTGAACACGTGGTCCGACCCGGCCGGGCTGTCCCTGCCGATCGTCAACGAGGAGCTGTTCTGGGGCGACGGCGGCATCGGCATGGCGATCTCCGGCACGTCGCTGGCGGTGGCCGCGATCTACGGCTCGGGCACCCCGGACCAGCTCGTCGAGTGGGTGCCGCAATGCTTCGGCGACGCCGACGACCCCAAGGTCGGAGCGTTCTGCACGACCGAGCCGGAGGCCGGGTCGGATGTCAGCGCGATGCGCACCCGGGCGGTGTACGACGAGGCGTCCGACGAGTGGGTCCTGACCGGGCAGAAGGCGTACGCGACCAACGGCGGGATCGCCCACGTGCACGTCGTGACGGCCTCGGTGGATCCGTCTCTGGGCTCGCGGGGGCAGGCCGCGTTCATCGTGCCGCCCGGCACCCCCGGGCTGACCGGGATGAAGAAGCTGCGCAAACTCGGGCTGCGGGCCTCGCACACGGCCGACGTCTTCCTCGACGCGGTGCGGGTCCCGGGCCGTTGCCTGCTCGGCGGCAAGGACGCGCTGGACGAGCGGCTGGACCGCGCCCGCCACGGTCAGCGGGCGTCGAAGCAGGCCGCCATGCGCACGTTCGAGCTGTCCCGGCCGGCGGTCGGGGCGCAGGCCCTGGGGATCGCGCGGGCCGCCTACGAGTACGCGCTGGAATACGCGAAGACACGGGTGCAGTTCGGCCGGCCGATCATCGAGAACCAGGCGATCGCGTTCGCCCTGGCGGACATGAAGACCGAGATCGACGCGGCGCGGCTGCTGGTGTGGCGGGCCGCCTGGATGGGCCGCAACGACAAGCCGTTCACCGCCGGCGAGGGCTCGATGTCCAAGCTCAAGGCCGGCGAGGTGGCGGTCGCGGTCACCGAGAAGGCGGTGCAGATCCTCGGCGGGGCCGGCTACCTGCGCGAGCATCCGGTGGAACGCATGTTCCGGGACGCGAAGATCTACACCATCTTCGAGGGCACGTCGGAGATCCAGCGGCTCGTCATCTCGCGGGCCATCTCGGGCATGCAGATCCGCTGATGTCCGCCGCGTTCGTGGTCTCGACCATGGCCCGGCGCGGGCTGCTGCGGCCGGGGCCGCCGGGGCGGGTGCTGCGGCAGTTCGCGGCGTTGCGGCGGTGGGGCTTCGGGCTGGCCGGGGAGCTGCGCCAGGCCGCGGCCCGGGATCCCCGGCGCGTCGCCGTGATCGACGAGGAGCGCGGCGAAGTCCCGTACGGGGAACTGCTGGAACGCTCGGTGCGGATCGCCCGCGCCCTGCCCGTCGCCCCGGGTGATCGGGTGGGGGTGCTGCGGCGCAACTCGGCCGCCATGATCGAGACCGTGATCGGGGTGGCGTCCCTCGGCGCCGATCCCGTCCTGATCAACACGGGTCTGTCCGCGCCGCAGATCGCTCGCCTGCGCGACGACCAGCAGTTGCGCCTGATCGTGCACGATCCGGACCTGCCCGGAGACCTCCCGGCGCCGCGCCTCGACGCCCTGGCCGCCGCGGCACCCGCCGGCGACCTCCGGCCGCCGGTTCGTGCGGGCCGCACCATCGTGCTGACCTCGGGCACCACCGGCCTGCCGAAGGGGGCGCGGCGGCCGACCCCCGACGGGTTCAGCCCGCTCTGCTCGATCATCGACCGCATCCCGCTGCGCGCCGGGTCGCGCGTCCTGATCGCCGCACCCCTGTTCCACACCTGGGGTTTCGCGGGCCTGCAGATCGCGCTGGCGTTGCGCGCCACCATCGTGCTGCGCCGCAAGTTCTCGCCGGCCGACGTGCTGGAGACACTGTCACGGACCCGGTGCACCGCGCTGATCGGCGTGCCGGTGATGCTCTCGCAGCTGCTGGAGCTGCCGCCGCCGGCGGCGCCGCTGGGCCTGGAGGTGGTCGCGGTCAGCGGGTCGGCGCTGCCCGGCAGCCTCGCCACCCGGTTCATGGACCGCTTCGGCGACGTGCTGTACAACCTGTACGGCTCGACCGAGGCGTCCTGGGCCTCCATCGCCACCCCCGCCGACCTGCGCGCCGCACCGGACACCGCGGGCCGGCCGCCGCACGGCACCCGCGTCGCCGTGCTCGGCTCCGACGGCCGGCCGGTCCCGCCGGGCACGACCGGCCGGCTGTTCGTCGGCAACGAGATGCTGTTCGAGGGCTACACCTCCGGCGCGTCCCGCGAGATCCGCGACGGCCTGCTCGCCACCGGCGACCTCGGCCACGTCGACGAGGCGGGCCGGGTGTTCGTCTCCGGCCGCGAGGACGACATGATCGTCTCCGGCGGCGAGAACGTGTTCCCCTGCGAGGTGGAGGACCTGCTGGCGGACCTGCCGCAGGTGCGGGAGGTCGCGGTGGTCGGGGTGCCGGACGAGCAGTACGGCCAGCGCCTCGCCGCCTACCTGGTGCTGCACGACGGCGCCACGCCGGACGCCGACCAGATCCGCGCGCACGTGCGCCGGCATCGCGCCCGCTTCTGCGTGCCGCGCGACGTCGTGTTCCTGCCGGAGCTGCCCCGCAACGCCACCGGCAAGATCGTGAAACGGGAGCTGCCCCGCTCCGCCGGAGGGCCACCGCCGTCTGCCCCGCGCTGATCGGCGCGGCCACCGCCGTACGGGATGACCGCCGCGACCGCCGCCGCCCACAGCAACCGGGTGTCGCCGAAGGCGGGCAGCACCATGACGGCGAGCCCGGCGGCCCGCACGGCCCGGTGGCCGGGCAGGAGGACGGCGAGGACCAGCCAGACCTGGTGGTGGGTCCAGGACACCGGGGACAGCACGACGCTCGCGGCGCCCACGACGATCGTGCCGGCCAGCGGGTCCCCGGCGGCGAAGAGGCGCCGGGCGCGGCGCCACGCGAGCAGCACGACGAGGCCGCCCACCAGCACGACCAGAACCTGGCGCTGCTCGGGGCCGAGGCCGGCGCGGATCAGGGCGCCGTTGAGGCTCTGGTTGCCGATCGAGCCGATGTGACCGAGCCGCCGCACGTCCCGCACCTCCCCGGTCCAGTACCGCCACGAGTCCGCGGTCAGGAGCAGGGCGGCCAGCACCGCGCACGCCACGAACGTCCCGGCGGCGGCGCGGGCCGCCCGTCGCCGGCCGGCGAGCCACAGCATCGGCACGAAGATCAGCGGCGTGAGCTTGATCGCCGCCGCCAGCCCGATGAGGACGCCGCCGCCCCGCCGCACTCCGATGAGGACGGCCAGGGCGAGGAAGAGGCTGACCTGTCCGTAGCGCAGGTCGGACGAAACGGGCGCCGAGAGGAACAGAACGAGGGCTGCCCCGGGTGCGTTGCGCCCCCCGGCGATCCGCGCGATCATCACGACGGCGACGACGGTGGCGAGGGTCCAGAGGACCTGAAGAGCCGGCTTCGGTACGGCCGTGATCGGCGCCAGGACCAGCCCCGCGAACGGTGGGTAGGTGAACGGGGCGTCGCCGAGGATGAAGTCGTAGAGGCTGTCTCCGTCGCGCAGCCCGGCGACCGCACCGAGGTAGACGTCGAGGTCGGCGAGGCGGGGCCCGGGCGGGCGGGTGAGGACCGCGTAGCCGGTGGCGAGCGCCGCCAGCAGGGCGAGCAGCCAGCCGTCCCCCGCGGCCGTTTCCTCCCGCCGCAGCACGGGCAGTTCTCGTGTAGCCCTGGCTTCCTTGTCGTGGCCCGGCATGGACGGCTCCTCCTTACCTGCGAATTCGCGCTCGAGCCGCACCCCTGCGGGCCGCCCCCGCCCGCCGCGTCACTCCCACGCCGGACGCCTCCCCCGCCGACCGACCCTGCCGACCGGCCCCTGCCTCACCGCCACGCCGCACCTCCCGCCCGCCAATCCCCGTACCGCCTCGCTGCCCAATCGCGCGGCCGACGGCGCTCTGACCTGGCCTGCTTCCGGCCGCCGGCCCTGCCTTGCCGGCACGGCCTAGATACTTCCGCTACATAGGGGCCCCAAAGAAAAGATCAGCTGGTGCGGCGGGCACCCAGGTGTGTGGCGACCAGGCCGGCTATCACGGCGGTGACGATCCGGCCCGGGGTGGTGGCGAGGAAGCCGAAACCGAACACGGCCGAATTGTCGAGGAGGCGGTGCCAGCCGGCCTCGAAGGTGCCCGGCGGCAGGCGGCGGACGGCCTCGCCCGCGGCGAGGGCGGTGAGGGCTGCGCCGACGCCGTACAGGGTACGCAGGTCGAGCCCGGCGAACGTTCCCGGCACGACGGTCCGGACCGGCGCGCCGGACAGCGCGCGGGTCAGCACGAAGATCGAGCACAGCAGCATCGGGGCGGTCATCGCGGAGGCGTTGCCCAGCAGCATCTGCGAGGCGTGGAAGCCGGGCAACCCGACCACGGCCACCGGGGGGCCGAACGTGACCGCCCCGCCGGGGAGCAGGGCGAGCGGGAACCACAGCGCGGCGGAGGTCGCGCCGATGCCGAGGCCGGTCGCGGCGTGCCAGGAGCCGGCGATCGTGGTCAGGTCCATGGTGGCGATGAGGCCGAGGACGGCCAGAGGCACGGCGCGGTGGCGGCGGCGGGTGCGGCTGACGGCGTACCCAAGAAGGGTGGTGAGGATCGTCCAGGTGAGGACCGCGGGCAGGATGTCCCGCCAGCCCATGAACGGCATGACAGCGATGCGGTTGCCGGCGAGCAGGAAGGCGAAGAGGGCGGCGCCGAGGGTGAGCGTGCGGGCGAGGACCGGGGAGCTCGACCGGCGGGCGATGAGGACCATGAGGGACGCGGCGAGGAACCACAGCGGGATCGTCGCGACGCCGGCCCGGTGCTGAACCGCGTGGATCGCGTTGACCAGGGCGCCGGCCAGCAGGGTCACGCCGGCGGCGCCGGCCAGGGAGCGGCTCCACGCCTCGAGGCGGCCGATCGGGTCGGCGCCGAGTTCCTCGACGGCCGGGGAAACCGCGAGGCTCAGCGCGAACCGGAGCTTGCGCAGGGTCGAACCGTCGTCCATGGACGCCAGCTCCGCATGCCACTCGCGGGCCATGCCGGCGGCGAGGTCGGCCGGCCAGCGCCGCGCCGCGCGGGCGACGAGGGCTTGGGCGAGGCGGTCGGCAAGCGTCATACGGCACCTCCCGGGACACCCGGCGCGACCCGGACGCCGGCGGGCACGAGAGCGGCGGCGAGCGAACCGGCCGGGAGAAGGCCGGCGCGGCATGATGACCGAGGCGGTGGTGACGCCGTAGCTGTCAGGACAAGGCCGGCGGGCGACGGGCGGGGGACGCTCATGCCGGCCTCGCCTTGCGGCCGAAGGCCTTCGCCATCTGTGCCCGCATGTCCTCCAGCTCGGTGCGGGCCGCCGCCGCGCCCGCCGAGGTCAGCCGGTAATACCGCCGCGCCGGCCGGCCCTCGGCCACCGGGTCCAGCTCCTCCCAGCGTGACGACACCCAGCCGGCGCGTTGCAGGCGCGCCAGGACCGGATACAGCGTGCCGCTCGGCAATCCGGTGTCCTGCATGAGTTCCAGTCCGTAGTGCTCGCCGTCGGGGTCGGCGAGCAGCGCGGCGATCACTCGGAGCACCGGCGTCGTCATGCGGGGAGCGGGCATGTACGGACTCTACATAGGGAGGCCGGCATTTGTGGCCCTCCGTGAGCCGGATCCGGGACATCGGCGGGACGGCTTGGTGTACGGGCAGCGGCGCCGCCCGTACACCAAAGCGGAGCTCAGCGGGCGCCGGCCTGCGCCTGCTGCTGCTCGCTCGCCACCCGGACCAGTTCCACCAGGCCGCCCGCGTACTCCTGCGACTCCGCGTGCGCCTCGTCGAACGGCGGCTGGAACCCTACGCCCTCCCACTCGCCGGTGGCCTCGTTCCAGCGGTCGTTGCCGACCTCGAAGTCCCAGGCGTCGATGCCCTTCTCGTAGTACAGCTCGTCGGCCGAGTTGCCGGCCGCCGAGTACAGCACGTCGGCGACCGGGCCGGTGTAGGACGGCCAGGTCACCGTGCCCCGCTCGGCCGCGATGGCGCCCACGATGCGCCGCGCGCTGTCCAGGTAGAACTTCGACTCGTCGATGGACGGGCGGGGCAGCGTGACCCGGCCCTCGGCCTTGTACGAGCCGGGCGGCCACATGAAGTAGCCGCCGTACGAGTGCACGTTCATCGCGAACCTGATGTTGGGGTGCGCCGAGGCGAGGGCGATGACGTTGCTGCTCTCCGCCTCGGACAGCTCGGCCGTGCCGGCGTAGGTGCCGGACAGGCAGTTGCCGCTGCCGCCCACGTACCCGTCGAAGTACGAGCCCACCGTGTAGTTGCGGTTCACGTCGACGCCCCACGAGTCCCGGTTGCGCGGGTCGCGGTTCGCGCCGGTGCAGTGGTTGACCAGGTTCTTGCGCTGGAAGTTGAAGTCGTTGAACGAGTAGTTCGCGCCGTCCGGGTTGACCGTCGGGATGACGAACACGTCGACGTCGTCGACCAGCCGGCGGGTGGCCGCGTCGGTGGCGTAGTTGGCCAGCAGCCGCTCGGCGAACTCCAGCGTCACCAGCGGGGTCGCCCATTCCCGCGCGTGCTCCTGGGAGTACGCGAGAACGCCGACCTTCGAGCCGTCGCGCACCTTGCCGATCCGCAGGGCCTGGACGGTCCACGGCTTCTTCGGCACCTCGGTGCCCTGGAGGCCGTCGTCGAGGCGGACCGGCGCGACGACCGGCATCGGCAGCCCGGCCGACCCGTTCTCGACGAAGGCCCGGAACGTCTGCGGGTACTTCGCCGTGATGAAGGCGGCCACGTCGTCGGTCGTGCTGATCGTCTTGCCCGCGTTGTCGGTGGCGAGCCGGATCGTCAGCACCCGGTCCCGGTACGTGGCGGCGAGCGGCTTGTTCGCCGCGCCCGGGTCGACCGTGCGTACCTGCACGCCGTTCATGTTCTGGTCGCCGAACTTGACCGACTCCACCACCACGGCCGCCGCGTTCGGATCCCCCAGGTACGCCACCGCGTTGCGCCGGTAGCCCTGCGTCTTGTTCGGCAGGTCGATCACGTCGACCAGGTCCGGGTACTGCCGGGCCAGCCGCTTGATCCGGGCGGCGATGTCGGCCGGGGTCATGTACGCCTGCACGAAGTCCTTCTGGTAGCCGCTGGGCGTGGCCGGCGGGGTCGCGTCCGGCCAGGGCGCCGGGGTGATCGCCCGGGACGTGCCGCCGAGGCTGGACGACGCGGTGACCTGCACCGGCTTGCCGGGCAGCGGCTGCGGCAGCGCGTAGTGGTACTGGTATTCGCCGGAGTCCTCGAACCGGACCAGCGGGTACGTGCCGGTGGTGCCGTCCGCGGTCCGCCAGGTCACGGTGATCTCGACGTCCGGGTCGTCGGTGGCGGTGGTGGCGACCTGGGTCTGCAGGAACGTGCGGCCGCCGGTGGTCCACCAGTACGCCTGCAGGAAGTGCAGGGTGTCGGCGGCCAGGCGAGTCTTCGCCACCGACGGGCGGCGGGCCGCGGCGTCGGACTCGCGCTCGATGAGCTGGACCGGGGTGGCGCCGCCGCGGGTCAGCGCGGCGAGCTGGGCGTCGTCCACGACCAGGTCGGCGAGGACCGCGCCGGGCACGGTCCGGGGGCGGGCGGCGAGGTCGGCCCCGGCCGCGACCAGGCGCTGCAGGGTGGCGTCGTCGGGGAGCCGGAAGCGGACGAGAGCGTGCTCGCCCGTACTCAAGGAGATCGTCGGAGCCGGGGTGGCGGGCTCGGCGTTCGCCGGTGGTGGGGCGAACGCGACCGCCAGGGTGAGCACGGCGGCGGTGGCCGCCCAGCGGACTCGGGATGACATCAGGCCTCCAGAGGCATAGAAGGACGTCGAGATCACCCCATCGTGTGGATCGACAGCTGTCAACCCGCTGTTCAAGGCGGCCGGTTCGGGGTATGCGGGCGCGACGAGACTTCTCCCGGAGGCATGATGCGAGCCAGTGTCACCTTCATCGGCAACGCCACCACACTGCTGCGGCTCGGCGGATTCACCCTGCTGACCGACCCCGCGTACGGTCCGGCCGGCAGCCGTGTCCACCTGGGTTACGGGATGTGGACGCGGCGGCGGCACGACCCGGCGCTGGCGGCGCTCGACGGCGTCCGGCCGGACGCGGTCGTGCTGTCGCACCTGCACGGCGACCATTTCGACCGGTACGCGCGGCGCCTGCTGGAACCGACCGTGCCGATCCTGACCACGCCGCAGGCCGGCAAGTGGCTGCGGCGGCACCGCTTCCTGGCGGTGCACGACCTGCCCACCTGGGAGTGCCACGAGTGGACCCGCGACCGGCAGCGGCTGCGGGTCACCGCGGTGCCCGGCCGGCACGGCCCCGGCCCGGTCGACCACCTGCTGCCCGACGTGATGGGCTCGATGGTCGAGCTGGAGGTCGACGGCCGGGCGGCGCTGCGGCTCTACATCACCGGCGACACGCTGGTGCACGACGCCCTGCGGGAGGTGCCGCGCCGGTTCGGCGACATCGACGCGATGCTGATCCACCTGGGCGGCACGCGGATCCTGGGCATGCTCGTCACCATGGACGACGCCCAGGGGGTGGAGCTGGCGCGCCTGGTCCGGCCGGGGCTGACGATCCCGGTCCACTACGACGACTACACGGTCATGAAGTCGTCGCTGGCGGACTTCCTGCGCCGAGCCGCCGCGCAGGGGCTGGCGGGGGTCACGCCGATCGGCCGCGGCGACACGCTGGACCTACCCCTGCGCATCCACCCCTGACGGCGGCGCGCTCATCGCGCGGCCGGCAGGGCGGGGGTGTTGACGAATTCGGCCTCCAGGGCCGCCAGGAAGCGCCCCAGGCAGGCGATCTCGTCGGGGGCGAAGCCGTCGAGCACCCGGGTGAGCACTCCCTGGAACCAGTCCTGCGCCTCGGCGAGGAGCTTCTCGCCCGCGCCGGTGAGGGCCAGCACGGTGGCCCGGCCGTCGTGCGGGTCGGCGCGGCGCTCGATCAGGCCCAGGGCGACCAGCGTGGCGACGGTGCGGCTGACGGTGGACGGGTCGAGCCCGGCGCGGGCGGCGAGCTCCTTGGCGTGGCAGCCGGTGGCCTGCTCCCCCATCTCCTTGATCAGCGCCAGGGTGACGACGGATCCGGGCGGGGCGGCCGGGCGTTGCTGGTGCGACCAGGCCTGTTTGGCCAGGCGAAGGATCTTCGACAGGTGAAAGAGCCGGCCGGTCAGCGCGTCCACGTGCCCCTCCGAGGTGCTTGCCTCGTCCCAGCATTCATCAACGATGCCCAGTGCGCAAGTTTGCTCATGGCGCAGGGTTGGTGCCGGCCGCCTCTCGGCCTCAGGGCGCCTCTATCCGGTGGGCCGTGGCGCACAGCAGTTCCTCGCTGCCGGCCGGACCGCAGAGCTGGAGGCTGGTCGGCACCGGCCGGTGGGGTGACGGCACCGGCATCGCCAGGGCGGGCAGGCCCGCCAGGCTGATCGGGCGGGTCAAGCGGGTCAGGTGGAAGGCGACATTCGTGCGCAGCGGCACGGCGGCGGGCAGCGTGGGCAGGGCGATGACGTCCACGCCGGCCAGGGCCGCCTCCAGGTCGGCGCGCCAGCGCGCGGCGGCGGCCCTCGCGTCGTCCAGCTGGTCGTCGGTGACGTCCCGGCCGTTGCGCAGTTCCTTCTGGACCGTGCCGCTCACACCGTCGAGGCCGAGCAGGTCGCCGTGGTGCCGCCACAGTTCGCCGAGGATGATCGCGCGGAACGCCGTGGTGGTCCCGTCCCAGCCGGGCAGGTGCACGTCGCGCAGGGTGAGCCCGGCGGCGGTGAGGGCGCGGTCGATGTCGGCCTCGGCGCCCGGGTCGACGCCGTCGAGCCGCAGCCGGCCGGCCACCCGGGCGGGCTCCGGCAGCGGCCGCCAGCCGGGAGTGAGCATGCGCATGCCGGCGACGATCCCGGCGACGGTGCGGGCCAGCGGGCCGATGGTGTCGAGGCTGGGCGCCAGCGGCCAGACGCCGGCCGTGGGCACGCGACCCCAGGTCGTCTTCAGGCCGACGACGCCGCAGCACGCGGCCGGGACCCGGATGGAGCCGCCCGTGTCCGTGCCCAGCGCGATGTCGGCCTCGCCGGCGGCCACGGCGACCGCGCTGCCGCTGGACGAGCCGCCCGGGATGCGTTGCGGCGCGACCGGATTGACCGGCGTTCCCATGGCCGGGTTGAGACCGTCGGGGCTCAGACACAACTCGGTCAGCGTCGTCTTGCCCACGATGACCGCGGCGGCGGCCCGGACACCCGCCAGACACGCCGCGTCGGCCGGCGCCGGCCGGGCCCGGTCCCGGACGGCGGCACAACCGGCCGAGGTCACGTGACCGGCGACATCGATGGCGTCCTTCACCGCGACGCGCATCAGAGCGCCGCCGGCCGCGTCGTGGCCGGCGCATCGATGAATCCACGTCGTCATGTCCCGGACCTCGGCCGCGGCGCGACGGTCACGGGTCGCCGAGCTGCTCGGACAGGCCCGGGAAGGTGCCGTAGCGGCCCAGCTCGCCGAAGGCCGGCGACGCGGTGAACTCGCCGGTGGGCACGTCCGGCCACGGCGGCAGGGCGGCGTCCGGGCCGATGCCCAGCGTGACGTGCGGGCGGAAGTCGTCGCCCACCTGGCCCAGCGGGGTCGCGCCCACCTCGCGCACCCAGCCGAGCACCTCGCGGTGCAGGGCGTCGAGGGCCGGCCGGCGGACCACCTCCACGCCGACGTAGACGCCGCCCTGGGGGAAGTAGTAGTCGCCGGGCGGGACCGAGGCGTACAGCAGACCGATGATGCGCAGGGGCAGCGAGCGCACGGGGTGGGCGGCGACCCGGCGGGCCAGGCGGCCGGCCTGGCCGGCGTCCGCGTCGAAGTGCACGACCGAGACGTGGGCCGGCGCGTGCGGGCCCAGGACGTTGACGGGTGCCGGGCCACCCACGACAGCGGCCAGAGCGGCCAGGCGGGCGTGCGTCTCCCGGCCGGGCAGCAGGACCACGCCGTACGGCATGAACCTGATCCTCCCATGCGGCGTGACCGGACGCCGGATGGCAAGCTGAGGATCATGCGTGTGTCGATCTGGCCCGGACTCGGGCAGCCCTACGGTGACTTCCTCGAGGCGGCGCGGCATGCGGCCGCGACCGGGTGGGACGGCGTGTATGTCGCCGATCACTTCATGCCCAACGCGGGCACCGGGCGGCCGGCCGACCTGCCGACGCTCGAGTGCGGGTCGGTGGTGGCCGGGCTGAGCGCGGCGGTGCCCCGGATCCGGATCGGGTCGCTGGTCTACGGCAACACCTACCGGCACCCGGCGGTGCTGGCGAACATGGCGGCCACCACCGACCACATCAGCGGCGGGCGGTTCACCCTCGGCGTCGGCGCCGGCTGGCAGGTCAACGAGCACGAGCAGTACGGCATCGAGCTGCCGGGCGTCAAGCAGCGGCTGGACCGCTTCGTCGAGGCGCTGCGGATCCTGCGCGGGCTGCTACGCGAGCCGCGCACCACGGTCGACGGGACGTACTACCAGGTCACCGACGCGGTGTGCGAACCCAAGCCGATCCAGCGGCCGCTGCCGATCCTGATCGGAGGCAGCGGCGAGAAGCGGATGCTCGGGATCGTGGCGGAGTACGCGGACATGTGGAACGCGTGGGGCCTGCCCGAGCTGATCGCGCACAAGTCGGCGGTGCTCGACGACTTCTGCGCGTCCATCGGCCGCGACCCGAAGGCGATCCAGCGGACCGCTCAGGCGCTGGTCGTGGTGGACGGGCCGCTCCCGTCCTCGGTCGCCATGCCGATGATCGGCGGGTCGCCGGCCAAGCTGGCCGAGGCGATCGAGCAGTACCGGGCGATCGGTCTGGACGAGCTGATCGTGCCGGACGGCTACCTGGGCAAGGGCGCGGACCGGCTCAAGGCGATGGACGTGGTGCTGCGGCTCGTCCGCGGCTGACCAGCGCCGGCGGCGCGGCGGCGGGAGGGCCGCCGCACCGGCAGCGGTCAGCTCGCGGTGCAGGTGGGCGTCAGGGTGCCGGGCGCGCCCGTGCCCTGGAAACCGAACTCGGTGCTCTGACCGGGGGTCAGTCTCCCGTTGTACGCGACATTGCCGAACCGCACGGCGCCGCCGGACCCGGTCGCGGCCGCGTTCCAGGTGCTCGTCACCGCGGCGCCGGCGGGCAGGGTGAGGGCGGTGGTCCAGCCGTTGGTGCCGGCCGGGCCCGCGGTCACCTTGACGGTGGCGACGAACCCGCCGTTCCACGCGTTGACCGACGCGGTCGCGGCGCACGCGCCCGAGGGAGGCGGCGGGGTGCTGCCGCTCGGCGGCGGCGGGGTGCTGCCGCTCGGCGGGGGCGGGGTGCTGCCGCTCGGCGGCGGCGGGGTGCTGCCGTCGAGGACGGGCGTGGTCCAGTCGACCCAGTCGGCCAGACGACCGGCGGCCTTGCCCGAGATCCGGAGGGCGCCCGCGGCGTTGCCCGTACGCAGAAGGAACTTCTGGATGTTCTGCTGCAGCGGGGTGCGCCACTCGGGGCGGTTCGCGCAGTGGGTGCCGTCCTGGATGTCGGACCAGTAGGTGATGTTGTCGCCGGCGCCCAGTGCCCGGTAGACCTCCGCCCCGCCGAGCGCCGCCACACTGCCCGACCTCGGGCCCAGGTTGACGATGTGCGGGTTGTCCATGATGAACAGTCCGCGCGGCGCCACCATGGCGACCGTCTCGTGCGTGTCCACCGGCAGCCGGTCCGGGCTGCCGGTGAAGGACCCGAACGCGTCGCCGAGCCAGGGCTGTTCGCCGTACGCGCTGCTGAGGCTCTGCGCACCCTCGCCCGGGATGCCCCGGAAGATCGGCACGCCGGCGCTGCCCGGCTCGATCGGCATGGTGAGCGCGATGCGCTGGTCGAACGCGCCGATCACGAAGGCGCCCTTGCCGAACCGGGAACAGCCGGTGACCCCGGTGGCGTCGGCCTTGAGGATGCCGCCGCCGGACTGCTCGATGACGTCGATGATCCGGCTGACGCCCCACGCCCACGCCATGAGCAGGCCGGTGGTGCTGGTCGCGCCGTAGATGCTGTAGAAGGCGCCCTGCTTGTTGCTGCGCGGGGTGCCCTCCTTGCCGACCGCGTACGGGTCATAATTGATCACTGCCGCGCCGGCCGCCTTGATCGCGGCCGTGTCCGCGCCGAACCCGCCGAGCACGACGACGGCCGGGAAGGGCCCGGTGCCGGCGGGCAGGTCGACCGAGGCCGAGAACCCGGCCGTCCGGCCCTGATGCGAGACGTTGACGGTGATGCCGGTGCGCGAGACCGTGCCGGTGACGGTCTGCGGTTTGCCGGGCTTCTCGCCGTACACGAACTTCTCCGCCAGCTTCTTGATCTCCTCGCGGCGGCAGCGCCAGTCCGCCTGGGACGCGATGCGCGTGCCGTCGATCCGCCGGAACGGGTCGGGCAGCTTCGCGTTCGCCGACAGGGCGCCCGCGTCGGGCAGCGCGGGCACCACACAGCCGGCGCCCTCGTCCTCGACGCCGGCCGCCGCCAGGGCCGCCGGCTGCGACACCACGGCCACCGATCCCGCGATCGTCATCGCCGCGACGACCAGCGCGACGACCATCCGCCTGGTCCCGCGCCGTCCCGATCTGATGATCACCGGTTCTCCCCTTCCTGCTCGACCTCCTCGGGAGCGCTCCCACGCGCGCGATCCAGTGTCACCATTGTTATCGAAAGATGTCAATGTGGTGCGGAAGTTTCGGACGGCACGGCCTGCGGTGGTTGCGGTCAGCGCGGGGGTCACGCCGACATCGACCTCCGCAAATTCCGGTACGCCTCAGCGCTCGCCGGCGCGGGCGCGGACCGCCGCCGCCAGTTCCTGCGGCGTGCGCCCCCGCCACCGGACGTCCACCGCGCGCCCCTGGAACACCACGCGGAACCGGGCCGGGTCGTCGTGATGCGGGCCCGCCCAGGTCGGACGCAGGTCGCGGACGAGCTCCATGACCAGACGGGCGGTCGTGCGCTCCGGGGTCTCCCAGTCGTGCCCGGCCGCGACCCGGGTCACCTCGGCGTCGTAGGCGGCGGCGTCGAAGGTGACTCCGCGGTCCATCCGGACCTCGGGGAGCCAGTCCCAGTGGACGCGGTCGCCGTCGCGCACGATGGTGACGTCGGTGGAATCGCAGCCGTCATCGCCGCACTCGCAGCGGGCGAACGGCACGGTGCGCGGCTCGCCGGTCGCCACCAGGCGGTTCTCCGGCACGAGCAGGTCGAAGGGATCCATCCCGAGGCCGGCCCCGCGCGCGGTCATCTCCACGCCGTTGACGTAGGCGCGCACCGCGAAGTCCTGGCCGGACCGCTCGACCGCCAGCCGCAGCGTGTCCCCGGGATCGCGCCGCCGCGTCCCGCCGCCGCGCGCCAGGATGTGCCCGGGCGGCACCGTCTCGGGTATGCCGAGCTCGGCGAGGGCGCGCCGCGCCAGGTCCCGGATCGTGTCGTACGAGTCGCGCTCCGAGGCCCCGGCGAGCTCGCGCAACGCCGGTGAGTCCAGGCCGTCGATCAACGCCTGACAGGCGGCGTCGATGATCCCGGCGGGCCCGTAGTCCGCCCCCCGGTCCCAAGCATGGAACGCCGCAAGAAATCGCTCCTCCATGGTGGTGAGCATGCCGGTCCGACGGCCGGGATCCCCGGCCGCCCCGCGCGGCGGCCCCGCCGCGTCCGCGGATCCGGGGCGACGTAGCATGTGCCGGCCTTGTTGATCATTGTGGTCGCGCCGGCGTCCAAGGAGGAGTTGCGTGTCCGAGACTTCGTGCCGCGTCTGTCATCGGGCGCCCGCCGCGAACGTCAGCTTCCACGGGCACGAGGGCCTCGTGGTGCTGATGCGCTTCGGCCGGACGGACGGGCCGTTCTGCCGGCAGTGCGGCCTCGCGACCTATCGCGACATCAGCGCGCACACCCTGCTACGCGGCTGGTGGGGTGTGGCGTCGCTGTTCATCACGGCCGGGGTGCTGGTGCTCAACACGGTGCGCCGGGCCCGGGTGGCGGCGCTGGCGGAGTCGTCGCGGCCGGTCAACGACCGTACCCTCGACCCCGGCAAGCCGCTGCTGGACCGCGCCGCGGCGTTCGGGCTGCTGGTGCCGGCGTTGCTCGTCATCTATCTGGTGTTCAGCAGCGTCCGCTCCTGAGATCCCGGCCCCGAAGACCTGCGCCTGATCACCACCCGCTCACTCCCAGGCGCGCAGCTTCTCCGGATTGCGCACCGCCCAGATCCGGCTGATCCGGTCGCCCGCGACGTCGAACGCGATCACCGTCACCACAGCTCCGTCCTTCCGCATCACCAGGCCGGGCTGCCCGCTGACCGTGCGCTCCAGCAGCGTCACGCCGGGCGGCTGCCCGGCCGCGATGCGGATCAGGTGACGCGCGACCAGCTCGGCGCCCTCGATCGGCTCGGGCAGTGCGGTGGCCAGGCCGCCGCCGTCGGCGACCGCCCGGACGTCCGGGTCGAGCACGGCGATCAGGGCGCCGATGTCCTGCGCCTCCCAGGCCCGCTTGAGGTCCCGCACCACCGCGGCCCGCCGCGCCACCGGCACGGCGGGCGCGCGCGACTCACGGATGCGGCGGCGGGCCGAGGTGGCGAGCTGGCGGCAGGCCGCGGGCGTACGGCCGACGATCTCCGCCACCTCGGCGAAGGGATACCGGTAGACGTCGTGCAGGATGAACGCGACCCGCTCGGCCGAGGTCATCGCGTCCAGCACCACCAGGAACGCCATGTTGAGCGACTCGTCCAGGGTCACCCGGTCGGCCGGGTCGGCGTGCGCGTCGCCGGTCCCCTCGGGCAGCGGCTCCGGGATCCACTCGCCGACGTACCGCTCACGCCGGGCCCGGGCCGAGCGCAGCTGGTCCAGGCAGACGCGGCCGGCCACCTTCATCAGCCACGCGCCGGGCGAGTCGATCTCCGAGCGCTGCCGCTCGGTCAGCGCGTACCACCGGGCGTACGTCTCCTGCACCACGTCCTCGGCGTCCGCGAGGGACCCGAGAAGCCGGTAGCCGAGGCTGATCAGCCGGCCCCGCTCGTTCATGATCTGTGGCTCGGTCATGTGTTCCTCCCTGTCCCTGCGACGAGACACGCGCCGCGATTGTGAGGCTCACATTCCGCCGCGCCGCGCCGTCGGGCTTACGACGACGACGTACGGGAGGCAAAGCCATGGACACCAGCATCGCGGACCGGGTCGAGATCGAGGCGTTGCGGGGCGCGTGCACCGACGCGGTGATGACACGCGACTACGACCGGTTCGCCGCGCTCTTCACCGCCGACGGGGCCTGGCGGATGCCGCACGTGCCGATCGAGATCGTCGGCCGCGCCGCACTGCGCGAGGGCGTCGAGCGCCTCCAGGGCTTCTGGGAGTTCTTCGTGCAGACCGTGCACCCCGGCGTGATCGAGCTGGCCGGCGACACCGC
The DNA here is from genome assembly GCF_934643405.1 of uncultured Actinoplanes sp. Classification (GTDB taxonomy): domain Bacteria; phylum Actinomycetota; class Actinomycetes; order Mycobacteriales; family Micromonosporaceae; genus Actinoplanes. The sequence continues at coordinate 20,720 of NZ_CAKUCL010000099.1, forward strand.
CACCGGCCGCGCCTACGTGGCGGAGTTCGGCCGGCTGCGCGACGGCAGCTCGCACTCGAACTACGCGATCTACCACGATCGCTACGTGCGCACCCCGGACGGCTGGCGGTTCCAGGAGCGGGTGTACGAGGTCCGGTACGCCGACGCCGGCCCGCTGACCGGCGAACCGGGAACGGCCGCGGTCCGGGTGCCCGCGGGCGTGATCGCCGCTGATACGCTCCTCGCCGCCGGACGGCTTGCGAGGGATGCGGAGAACCATGACTGACGATGCAGCGACGGCCACCCCGGGCGTCAACACCGTCTCGCGCGAGGTGGTGGAGAAGATCTCGGCGGCCGCGGCGCGCGAGGTCCCCGGCGTGGTGGAGCTCGGCGGCGACGTGGCCCGCTTCTTCAACAAGGTGCTCGACTCGGTCGGCCTGGACGAGGTGGGCGACGCCACCCGCGGCGTGCACGCCGAGGTGAAGGGCGCCACCGTGGACATCACCGTGGTGGTGGTGATCGCCGTGGGCAGCGTGGTGGCCGAGGTCGCCAAGGCGGTCCAGGCGAAGGTCGCCGAGGCGGTCGGCGGGTACGGGCTGACCGTCACCGGCGTCCACGTCAAGGTCGACGACATCGAGCTGCCGCAGCAGGCGACCCCGTCGCTGTGAGCGAGGTTCACCCCAGAACCCGGAAAACGGCCGTAGGCGAGCCGTTTTCGTAGTTCTGTTGAGGCATGATGCGTCTTCTGACCGATCGCCGGGTCGGCACGAAGATCATGCTGGCGGTCGGGCTGGTCGCGATGTTCAGCATCGCCGACGGCCTGCTCGCGCTGAACAGCCTCGGCGCGACCAACCAGCAGGTCAAACTCGGCTATCAGCACAACCAGGAGCTGAACACCGTCGGGAACCTGCGCAGCGCGGTGAACCGGACCTGGCTCGCGGCCGGCGACTACCTGCTCGCCGCCGACGCGGCCGGCCGGGACCAGGCCCAGCAGGCGATGACCGAGGCGGAGGGCGAGGTCGACCGGCACGCCGAGACGTACGCCGCGTTCCCGCTCGCCGCGGAGGCCAGGACCGCTCTGGCGGCCTTCCACGAGCACTGGGAGACCTACCTGGACGTGCTGGACAACCAGGTGCTTCCGGTCGCCGGGGACCGCCGCAAGCTCCAGTCCGTACGGTCCGGGCCGCTCGCCGCCGCGATGGCCGGCGTCCGCACGAACCTCACCGCGGTCGCCGACGAGGCGGTGCGGGCCGGCGCCGTGCAGGAGGCGCACGCCGAGAACCGGTACCAGGCCACCAAGTGGTGGGTCGGGCTGATGCTCCTCGGCGGCGCGGTCGTCGGCGTGGCGCTGGCCCTCGGCATCACCCGCCTCATCGTGCGGCCCCTGTCCCAGTGCGTGACCGCGCTGGAACGCGTAGGCGCCGGCGACCTGACCGCCCGGGTGCGGGTGGACAGCGCCGACGAGGTGGGCCGGATGGCCGAGACGCTGAACCGGACCGCGGCGGCGATGGCCGGCACGGTGAGCCGCGTTCACGCCGGCTCGGACGTGCTGGCGTCGGCGTCCGAGGAGCTGTCGTCGGTGTCGGCCGAGCTGTCGGCGTCCGCCGAGCAGACCTCGGCGCGGGTGGCCACGGTGTCGGAGTCGGCGGGCCGGGTCTCCGACGGGGTCAGCGCGGTCGCCGCGGGCGCCGACGAGATGGGCATCTCCATCCGCGAGATCGCCGGCAGCGCCAACGAGGCCGCCGGGGTGGCCGCCGAGGCGGCGCGCACGGCGGAGACGACCAACGCCAGCGTGGCCCGGCTCGGCGAGGCGTCCGCGCAGATCAGCACCGTGGTCGCGCTGATCACCTCGATCGCCGAGCAGACCAACCTGCTGGCGTTGAACGCCACCATCGAGGCGGCCCGGGCGGGCGAGTCGGGCAAGGGCTTCGCGGTCGTCGCCTCCGAGGTCAAGGACCTGGCGCAGGAGACGGCCCGGGCCACCCAGCAGATCACCGCGCAGGTCGCGGCGATCCAGAACGAGACCGGTACGGCGGTGGCCGCGATCGCCGAGATCGGCCAGGTCATCGCGACCATCAACGACTACGCGACGACGATCGCGGCGGCGGTCGAGGAGCAGACGGCGACCAGCGCGGAGATCGCCCGCAGCGTCGGGCAGGCCGCCGAGGGGTCGTCGGACATCGCCGAAACGATCTCCGGGGTGGCCGAGGCGGCGCAGCACGTCACCTCGGGGGCCACCGAGACGCAGCAGACGGCGTCGGAGCTGGCACGCACCGCGGCGGACCTGCAGGCGACGGTGTCGACCTATCGCATCTGAGGTCCGGTACGGCACGATGGCCGCGTGGATCACCGCCGGACCGTGTGGGACGACCGTCTGACCGACGCCGCGCGGGCGGCGCTGCGTCCCGGCCCGCCGGCCGTGGTGAACCGGTCGCCGGACGTGCTGGTGGTGGGCGGCGGCGTGG
>NZ_CAKUCL010000100.1 GCF_934643405.1 uncultured Actinoplanes sp.
ATGAGGGCGCTGACGGCCAGGCACGCGAAGTTGAGAAAGGACTCGCTGCGCGGATCGCGCCACCACAGCGTCCAGGTGACGATGTTCGGGCTGATCTCCCGGCGGCCGAGGCGGTAGAGATACGAGCCGGCGCCGAGGCAGTTGAACGCCGGCGCGAGGAACACGAATCCCGACGAGATCACGGACGTCACCTGTGCTACGGCCGCGCCCGGGCAGGGACCGGCCCGCGCTCGCCGCGCCGGCGGCTCCCGGTGTCCCGGACCTTGACGGGCTGACTAGCCTCTCGGTCATGGTGTCGTTCATCAGGAATGTCGCGTTCGACTGCCCAGACCCGTACACGCTGGCGCAGTTCTGGAGCGAGGTGATCGGCCACCCCGTACACCCGGACTGCGCCCCGGGCGACGACGAGGTCGTCATCGAGCCACCGGACGGCCTGCGCCTGTTCTTCCAGGCCGTGCCCGAGCCGAAGACGGTGAAGAACCGCGTGCACGTCTGCCTCGAGCCGGGCGACCGGCGCCGGGACGCGGAGGTCGAGCGTCTGGTCGCGTTGGGCGCCAGGCTTCAGGCCGACCACCGCACCCCCGGCGGCGAGGGCTGGGCGGTCCTGCGGGATCCGGAAGGAAACGAGTTCTGCGTGACCCGCTCGGCCGGCGAGCGCCACTCCTGAAAAGGCGTACGAGCAGGGCGTCGTCGCACACCTGTGACGAGGCGGTCGATCAGCCGAACGTGAAGACGTAGGCCTCGGCGCCCGGCGTCTCGAACTCGATCTCGAACGTCTGCTCCCGGACCCGGCCGTCGGTGCGGATCAGCTGGTACATGCGGCCCTCGTCGAGCACGCCCCGGCCGTCCTCGCCGGCGTCCACGCCGTGCGAGGCGCCGGGCGCGGCGCCGTCCAGGCGGACCACGAACGGGATCGGTTCCGCGCCGCCGGGCGACAGCACCAGATGCGCGTCGCGGGCGTCGAAACGGTAGGCGATCGCGCCGCCGGCCCGGTCCGCCACCACGCATTCCGAGGCGATCGTCCAATCGCCGTCCAGCGCCCACTGGTTGAGGCGCAGGTCCTTGGGGCTGGTGTAGGTGCGGGACACGTCGAAGTCGAAACCGTCCGGGGAGTTGAGGCGCTCGCTGCGGCTGTAGCCCAGATAGGTCTCCGGCGAGCGCAGGTGATTCCAGTCGGCCTCCGCCTCCGGGCCCTCGCCGCGCACCTCGACCAGGTCCCGGTCGATGCCGAGCAGACGCTGGATCATCCGCTCGGAACGCTCGTACCGGCCCTCACCGAAATGCTGGTCGCGGATGACGCCGTCACGGTCCACGAAGTACAGCGCCGGCCAGTAGTGGTTGCCGAACGCCGTCCACACGCCGTACTCGTTGTCGACGATCACCGGGTAGTCGATGTCGCGGGCCGCGATCGCGCTGCGCACCAGATTCGGATCGTGCTCGAAGGAGAACTCCGGGGTGTGCACCCCGATCACGACCAGGCCGTCGTCGCGGTACGCGTTCGACCAGGCCCGCACGTACGGCTCGGTCCGCAGCCAGTTGATGCAGGTCAACGTCCAGAAGTCCACCAGGACGACCTGGCCGCGCAGATCCTCGGGGGTCAGCGGGCGGCTGCCGATCCAGGTGGTCGCCCCGGAGAACGGGGGAATGTGCAACATGGCTCACCTTCCGGTCGAGGGCAGGACGTCGTCGTAGAGGTGGACCGCCGTCAGCAGTCCGTCGTCGCCGCGCTCGAAGACGGCGATGCCGGCCCGCAGGCCGGTGCCGTGGCGGCGGTTGAACTCGAAAGCGCACCGGACGCCGTCGTCGGTGATCGCGCATTCCTCGACGTCGATGCCGCCACCGGCCAGCCGGGAGGTGAGGAACTCCAGCAGCTCACCCGGCCCGCGATGGATGCCGTCCGGCTCGCGCAGGTATCCGTGCGGCGCGAACGCCGCGACGGCTCCCGCGGCGTCCGCCGAGCGCAGGGCGGCCACGAACCAGCCCACGACGTCGCCGGGGCGCGCCTCGGCCGGCGGCAGGATCGGCGGCCGCGCCCGGTCCGCCCCGTCCAGCGGCCGGTAGTAGGAGCGGAACATCACCGACCACTCGTCCGGCGAGTCCGCGACGATCGCCACCGGCCAGGAGATCTGCCGCCCGTGCGTGGTGAGGTCGACCATCAGCTCGAGCACCGCGCGCCCGCCGTCGACCAGCGAGCTCTCCCGGTTGATCCGGGCGTGCCGCGAGGCCAGCATCGACCGGCTGTCCCGGACGAACTCTTGCAGCCGGCGGTGGCCGCGGATCTCGCCGGCCTGCGGATCCGCCAGCACGATCTCGCCGGGCCAGGTCTCCTCCAGCTCGTGGATGTCCCCGCTGTCGAGGGCCGCGAGGTACCGCCCGACCGGGTCGGCGTGGCCGGCCTCGCGGGCGTGTTTGCGGGCCAGTTCGGCGGCCAGGACCAGTTCCGGGAACCAGGGCATGTGCGGACCCCCCTCAGATCAGCCGCTGACCGCCGTCGATGACGAAGGTGCTCCCGGTCAGCGCCGTGTTCGTCATCGCGTGCAACGCCAGGTCGGCCACGTCCTGCGGCCCGACGACCCGGCCGATCGGCAGCGTGGCCCGCAGCTCGGCCCGGCGGTTCTCGATCTGGTCGCCGAGCAGCCGGGCCGACAGATCGGTGTCGACGAAACCGGCCGCGACCAGGTTCACCCGGATCGGCGCCAGCTCCAGCGCCAGGTTCTGCACCATCACCGGCAGCGCCGCGGTCAGCGACCCGGGCAGCACCCCGCCGAGGAACGGGTGCTGGTCGCCGATCCCGCCCATGAACACCAGCGAACCCGGCGGCCGCACCCGGCCGATCGCCGCGCGGGCCAGGTGCAGCGGCAGCCACAGGTGGTCGTTCACCTGCTGCTGGGCCTTCTCGAAGTCCAGGTCGGCCAGCCGCGCGTAGTAGTTGCCGCCGGCCGTGCAGAAGACGTGGTCGACCGGCTCGCCGAGTTCGGCGAAGAACTCGGCGAGTTGCCCGGGGTCGGCGGCGTCGAACGCGGCGGTGCGGCGCGCGTCGACGTCGGCGCCGGCGAGCTTGAGCCGGTCGGGGTCGCGGCCGGCGAGGATGACGTCGGCACCCTCGGCACGGGCTCGGCGCGCGGTCTCCAGTCCGATGCCGGCACTGCCGCCGATCAGCACGACGGTCTGTCCGGCCAGGCGTTCGGTCATGGTGTTCCCTCTCGAGCGGATGCCTCATCGTCGCGCCCGCGGCCGCCGGTTCGCCCCAGGGAAAGTCCCTGGCCGGTACCTGGTGTTCTTGCCACCGGTGGTACGCGGGCGTACCGTACGGCTGGTACGCAGGCGTACCAGCCCACGGAGGTGGCGGTGACCGCGACGATCACGCTCCCGGACGGCCCGACGACGCCGCGCGCGGTGCAGGCGCTGCGATTCCTGGCCGACCGCAACGGCACGATGCACCGGCTGCGCGACCGGTACGGCACGGCGTTCACCGTGCAGACCATGAACCTGGGGCGGGTGGTCATGCTCGCCGATCCGGCCGAGGTGAAGCAGCTGTTCCTGGCGGGCGCCGACGACATCGACATCGTGGACATCAACCTGGGGTCGGTGCTGGGCCGCGGGTCGTTCTTCGCCATCCGCGGGGAGACCCACCGCCAGCAGCGCAGACTGCTCACGCCTCCGTTCCACGGCCGCCGCCTGCGCGCGTACGAAAGCCTGATCGAGGACGAGGCCGTGCGCGAGATGCGCGCCTGGCCGCCGGGGCGCGAGTTCCCGGTGATGCCGTCGATGATGCGGATCACGCTGAACGTGATCCTGCGGGCGGTGTTCGGCGCGGACGGCGCCGAGCTGGACGAGCTGCGGCGCATGCTGCCGGCGATGGTGCGGGTGGGCTCGGTCCTCGCGGTGCTTCCGCTGCCGCGGTCGCGTTACGGGCCGTGGCGCTACTTCCGGAGGTACCGGGACCGGTACGACGTGGTGGTGGACCGGCTGATCGACCGCGCCCGCCGCGACCCGGACCTGCCATCGCGCGAGGACATCCTGGCCATGCTCGTGCAGGCGCGGTACGACGACGGCACGCCGATGACCCGCGACCAGATCGCCGACCAGCTGCTCACCCTGCTGTCGGCCGGCCACGAGACCACCGCGACGACCCTGGCCTGGGCGGTCGAGCGGCTGCGCCGGCATCCCGGCGTGCTGGACCGGCTGCCGGGCGATCCGGAGCTGCTCGACGCCGCGATCATCGAGGTGCAACGGGTCCGGCCGGTGATCGAGATGACCACCCGGCAGGTGCGCGCCGAGACCGTCCGGATCGGCCGGTGGACCCTGCCGCGCGGCACCATCGCGGCGGCCTGCATCGCGCTGCTGCACGACGATCCGGCCCTGTTCGCCGATCCGCAGACGTTTGATCCGGACCGGTTCGTCGGCGCGCGGCCGGAGACGTACGGCTGGATCCCGTTCGGCGGTGGCGTGCGCCGCTGCATCGGGGCCTCGTTCGCCACGCTGGAGATGAACGTCGTGCTGCGCACCCTGGTCCGCGACTTCGTCCTCGAGCCGACCGCCGCGGCGGGGGAGCGGCGCTTCAACCGGGGCATCGCGATCGCCCCGGCGAAGGGCGGCCGAGCGGTCGTACGGCGCAGGTAGCGTCCGGCCCCGTGCCGGGCCACGCCGTACGGCCGACGGTGTCAGTCCAGCCGGCGCCGGCCCGCGAAGCCCAGGTCGGCCCGGTGGTACCAGGCCAGCGAGGTCTCGCCCTCCAGCCAGCACAGCAGCACCGGGACGCCGTCGAGGTCGGCGGGGAAGTCGACCAGGACCGGCGCGATGCCCTTGAGCTCGGCGCCGGTCTGCTGGATCTCGGTCATCAGTTCGTTGAGGCGCGCCTCGGCGGCCTTGCGCTCGGGCAGGCCGCCCAGGGCGGACGGCGTGCCGCCCGGCGTGAGCGCCGCGGACAACTCCACCATGTCGGCCCGGACGGCGACCAGCTCGTCGAGCACCGGGAGCAGCCGGGCCAGCTCGGCGCGCGCCTGCGAGACCGTGAACAAACCCATGGACCGCAGTCTGTCAGGCCGGGCCGGGAAGGTCGTCACGGAACCCCTCCGGGGTTCGCCGGCGCAACTTTATGCTGGCCGCATGGACGATCGCGCCGAGCCGCGCTGGCTGGACGAGGACCAGCAGGTGACCTGGCGGCAGCTGGCGGCGGTGATCATCCGGCTGCCCGCGGTGCTCGACGCCCAGCTGCAACGCGACGCCGGGATCAGCCACTTCGAGTACCTCGCGTTGTCCAGCCTGTCGATGGCCGAGGGCCGCACCATGCGGATGAGCGAGCTGGCCGCGGACATCGAGGGTTCGCTGCCGCGGCTGTCGCAGGTGGTGAGCCGGCTGGAGAAGCGCGGCTGGGTACGGCGTACGCCCGACCCGGCCGACGGCCGCTACACCCTGGCCGTCCTCACCGGCGAGGGCTGGGACAAGGTGGTGGCGACCGCGCCGGGCCACGTCGAGGCCGTGCGTGACCTGGTCTTCGACAACCTCACCAAGGCGCAGCAGCGCCAGCTCGCCGAGATCACCGGCCGGATCATGCGGGCCGTCGACCCGGGCTGCCCCTGACCGCCGGGCCGGTTCCGCGGGTAGGGCACAATCGGGGCCGTGACACGTACGCAGGGTGCCGCCCGGCCGCCGGCCGCCACGGTCTCCGACGAACACTTCCTCGGCATGTACCTGGCGAAGGACGACCCGTGGGACCTGGCCACCAAGTGGCACGACCGACGCAAGTACGCGGTGACGATGGCCAGTCTCCCGCGCGAGCGCTACCGCAGCTGCTACGAGCCGGGCTGTTCGGTGGGCCTGCTCACCGCGATGCTCGCGACCCGGTGCGACGACGTCCTCGCGGTCGACTGCGTCGACTCCGCGGTCGAGCAGACCCGGGCGGCGGTGCGGGAGTTCCCCCAGGTACGGGCGCAGCGCGCGATGGTTCCGCAGGAGCTGCCGGACGAGACGTTCGACCTGATCGTCCTCGGTGACCTGCTGTACTACCTGTCCGCCGACGACCTCGCCGCCTTCCTGGACGGGCTCGCGGCCCGCCTGGAACCGGGCGGCGACCTGGTCTCGGTGCATTTCCGCGACCGGCAGGGCGGCGACTACGACGGCCACGACGTGCACGCCGCGCTGGCCGCCGTGCCGGGGCTCACCCGGGTCGTGCACCACGACGACGAATGGTTCCTGCTGGACGTCTACCGGCGTGCCGAGGCTCACACCGCGACCGAGGAGACCGGCGAGTAACTTTCGGGCCATGGCGATCCCCGCGATCTCGATCCTCGATCTTGCCCCCATCCCCGCCGGATCGACCGCCCGGGAGAGCTTCCAGGCCAGTGTCGAGCTGGCCCGCGCGGCCGAGCGCTCGGGCCACACCCGGGTCTGGTACGCCGAGCACCACAACATGGCCTCGATCGCGTCGTCCGCGACCAGCGTCCTGATCGGTCACGTCGCCGCGCACACCCGGACGATCCGCCTCGGCGCCGGCGGGATCATGCTGCCCAACCACTCGCCGCTGGTGATCGCCGAGCAGTTCGGCACGCTGGCGACGCTCTTCCCCGGGCGTATCGACCTGGGCCTGGGCCGCGCGCCCGGCAGCGACCAGAACACGATGCTGGCCCTGCGCCGCGACCCCACCTCGGCCGACTCGTTCCCGCAGGACGTGCTCGAGCTGCAGGGATACCTCAGCGGCCACAGCCGCGTGCCCGGCGTGCAGGCGGTGCCGCGGGCCGACGAGGTGGTTCCGCTCTACATCCTCGGCTCCTCACTCTTCGGCGCTCAGCTCGCGGCGCAACTGGGTCTCCCGTACGCCTTCGCGTCGCACTTCGCCCCGGACGCCCTGCACCAGGCGGTGGAGATCTACCGCGACACGTTCCGCCCGTCGGCGCAGCTGGCCACGCCGTATGTCATCGCCGGGATCAACGTCTTCGCGGCCGAGTCCCACGACCAGGCGCAGGAGCAGCGCACCGTCGCCTACCGTGCCCGCACCAGGTCGATGCTGACCCGCGGGGTGCGCGGCGCGAACTTCACCGACGCCGAGATCGACGCGTTCCTGGCGTCGCCGAACGGCGCCCAGCTGGCCGGGATGACCCGGTACACGGCGGCCGGCACGCCCACCGAGGTCCGCGACCACCTGATCGCCTTCGCCGAGTCGGCCCGGGCGGACGAGCTGATCATCGCGCACCACGCTTCCGAGGTGGCCGACCGGATCCGCTCGGTGGAACTCACCGGTGCCGCGATGGCGACCCCCGCCACGTTGTGACTTCCCCTCCCGGCGCGCCGGAAGGTGTCACCGCTAGCCCGCAGCCGCAACTCCCCCCGCGATGCGCGAGGATGGCATTCGTGCAGAACGATCTGGTCGTCGAGTCGTGGGGCGTGATCACCGGCTTCCTCGCGTCGGCCGGCCTGCTCGACCGTGTCGGGCCGCCGGCCTCGCCGCTGGACCTGCGGACGGCCGCCGAGGTGGCCGGGCCGTTGCCGGCCGAACTGGCCCGCTGGTGGAGCCTGTCCTCGGGTGCTTCGCTCACGCTGATCCCGCCCGCCCATACGCCGTACGCGGTCGCGGATGCCCTGGCCCTGCGGGCCGCCCTCGCGTCCGGGTCCGACTCCTCGCCGGCCGGCACGCCGTGGAAGGGCTCCTGGTTGCCGTGGTGGATGCCGATCGCCGACGGCGGGCTGTTCGCCGACCTGCGCCCGGGCGCCGCCCGCGGATGCGTCGGCCGCCTGCGCGCCGGCCAGGTCTTCGACGGCCCGCGCTGGCTGGGCGTGGGCGCCATGCTGGCCGACATGGCCGACGCGATCCGCGACGACGTCCCCGTCGACGGGCTGCGCATCCGGGCGACCCCGGCGGGCGTGACGTGGGAGGACGAGGCCGCGCACCAGGTCCGTACCGGAAGGTAGCGGCCCCGGCGTCAGTTCACGCCGGCGGTCTTGAAGGGATCGTGCTCGTTGATCAGCTTCTCGATCCGCGCCTGGTCGACGCGGCGCACCACGCTGCCGGCGTCCTGCGCGTCCCGCACACACTTCGCCAGGGTGAAGGCGGACGTGACGACGTACAGCAGTCCGATCGAGAGGAACGCCCGGATCCAGCCACCGACCGGGAGATAGAAGATGCCGGCGGCCAGGGCGATCAGCGAGATGCCGAACGAGGCGGCGGCCTGGGCGTAGAACGCGGAGGTGACCTTGGGCTGTGTCGGGATGTCCATGCCGGTCATCCTCGCCGGGCCGGCGCCGCGGGTGTTGAGTGCGCGTACTCAATCCCGGCTGAGCTGACGCCGCGGGAGGCGGGCCACCCCGCGGCAGCCGGGTCGTGAGCATCACGCGGCGAGGCGAGGGAGGATCGGTTCGAGCGGGTGCTCCGGGGGAAGGGAGATCACATGCAACCGGAACCGATCAGCAGGCAAGCGTACGAGGCCGAGCTCAACCGGCTCCACGAGCGGCGTGAGGAGCTCGAGGAGCGGGAGACCACGCTGGCCGCCCACGACCACGGCGGCGGCCTGGCCGCCGACGAGCAGAACCGCCTCGACCGGGTGCGCGGGGAGCTTGCCGACGTCCTCCAGCAGATCGGCGACCTCAAGGACCGCTGGGCGGACGCCGGCAACGCTCCGGTGGAGTCCGACGGGGCGCTGGGCGAGTAGCTACCCCTGGCGCCGGAACAGGGAGAAGACCACCTCGTGGTCCACCTGGAAGCCGAGGCGCTCGTACAGCTTGATGGCGCGCTGGTTGGTCGCCGCGGCGTGCAGGAAGGGCAGGTCGCCCCGCTCCAGGATGCCGGCCGCCACGGCCAGGATGAGGCGGGCGGCGTACCCGCGGCCCTCGAACGCCGGGTCGGTGCAGACCGCGCTCACCTCGGTCCAGCCCGGCAGGCGCAGGCGCTCGCCGGCCATCGCCACCAGCCGGCCGTCCACCCGCAGGCCCACGTAGTTGCCCAGTTCGATGGTGCGCTTGGCGAACGGGCCCGGCCGGGTGCGGCTCACCAGGTCCAGGATCTCCGGCACGTCGGTCTCGGTGAGCACCACCGTCTCCGGGTCGTGCACGCCGGTCATGCCGTGGCCGGTCATCTGGACACCGGGGACGGCGCTGAGCTGCTCCCAGCCGGGATGCACCGGGAAACCGGGGCCGGTGAGCAGGGCCTCGGGGGCCAGCGTGGCGAGATCACGCCAGGCGGCCGGGTCGTCGAAACGGGCCACCGCGGCGAACGGGGCCACGTCGGGCAGGAAGCGGGCGGCGTCACCGGACGCCTCGGCGAAGCAGGCCTGCGGCCCGGACAGGGCGGCCCACACAGGATTGTCCAGCACGCTTCGACCTTGCCGCCCGCTTGCGGCCCCCGCCACCCATTAATCCGAAATCTGCCTCACACGAGGTGAGGAACACAGTCGGCGAGGCCGCGAAGTCCGCCTCACACGAGGTGATGAACACAGTCGGTGAGGCCGGGGATCTCGGCCGGCCACACCGGGGCGGAGAACAGGTATCCCTGGCCGAACGGGCAGCCCATCCGGGCCAGGGCGGCGCGCTGTCCCGGATGCTCGATGCCCTCGGCGATCACCGCCAGGTCCAGGTTGCGGGCGAGCGTCACGATCGTGTCCACCATGATCCGCTGCTGGTCGCTGGCCAGGATGTCGTCGATGAACGACTTGTCCAGCTTCAGCACGTCCACCGGCATCTCGCGCAGATAGCTCAGCGACGAGTACCCGGTCCCGAAGTCGTCGATGGCGATCCGCACGCCCATGTCGCGCAGCTCCCGCAGGTCGGCCCAGACCTGGTCGGCGTCGCGCAGCAGGAGGCTCTCGGTGATCTCCAGCAGCAGCCCCGACGGTGCCGCCCGGGCCGCGGCGAGGGCCGCACGGACCTGGCCGACGAACCCGGGCGTACGGAACTGCCGCGCGGAGACGTTGACGCTGACGTACTTCAGCGAGAGGTCCGGGAAGTCGCGCCGCCACCCGGCGAACTGCTCGAGCGCCGAGCGCAGCACCAGGTTGCCGATCCCGACGATCGCCCCGCTCTCCTCGGCGACCTCGATGAACTCCGCCGGTCCGAGCCGGCCGCGCGTCGGATGATCCCACCGGACCAGCGACTCGACCCCGGCGACCAGCCCGGTGTGCAGGTCCACGATCGGCTGGTACATCACCGCCAGCTGCCCGGCCTCCACCGCGTTTTGCAGGGCCGTGCGGGTCTCCAGCCGCTGCACCATGGCGGTGTGCAGCTCCGGCCGGTACCGCCGCCAGGTGCCCTTGTCCTCGCCCTTGGCCTGGTAGAGCGCCAGGTCGGCGTGCCGCAGCAGCTCGGCCGCGGAGTCCGCGTCGTGGTTCGTGGCGAGCCCGACGCTGGCTCCGCCGCTGACGATGTGGGTGCCGCCGATCCCGTCACCGACCTCGACCGGTACGGCGAGGGCCGCGACCACGCGCCCGGCCAGCTCGTCGGCCAGGTGCTCGTCGCCGGAGAGCTCGACCAGGATGGCGAACTCGTCGCCGCCCATCCGCGCGGCCAGCCCCCGGGTGCCGACGATCTCGCTGATCCGGTGGCCCACGGTCACCAGCATGCTGTCCCCGACCGCGTGCCCGAGCGTGTCGTTGACCTCCTTGAAGTCGTCCAGGTCGACGAAGAGCACGGCCAGCGTCGCGGACGCGAACTGCTGCTCCAGCCGGTTGCGGAACATGACCCGGTTGGCCAGCCCGGTGAGCCCGTCGTGGAACGCCAGGTGTGACAGCTCCCTCTCCAGCCGCCGCCGCTCGGTGACGTCCCGGACGGTCAGGACCACCCCCCGGACGGTCGGGTCGTCCCGCAGGTCCCGGCCGGCGCACTCCACCTCGATGTGCCGCCCGCCGGCGCAGACCACCCTGAGGTCCGGCACGGCGGGCAGGCTCCGGCCGTCGCGCAGCGCGGCCAGAACCCGGTGCAGGGTGGGGTGGTCGGCGGGCGCCACGAGGCCGGCCAACGGCGTACCCGCAAGATCTTGATAGCCGAAGACGGCGGTCGCGGACGGGCTCGCGTAGCGGATGGTGTCGTCCTCGTTGATGATCAGGATGACGTCGGCGGCGTTCTGGATCAGGGTCCGGAAGTAGGCCTCGCTGTCGCGCCGGTTGACCTCGCCGGTCAGCCCGATCCGTTGCAGCACCACCTCGATCTGGGCGAACAGCTGCTCGAAGGAGCCGAGCAGGTCGCGCAGCACCGGGCCGGACGCGCCCAGCAGCCCCGCGGCGACCGTGCCGGGACGGCCCGGGAGCGGCAGCGCGGCGTACAGGAAGGTGTCGAAGCCGTACGACGGCACGCCCGGCGGCAGTTCCGCGGCGGTGATCAGGCGCAGGCCCGGCCCGCCGGAGCCCCGCTCGGTGAGGCTGAGCCGGTACGGCTCGCCGGCCGGCATGAGACGGGCGACCGCGTCCCGGACCGCCCGCACCGCGTCCTTCTCGGTGGCGGCGGCGAACAGCGACGCGCCCGCGTGGCGCAGCTCCCGTTCCCGGCGGCGGGCCTGCCGCTGCGCCACCGCGAGCCCGTTGACCCGGGCGATGACCGCCAGGAACATCAGCGTCGCGGCGGCCGCGATGACCGGGGCGTCCTCCACGCCGTCCCCGCCGACGATCCACTCCATGTAGAGCACGACCGGGGCGATCAGCGCGGCGGACGCCATCAGGACGACCTTCGGCGTGCCCGGGCCGGCGCCCGGCTGCGCGACCGGCTCGGTGAGCTCACGCATCGACGGCATCAGCGCGCTGCCGGCCAGGGTGGCGTAGAAGACGATCCAGCCGAGGTCGACCGGCCCGCCCACCGCCCAGGCCGAGTTGAGCTGCGACTGGCCGTAGAAGACGTCCGAGGCGAGCAGGCCGGACAGGGCGATGCTGATCGCGGTGAGGGCCGGCGGCCGGCGGCCGGGCAGGGTGAGCATGCGCAGCAGCATCGACAGCGCGAGCACGTCGCCGATCGGGTAGCCGATCGAGACCACCTTCTCCAGCGCCGACAGCTCGAGCGAGCGGGTGAACGGCGCGATCCAGTAGACCCAGGACAGCAGCCCGAAGCCGACCGCGGGGACCAGCGCGTCCAGCAGCGCGGCCCGGTTCGCGCCACCCGACCGGGACCGCACCATGATCAGGAAGGCGCCGGTGAGCAGCGGATACACCAGCAGGTACAACAGGTCGGCCAGGCCCGGGAAATCCGGCGGGCGCCCGAGCGCGACGATCACGTTGTACGCGGTGTCGCCGCTGGTGAAGCAGACCAGCGCGGCCGCGATCAGGTACCAGGGCAGGCGCCGGGCCGGCCGGTTCAGGCGGACACCCACCAGCACCGTCGCGGCGCTCGAGTAGCCGAGCAGCGCCCAGGTGTACAGGTGGGTGACCGGGAAGACGTAATAGACGACCGTCAGTACGGCTGTCCACGCGCCGAGGCAAGCGCGAGCGGCACGCGTGGTCATTACCCTCCAAATCTGCCTTCGGCCGGGTTGCCGTCGGGGCGGAAGATCGGGGAAAGGGCCGCCGACCTGCGCTCTAGCTTGCCTCAGACGCCCACGGCGGTGCCGCGACGGTGACCGATCGGTCGGTGTCGGCGGCCTCCTCGACGGCCAGCGCGACCAGGTGATCATGGGCGCCCTCGGCCAGCGGGTACGGCGGGGGACCGTCGCCGCGCACCCAGTCGGCCATCCGAGCGAGCAGGGTGGCGATCGCGATCTCCTCGTCGTTGAACCGCCGACCCGGGAAGGGGTTGCGGTACAGCATCCGGTCACCGAGCGTGATGTGGTCGGTGTCGAAGTCGTCGAGGTCGAGGTCGTACCCGGTCTGCCGCCGCACCAGGGGGGTGCGCACGATCGTGCGGGGCCCGGCCAGCCGCACCACCTCGTCGTCGCGCAGCTCGCCGTGCGTCCCGCGCACCACGATCCGGCGGAATCGCAGCTGGTTGTGCCACTGGTTGTCGGTGAAGTCGTACAGTCCCGAACGGCCGTCGCCGAAGTCGAGCGTGGCGATCGTGGTGGTCGCCGGCTTCGGTGCCGGATCGTCGGTCCAGCCGGCCCGGGTCAGCGGGTCGACCAGCGGAGCGGTGGTCCGCCAAGCACGCACGGTGACCGGTCCGGGCGCCTGCCCGAGAAAGCCGCGGATCAATGAGATCGCGTGGTACATGTGCGTCGAGGAGACCTGCACCTGGGTGACCTCGCCGATCACCCCCTGCCGCACCGCCTCCAGCCGCGCGGCGTGCGCGGGGACCAGCAGATATTGCTCAGCGATCTGCACCACACCACTGCTTCCGTACGCCGTCCACAGCGCCCGGAGCCCGTCCGCGTCCGGCGCCGGCGGTGTCTCGGCCAGCACCGGGACACCCCGGTCGGCGGCCTGCGCGATGACCGCCGGGTTGGTGTCCCACGGCACCGCGGTCACCACGAAGTCGGGCCGCACGTCGTCCAGCGAGGCGAAGGTGGGCACCGGCAGGTCGCGCGGGCTGCGCACCACCGCGCCCAGGCACCGCAGCCCCGGAACCGCCTCGGCGAGACGCCAGAACATCTCGGCGCGCCACCCCGCCCCTACCACCACGAAGCTCGTCATGGTCAATCAGACTAGATCGGGAACTTTCCGGACGCCGGGGACGACCGGTGGGCGGGAACATCGACGAAGGGCGGCTCGGGTGCGGTATCGGGTGACGACGGTGACGGTGCTCGCCGGATTGACGCTGGCGCTGGCGGCGGGTCCCGCCCTCGCGCATGTTGAGGTCTCGGCGGACAAGACGACCGCGGGGGCGCGGGACGTCACGCTCACCTTCCACGGCGAGGCCGAGAACGACCAGGCCGGTATCGCGTCGGAGCGGGTGGTGCTGCCGGAGGGCATCGCGCCGGCGAGCGTCACGCTGGTCAAGGCGCCGGCCGGTTGGACGTTCCGGCAGAATCCGGACGGCTTCACGGTGAGCGGCAAGGCGCTGCGGATCGGCGCCGACGCCGAGTGGAAGGTCAAGATCGCGAAGCTGCCGGAGGGCGAGACGCGGTTGTCGTTCAAGACCGTGGAGACGTACGGGAACGGGGACGTCTCGCGCTGGATCGAGATCCAGGAGCCGGGTCAGCCGGAACCGGACAACCCGGCGCCGCTGGTGACCCTGAAGCCGGGACCGAAGGCCCCGGCCGCGCCGTCCGGCGCCGCCCCGAGCACCGCACCGCCGAGCACCGCCGCCACGACCTCCACGCCGAGCCTCGCCCCGGCCGCCAGCGCCGACGAGGCGGACGGCGGCTCCTCCAAGGCGTGGATCTGGATCGTCGTGGCGCTGGCGGCGGCCGGTGCCGTGGTGTTCCTGCTCGCCCGCCGGCGGCGCACGCCGTAACGGCCGGCGATCGACAGACCTCTATCGTTCATCTCTTCGCAACGTGACGGGCATGACCGTTTTCGTCCGCCTCGCGACGATGCCGTCATGTCCGTACGGCGTTTCCTGGTCGCCACCGCGACCTTCGCCCTGCTCGGCGCCGGCCTGACCGCCGCCGCCCCGCAGGCCCAGGCGGCTACGAGTGTGCCCAAGTTCGACCACATCGTCCTGGTGATGTTCGAGAACAAGGCCAGCTCGCAGATCACCGCGTCCAGCGCTCCCTACTTCCAGTCCCTGGCCGCGCAGGGCACGAGCTTCTCGCAGTCCTACGCGATCACCCACCCCAGCCAGCCCAACTACATCGCCCTGTTCTCCGGCTCCACCCAGGGGGTGACCAACGACGACTGCCCGAAGACGTTCAGCGCCGGCAACCTCGGCGCGCAGCTGATCGCCGGCGGGTACTCGTTCAAGGGCTACTCCGAGTCGATGCCGTCGAACGGCTACACCGGCTGCTCCAGCGGCACCTACCGGCGCAAGCACAACAGCTGGGTCGACTTCAGCAACGTGCCGGCCGCCAGCAATCTGACCTTCGCGAGCTTCCCGGGCAGCGCCGACTACGCCTCGCTGCCGACCGTGTCGTTCGTGACCCCGAACATGTGCAACGACATGCACGACTGCTCGATCTCCACCGGCAACACCTGGCTCAAGAACCATCTGGACGCGTACGCGCAGTGGGCCAAGACGCACAACAGCCTGCTGATCACCACGTTCGACGAGGACAACTCGTCCTCGCTGAACCACATCCACACGTCGTTCGTCGGGGCGCACGTGAAGATCGGCACGTCCTCCACCAAGATCACCCACTACACGGTCCTGCGGACCATCGAGACCGCGTACGGGCTGAGCGCGCTCGGCGGCGCCGCGAGCGTCTCGCCGATCACCGACGTCTGGAACTGAGCGGATGTACCTCGCCTCCGTGGATCGCCCGGCGGGCGGTGCCGACCGCACCAAGCGGATCGCCGGCACGGTCCTCGCGCTCGGCACGGTCAGCCTGATCACCGATGTGTCCAGCGAGATGGTGTCGGCCGTGCTGCCGCTCTACCTCGTCGTCGGCCTGGGCCTGGGGCCCGCGGTCTACGGCGTGGTCGACGGGCTTTACACGGGGGCGACCGCGCTGCTGCGCCTGGCCGGCGGCTACGTCGCCGACCGGGTGCGGCGGCGCAAACTCGTCGCCGGCCTCGGCTACGGCCTGTCCGCCGTGGCCAAGGCCGGCCTGCTCGCCGCCGGTACGTCGATCCCCGCCCTCAGCGCGGTGATCATCGCGGACCGGGCGGGCAAGGGTCTGCGCACCGCACCCCGGGACGCGCTGATCACGCTGTCCACCCCGGCCGAGGACCTCGGCCGGGCGTTCGGGGTGCATCGGGCGATGGACAGCGCGGGCGCGTTCGCCGGCCCGCTCGTGGCGCTGGCCGTGCTGGCCGCCTCCGGGCAGGCGTTCGACGCGGTGTTCGTGGCCAGCGGCTGCATCGCGCTGATCGGCGTGCTGGTCCTGGTCCTGCACGTGCGCGAGCACGCCGCGCCCTCGCCGTCCCCGGCGCGGCGTCCGGATCTGCGGCAGCTGCGCGACCGCGGCGTCCGCACGCTGCTGGCCGCCGCCGCGCTGCTCGGCCTGTCCACCATCGGCGACGGCTTCGTCTACCTGCTGCTGCAGCGCCGGGAGAACCTCGCCACCGGCTGGTTCCCGCTGCTGGCGGTGGGCACCAGCCTCGCGTACCTGGTTCTCGCGGTGCCGCTCGGCGCCCTGGCCGACCGGGTCGGCCGGGCGAAGGTCTTCCTCGGCGGCTACGCCGCGCTGCTGGCCGTCTACCTGCTGCTCGGCACCTCCTGGGGCGGCCTGCCCGCCCTGATCACCGTCCTGCTGCTGTACGGCGGTTTCTACGCGGCCACCGACGGCGTGCTGATGGCGTTCGCCGGCCCGCTGCTGGCCGCGGAGATCCGCACCACCGGGCTCGCCCTGATCCAGACCGGACAGGCCCTGGCGTACCTGGTGTCCTCGGTGCTGTTCGGGGCGGCCTGGCAGCGGTGGGACGCGGCGGGCGCGATCCACGCCGCCGCGGTCGCCGCGGTGGTCACCCTGGGCGGTTCGGCTGTGCTTCTCCTTCGTACGCGGGTGGTGGCGCGATGACTCGGCGACAACGTGCGGTGCTGGCCGGAGCACTGTCTTTCGTGCTGGTGGCGGTGGCCGCCGGGTACGTGCTGGTGGCCGGGCGCCGGGACGCGGCGCCGGCGGCGGCCGCCACGGTCGACGCCGGCCCGGGGGACCGGATCCTGTTCCGCAACACCGCCGAGGCCGGCTACGGACGGGCGGCCACCGTCGCGCGGACGGACACGACCGGTCCCCGTACGCAATCCGCCCTTGACTGCGACCGGGTCTATGCCGCCGCCGGCACCGGGATATGCCTGCGGCCGGACGGCCCGCTCGCCACGTACCAGCTGGCCGTGCTCGACTCCCGGCTCGGCGTGCGGGACACGTATCCGCTGGTCGGCGTGCCGAACCGGGCGCGCGTGTCGCCGAGCGGGCACGTGCTGTCGTGGACGGTGTTCGTGACCGGCGACAGCTACAACGGCGGCAAGTTCTCCACCCGGGTGGGCATGCTCGACGTCGCGACCGGCGAGACCGTGGACACGCTCGAGACGTTCGCGGTGACCCGCGACGGCCGGCCCTACCGGGCGGCCGACCTCAACTTCTGGGGCGTCACCTTCGTCGACGACCAGCACTTCTACGCGACGATGTCGACCGGCGGCACGCGCATGCTGGTCGCCGGCGACGTCTCCGCCCGTACGGTGCGCACGCTCGCCACGAACGTCGAGTGCCCGTCGCTGTCCCCGGACGGCACCCGCCTGGCCTTCAAGGAGGCCATCGGCGGCGACCCGGCCCGGGGGTGGCGGCTGTCGGTGCTCGACCTGCGCTCCGGCTCCCGTACGGCGCTGGCCGAGACCCGCAGCATCGACGATCAGGCCGCCTGGTCCGGCAACTCCACGGTCATGTACGCCGTACGCCGTGGTCAGCGCTCGTCCGACGTCTGGTCGGTGCCGTCCGACGGCACCGGCGTCCCGAAACTGCTGATCCCCGACGCCTCGTCCCCGGTGGCGCTCTGGAACTAGTTTGCGGTGTCCCCGGCTGGGCAACGCTCGACCGTGAATCCGCAACCCCACCGCTGGAGGGCGATCTCCGTCGCCCTCGTCGCGGGCTTCATGACCCTGCTCGACGTCAGCATCGTCAACGTGGCCCTGCCGTCCATCCGCGACGAGCTGCACCTGAGCCCCGGCGAGCTGCAGTGGGTGCTCTCCGGGTACGCGCTGACGTTCGGCCTGCTGCTCGTCCCGGCCGGCCGGTTCGGCGACGCCCGCGGCCGCCGCAACGTCTTCATCGCCGGCGTGGTGGTGTTCACGCTGGCCAGCGCGGCCTGCGGGTTCGCCCCGAGCGCCCTGTTCCTGATCGTGGCCCGGCTGATCCAGGGCGCCGCGGCCGGCGTGGTGAACCCGCAGGTGTCCGGGCTGATCCAGCAGCTGTTCGAACCCAGCGAGCGGGGCCGGCCGTTCGGGCTGCTCGGCGCCACGATCGGCATCTCCACGGCGATCGGGCCGCTGCTCGGCGGCCTGCTGATCGCGCTGATGGGGCCGGCGCAGGGGTGGCGGTGGATCTTCTTCATCAACGTGCCGATCGGGATCGCCGCGGTGGTCCTGGCCCGGCTGTGGATCCCGGCCCGGTCGTCGTCGTCGCGGCGCTCCGAGACCCTCGACCCGGTCGGGGTGGTGCTGCTCGGCGTGGGCGTGGTGGTGCTGCTCCTGCCGCTGGTCCAGGAACGGGAGTGGCACGGCACGGCGAAGTGGCTGCTCATCCCGGTGGCGGTGGCGCTGCTGGCCGGGTTCGTGGGATGGGAACGGCGGTTCGGCCGCGACCGTACGCCGGTGATCGACCTTTCGTTGTTCCGGGTCCGCTCGTACGCGCTGGGCGCGCTGATCGGCCTGTTCTACTTCGCCGGCTTCACCACCATCTTCTTCATCTACACGCTGTACCTGCAGTCGGGTCTGCGCTACACGGCGCTGGAGGCGGGCCTGGCCATCACGCCGTTCGCGGTCGGGTCGGCGGCGGGGTCGGCGGTCGGCGGCCGGATGGTCGCCCGCTTCGGCCGGCCGCTGGTCGCCGGCGGCCTGGTCGCCGTCGCGGCCGGGCTGGTCGCCACCGACCTGGCGTTGCGCGCCGTCCCCGGCGCCGTCCCCGGCGCCGGCGCCGGCTGGGCGGCCGCGTTGCCGTTGCTGCTGGCCGGGCTGGGCAGCGGGTTCGTGATCAGCCCGAACCAGGCGCTGACGCTGTCCGAGGTGCCGGTCGCCCGGGCCGGCAGTGCCGGGGCCGTGCTGCAGACCGGCCAGCGGATCGGCACGGCGGTGGGGATCGCGGCCGTCGGCGCGCTGTTCTTCGCCCGGCTGGCCGGCAACGGCGGGGACTGGGCCGCGGCGTTCCGGTCCGCCCTGTGGGTGACCGTCGGCTTCGTGGTGATCGCTCTGGTCGCCGCCACCTACGACGTGCTCGAAGCCCATCGGCACTCATCGGTGCCGGCGGAGTCACGCGCGTGAATCGTGACTTGATGGCCGCCGCGGTCCGGTGGCGGCCTTTGTCCGGCCCTTGACGACCGCCCCCCGGGCATCTCTCAGCGGGCCGCTCCGGCCCTGGCCTGCCCGGCCAGCCACTGATCGAACCGGATCGTGCCGCGCGGTCCCGCACCCGTGGGCAGCAGGCCGCCCGTGGCCATCGCCAGACCCGCGGCCGACGGCCACGGCATGCCCAGGACCAGCTTGCGCGGGGGCCCCGCACCTTCGCCACCCGCCGGGTCGCCGCCGGCATCCTCAGCACCGGCGGCCCGGCGAGCTCGGCAGCCCGCCCGACGGGCGGTCCCTCGGCCAGCCGCACCAGCCGGCCTGCCGACCCAGCCGGTGCCACCGGCCACCGCGATCCGCATCGCGTCCCCTTTCCTCGAACGGTTCCGGGACCTGGACCGGGCAGGGGGCCGTGTTGTGACGCGGCTACGTCAGGGCGCTGCGGACGGCGGCCGTCGTCCGGGTCACGTCGCCGGTGGCCAGCAGGTCGATGGTGGCGCCGCGCAGCAGCGCGAGCACGGCCGTGCGCCGGGCCAGCCCCGGCGGGGTGTCCCGCTCGTCCGCGGGCTGCGACCGGGCCAGGTGGTCCAGCCAGTCGGTCACGGTCGACGACGCGAACCCGGCCCAGGGTCCCGTGGTGTCGACGAGGGACCGACCGTACGCCTCGACCCACAACCGCAGCAGGGGACGATGCCCGGGGTCGCACAGCCAGTCCCAGATCGCCAGGGCCGCGGGGGTCAGGCCGGCGGCGGGGGAGAGGCGGCCGAGCAGCTCCACCTCGTCGTCGCGGGCCTTGGCGAGCAGCGCCCGGATCAGTCCGTCCTTGCTGCCGAACAGGAACAGCAGCACGCGCGGGCTCGACCCGATCGCCGCGGCGAGCGGGCGCAGCGACACCTCGCCGATGCCGTGCTCGCACACGTACGCATAGGCGAGGTCGAGCAATTGAGTCCGGCGGTCCATGTGGCTATCATCCCTACTGAAACGAGTGTTTCAGTAGAGGGGGCGCGAGGTGATCAGAAAACTGGGCCGGCCGGGGGACCTCGGCTGGGTGGTGCAGGCGCACGGCGAGATCTACACCCGGGAGTACGGCGTGGACCCCACGTTCGAGGCGCTGGCGGCCCGGATCATGGCGGACTTCGCGGCCGGCCACGATCCGGCGCGGGAGGCGGGCTGGATCGCCGAGCTCGACGGCCGCCGGGTGGGCTCGGTCCTCT
This sequence comes from uncultured Actinoplanes sp., assembly GCF_934643405.1. Taxonomy (GTDB): domain Bacteria; phylum Actinomycetota; class Actinomycetes; order Mycobacteriales; family Micromonosporaceae; genus Actinoplanes. Next base: position 20,148 of record NZ_CAKUCL010000100.1, read on the forward strand.
GCGTCGACGGCGGGGACGACACCGCGGTGCTGCGGGTCCTGCTGGTCGATCCGGCCGCGCGCGGCCACGGCCTCGGCGCCGAGCTGATCAACGAGTGTGTCGAGTTCGCCCGCGGCGCCGATTACGCGCGGCTGCGGCTGTGGACCATCGACCTGCTGACCGCGGCGCGGCGGCTGTACCTCAAGGCCGGCTTCCAGCTGGTCCACGAGGAGCCCAACACCAGCTTCGGCCTGGGCGGCACCGCGCAGACCTACCAGCTCGGCCTGCTGCCCTAGCCGGCCATCGCGTCGACGAGCCGCTTGGCCGAACTCGCCAGGTTCCACCGCTCGGCGAGCGCCAGCAGGGCGTCCGGATCCTTCGGCGAGCGCGGCATGGTCGCGTCGAACTCCGGCAGCTTGACGTCCCGCGCGACCCGGCACACCGGCAGAGCCTTGGCCAGGTAGTCCCGCGCGGCGTCCAGCTTGGTGCGCACCCCCGGCGCGAACCCGGCCGCCGGGTCGTCGAGCGCCGCCAGGATCGCGTCCACCCCGCCGTACCGGGTGACCAGGCGCGCCGCCGTCTTCTCGCCGACGCCGGGCACGCCGGGCAGGCCGTCGCTCGGGTCGCCCCGCATGGCAGCGAAGTCCGCGTACCACCGGGCCGGCACGCCGTACTTGGCCTCCACCAGGGCGTTGTCCGCGTCCTCCAGCTTCGCCACGCCCCGGCCGCAGTACAGCAGGCGGGTGCCACGCTCGTCGTCGACGAGCTGGAACAGGTCGCGGTCGCCGGAGACCACCTCGACCGGGGCCGGCTGGGTCGCCGCGAGGGTGCCGAGGACGTCGTCCGCCTCGTACCCCTCGACGCCGAAGGCCGGGACGCCGACCGCGGCGAGGACCTCCAGCAGCACCGGGATCTGCGGCACCAGCGCGGCCGGCACCTCCTCGACGTCGCCGTGGGCGACCCGGTGCTTCTTGTACGACGGCACCAGCGCGACCCGCCACGCCGGTCGCCAGCTCGCGTCCAGCGCGCACACCACCCGGTCCGGGTGCCGGGTGCGGATCAGCTGGGCGAGCATGTCCATGAAGCCGCGGATCGCGTTGACCGGCTCACCGGCGGGCGTGCGCCCGGCCTTCTCCGGGATGCCGTGGAAGGCGCGGAAGTACAGGCTGGGGGCGTCGACGGCGAGCAGCGGCGGTACGGTCACCCGGACACCATAGCGACGTGGCCCATATTCCGTCGGCACCCAAACGTTCGTTAAGCTCGGGGGCGTGACGGTTGACCGCATCCTCCCCACCGACGAGGCCCACGACCTGCTGGAGCTGACCCGCGAGCTGGCCGCCGGCGAGCTCGCCCCGCGGGCCGCCGACTTCGAGGCGCGCGGCGAGTTCCCGCGGGAGGTGCTGCGCACCCTGGGCCGCTCCGGGCTGCTCGGCCTGCCCTACCCGGAGGCCGACGGAGGCTCCGGCCAGCCCTACGAGGTGTACCTGCAGGTGCTGGAGATCCTGGCGGGCAGCTGGCTGGCCATCGCCGAGGCGGTCAGCGTGCACACCCTCGCCTGCTATCCGGTGTACGCCCACGGCAGCGAGCGCCAGCGCAAGATGCTGCCCGACATGCTCGGCGGCGACCTGCTCGGCGCCTACTGCCTGTCCGAGCCCCAGGGCGGCTCCGACGCGGCCCATCTGAGCACCAAGGCGGTGCGCGACGGCGAGGACTGGGTGGTCACCGGCACCAAGGCCTGGATCACCCACGCCGGCCACGCCGATTTCTACAACATCTTCTGCCGTACGGGCGGGGCCGGCGCCCGCGGCATCTCGTGCCTGCTCGCCGACGCGGCCACCCCGGGGATCGAGCCGCAGAAACCGGAACGCGTGATGGGGCTGCGGGCGTCCGCCCCCGCGCAGATCGTGCTCGACGACGCCCGGATCGGCGGCGACCGCCTGATCGGGGCCGAGGGCGGCGGGTTCACGATCGCGATGGAGGCGCTCGACGCGGGGCGGCTCGGCATCGCGGCCTGCGCGGTGGGTCTGGCCCAGTCCGCCGTGGACTACGCGGTGGCGTACGCGAAGGAGAGGGAGCAGTTCGGCCGGAAGATCGCCGAGTTCCAGGGCTTGGGTTTCCTGCTCGCCGACATGGCGACGCAGGTGTCCGCGGCCCGGGCGCTGCTGCTGGCCGCGGCCCGGCTCAAGGACGCCGGCCGGCCGTTCTCGGTGGAGGCGGCGAAGGCGAAGCTGTTCGCGACCGACGTGGCGATGCGGGTGACCACCGACGCGGTGCAGGTGCTCGGCGGCGCCGGGTACGTGGCGGATCACCCGGTGGAGCGGTGGTTCCGCGAGGCCAAGGTGTTGCAGATCGTCGAGGGGACGAACCAGATCCAGCGGCTGGTCATCAGTCGCGCGCTGTAGTCCCGTATCGGCTTCGATAGGGTTGCCCGCGTGGAAGAGATCGACCGGGCGATCGTGGCCGCCCTGACCGCCGACGGCCGTCTGTCCTACACCGACCTGGCCGAACGCGTGGGCCTGTCGGTGTCGGCGGTGCACCAGCGGGTCCGGCGGCTCGAGCAGCGGGGGGTCATCGCCGGCTACACGGCCCGGGTCTCGTACGAGGCGTTGCAGCTGCCGTTGACCGCGTTCGTGGCGATCCGCCCGTTCGACCCGTCCCAGCCGGACGACGCGCCCGAGCGGCTCGCCCACCTCGCCGAGATCGACTCGTGTTATTCGGTGGCGGGCGAGGACTTCTACATGCTTCTGGTACGGGTGGCGAGTCCCGCCGACCTGGAACGGCTGCTCCAGGAGATCCGCACCGCCGCGAACGTCACCACCCGCACCACGGTCGTGCTGTCCACGCCGTACGAGAACCGCCCGCCCCGCCTGCCCGCGGCCCCCGCCGAGGCGATCTGAGCGGCCCGCCGCCC